>JABFXA010000441.1 GCA_013361955.1 Nocardioidaceae bacterium
GTCCCGCCCCGCGACCCCGACGACGACCGGCGCCGCCGGCGGGGGCTGCCGCCCTGGCTGCCGTGGGTGCTGGCCGCGGTCGCGCTGCTGCTCGCGCTCGGCGCGGTCGCGCTGCTGTCGCAGCAGTCCCCGGACCAGCCGAGCACCGGCGGCACCCCCAGCCAGCAGTCCACGCCCGACCAGGGCAACCCCACCACCCCGCCGCCGAAGAAGAAGCCCTCGCCGAGCGCGACGCCCGACGACCGGGTCGAGGTACGCCGCAGCGACTACGTCGGCCGGCCCAAGGACGAGGCGGAGAGCGACCTCAAGGACCTCGGCCTCGACGTCGAGGAGCAGGAGGTGCCCAACCCCGGCGACCAGGAGAAGGACATCGTGGCCGACGTGAGCCCCACCGGCCGGGTGGAGCCCGGCTCCACGATCACGCTGTCCGTGTTCGGCGACCCCGAGAAGGCGTCGCCGACGGACAACAGTGGGCCCGGCAACGGGAACGGCAACGGGAACGGTCAAGGGAAGGGCGACGACTGAGCCATGAGCAACGACCAGATCGGCGGTCAGGGCCGCCGTGTCGGCGGGCGTTACGAGCTCGGTGAGCTCCTCGGTCGCGGTGGGATGGCCGAGGTGCGCAAGGGCACCGACGTCCGCCTCGGTCGGGTCGTGGCGATCAAGAGGCTGCGCACCGACCTGGCCAGCGACCCGACGTTCCAGGCCCGGTTCCGCCGCGAGGCGCAGGCCTCCGCCTCCTTGAACCACCCCTCGATCGTGTCCGTCTACGACACCGGCGAGGAGCAGTCGACCGACGGCTCGCACGTCCCGCAGCCCTACATCGTGATGGAGTACGTCGCCGGCCGCACGCTGCGCGAGATCCTCCGCGAAGGCCGCAAGATCCTCCCCGAGCGCGCCCTGGAGATCACCTCCGGCGTGCTCTCCGCCCTCGACTACAGCCACCGGGCCGGCATCGTGCACCGCGACATCAAGCCCGCCAACGTGATGCTCACCCCGAGCGGCGACGTGAAGGTGATGGACTTCGGCATCGCCCGGGCGATCGCCGACTCGTCCTCGACGATGACCCAGACCGCCGCGGTGGTCGGCACCGCGCAGTACCTGTCGCCCGAGCAGGCGCGCGGCGAGACCGTCGACTCCCGCAGCGACGTGTACTCCACCGGCTGCCTGCTCTACGAGCTGCTGACCGGCCGGCCGCCGTTCGTCGGCGAGAGCCCGGTGTCGGTGGCCTACCAGCACGTGCGGGAGCAGGCCGCGCCGCCGTCCTCCGTCGACACCGAGCTGGCGCCGGAGATCGACGCGATCGTGATGAAGGCGCTCACCAAGCGGGTCGAGGACCGCTACCAGAGCGCCGCCGCGATGCGCGCGGACATCGAGCGGTACCTCGCCGGCAAGCCGGTCACCGCGCCCGCCGTACCGGTCGGCGACGACGACGGCTTCGTGCCCGACGACGGCGCCACCACGGTGGTGGCCGGCGGCGCGCACCGCGACGACGAGGAGGAGAAGAAGAAGAGGTGGCCGCTGATCCTGGCGATCATCGGCGTGGTCGCGCTGATCGTCCTCGCCGCGATCGTCGGTCCGATGCTGTTCAGCTCCTCGCCCGACGAGAAGACCGTGCCGCAGCTGGTGAACCTCACCCAGCAGCAGGCCGAGCAGCGGATCCGGCAGGCCGGCTTCAGCGTCGGCAGCGTCACCGAGGAGGCCTCCGAGGACGTGCCGAAGGGGCGGGTCATCTCGCAGGACCCGAGGGCGCTGGCCACGCTCCCGCCCGGCGACCCGATCGACCTGGTCGTCTCCACCGGCCTGCCCCAGGTGGTGGTGCCGGACATCATCGGCGAGAACAAGGACGTCGCCCGGCAGCGGCTCACCGACGCCGGCCTCCAGGTGAAGCTGGTCGAGAAGCAGTCGGACGAGAAGAGGGACGTGGTGATCGACAGCGACCCGCGGCCGGCCACCTCGGTCAGCAAGGGCAGCACGGTCACCGTGGTCTTCTCCGCCGGGCCCAAGGAGGTGCCCAGTGTCGTCGGCCTGAAGGAGAACGCCGCCCGCGACAAGCTGCAGCGCGCCGGGTTCAACGTCGACGTCGTCAACGACCCGAACACCCCGTCGCAGAAGGGCGAGGTGCTCAAGCAGAGCCCCGAGGCGTTCACCACGCAGCCGCAGGGCACCACCGTGGTGATCACCGTGTCGACGTACGAGAAGCCGACGCCGACACCCACCCCGACGCCGACCCCGACGCCTTCGCCCACGCCGTCCCCGACCCCGTCCTCGCCGAGCTTCCCGCCCAGCCCGTAGACCCTCCGCCGGTTGAGGTGCGAGCGAAGCGAGCCTCGGAACCGGGCCGGGCGCGTCAGCCGACCCGGGCGAACTCCAGGTCGGTGGAGCCGCGGAAGCCCGGCATGCTCAGCTCGGGAGCGTCCTCGAGGGCCCAGCCGAGGCCGGCCGCCTCGACGACCTGCAGGTAGAGCTGGATCTGCTGGTCGGAGAACACCGCCGAGCGCATCTCGTCGGCGGGGCCGATGGCCGAGATCCGGTACGGCGGGGAGTACGGCACGCCGTGCAGGACCACGGTGTTGCCGACGCACTTGATGCCAGTGGTGGCGACCACCCGCTGACCCTGGATCGTCATCGCCTCGGCGCCGCCGGCCCACAGCGCGTTGGCCACCGCCTGGATGTCCTGCTGGTGCACGAGCAGCTGGCTGACGTCGCCGCTGTCGCCGACCGCGGCGAGCGCCTCGTCGGGGGCGTCGTCGAGCGTGATGGTGAGGCCGGGACCGTGCACCGGCTGCAGGCCGGCCGGTCCGCGCAGGGCGTCGGCGCGCGCACGTGCGCTGCGCGCGTCGGACGAGCCGAGGTCCTTGCTGAGCCGGTCGACCTGCCCGTTCAGGTCCGACGCCTGCGCCCGCAGGCCGGCGAGGTCGCGGGCCTCGTTGTTGGCGAGGCCGTCGAGGTCGTCGTACCGGCCGGCGCGCAGGTCGGTGCCACCGGAGCTGACCATGCTGGTGACGAACAGCGCGCCGGCGACCACGAAGACCGCCGGGGCGAGCAGCCGCCAGCGCATCGACCGGGACCGGTACGCCGAGGCCCGCGCGGCGAGCGCGTCGCCGACCCGCCGCCACCAGGGCAGGCGCTGCGGTTGCTCGGCCATCACGTTCTCTCGGATCGGGGAAGGCACGTCGGGGCGGGTCGAGCGTGCGGTGGATCGCCGTCTAAGGTAGCCGAGGTCCCCAACCCGGGGTGACCATCGACTGTCCCCACTGTGCAGGAGCGCCTCCGTGTCCGACTCCCGATCGTCTCGCCGCGGCTCGCAGCCGACCCGCGGCGCCAAGGTGAACCTCGGTCCGGACAACCGCACCTCGATGGTCCGCACCGCCGTCGCGGCACTGCTGGTGCTCGCCGGCATCGCCTGGCTGGTCGTCTACGTGACGGTCGCCGGCCCGGACGGCGACGGGAAGTCGCTGACCTGGATGGGCGACCTGGGCCGGTGGAACTACCTGATCGGCTTCGGTCTGCTGTTCGTCGGCCTCGCCGTCGCCGCCCACCCCTCCACGCCGCTCGGCCGCGGCCGGGGCGTGGTGGTCGGGATGCTCGGCTGCTTCCTGATCGGGCTGATCTGGATCGTCACGTACTACGTGATCGGCAGCGAGGCGGACGTCCCGCTGCTCACCGACCTGAGCCAGTACAACCTGGTGGTGGGGATCGGCTTCATGGCCGTCGGGTTCGTGTACGCCACGCACTGGGAGTGAGCCCCAGGCCCCCTGAACAACCGAGAACCGGTGTCGCGCACGGGCCGCGGCACCGGTTCTGCACATCTGTGGATCAATCTGTGGGCGAAGTTACACCGCTGGAATTTCGTCCACAGAACTTATCCCCACGTGTGGACGTTCGCCGGCGAGGGGGGCGGACAGCCCTGATGAGGCAGGCCACGGATACCCGGGGGCGGAGCGCCCGAACCACCGGGGCGGACAGAGGTCTGGACCGGACGCGGGGTCAGCCGGCGCCGTTGAGGATCGCGACGCGCAGCGCGATCGCGAGCACCACCAGGGTGGTGAACGACAGGAACCCGGCCAGCTGCCAGGCGGCCCGGTTCTTGCGGGGCGCGTAGACGAAGACGGTGCCGAGCACCAGCCCGCCGACGAAGCCGCCGAGGTGGCCCTGCCAGGAGATGAACGACCCGAGGATGAAGGTGATCAGGAAGTTCGCACCGATCCAGGTCGCGACCCCGCGGACGTCGCCGTTGACCTTCAGCGCCATCACCAGCAGGCCGCCCATCAGCCCGAAGATCGCGCCGGACGCGCCGAGGGTCGCGGAGTGCTCACCGGACAGCCACATCACCGAGGCCGCGCCGGTGAGCCCGGAGACCAGGTAGAGCCCGAGGAAGCGGACCCGTCCCATGGCCAGCTCGAACTGCGGGCCGAGGAACCACAGCGCCATCATGTTGAACGCGATGTGCCACACCGCGACGTGCGCGAACATCGAGGTGGCCAGCTGCCAGTACGCGCCGTCGGCGACGCCCGGCACCCGCACCAGCGAGCCGTCGGGCTCCTGGAAGACCGCTCCGACGGGGGTGAGCGCGAGCACGTCGACCAGCCTGCTGCGCGTGAACCCGCTGCTCAGCGCCAGCCCGATCTGCTGCGCCGACCCGCTGGTGAGCAGGATCGCCGCCCACACCGCGGCGTTGACGCCGACCAGCACCTTCGACGTGAGCGCCGGGTTGGCGGACCGCTGGCCGCCGTACGCCGTCCGGCCGGAGCGGGTGGAGCGGCTGCCCTCCTTGACGCAGCTCGGGCACTGGAACCCGACCGCGGCCGACCGCATGCAGTCGGGGCAGATCGGCCGGTCGCAGCGCTGGCACCGGATGTGTGCCTCCCGGTCGGTGTGCCGGTAGCAGACCGGCGCCTCGGGCGGGCTGCTCGGCGGCTGCGGCGGGGAGGACATGGAGCCGGTGGCGGCTAGCGCTCGGTCACGGTGACGGACTCGATGACCACCGGCTCGACGGGGCGGTCACCGGCCCCGGTCGCGGTGGTGCCGATGGCGTCCACGACGGCCTTGCTGTCGGTGTCCTCGACCTCGCCGAAGATCGTGTGCCGGTTGTTCAGCCACGGGGTCTCGGTGGTGGTGATGAAGAACTGCGAGCCGTTGGTGCCCGGCCCGGCGTTGGCCATCGCGAGCAGGTACGGCCGGTCGAACTGCAGCTCGGGGTGGAACTCGTCCTTGAACGTGTAGCCCGGGCCGCCGGTGCCGGTGCCGAGCGGGCAGCCGCCCTGGATCATGAAGTTGTCGATGACCCGGTGGAAGCCGAGCCCGTCGTAGAACGGCTCCGGCGACTTCTTGCCGGTCTCGGCGACCTGGTACTCCTGGGTGCCCTGGGCCAGGCCGACGAAGTTCTGCACGGTCTTGGGCGCGTGGTTCGGGAACAGGTGCACCTCGATGTCGCCCTTGTTGGTCTTCAGGGTCGCGTACGTCTCCGCCACGTGCGGGTCTCTCCTCGGGTCGGCTCTGGTTCGGGTGACGCCCCGATCCTGCCACGCCGCTCCAGCGGGCCCGTGCAGCGCCGTGGCAGGGTGGTGGACCCGGGCTTTCTCGGGTGCCGCGCAGCGGGCATGATCGGGTGCGGAAACGGGCAACACACGTGTACGCGGGTCGAGAGCACCGACGACCCGCGCAAACGGGACAGAGAGGACCACTCGACGATGGTGGGCAAGAAGAAGACGCTGCGGGAGCAGCTCCGCGACCAGGCGAGCGACGGGATCGACACGCTCGCCCCGCACGTGGAGTCCGCGCGTGACAAGGCTGCCGCCGTGCTCGCCGACGCCAGGGAGAAGGCCGGCCCGGTCATCGCAGATGCCCGTGAGAAGGCAGGACCGCTCGTGCAGGACGCCCGGGAGAAGGCCGGGCCGTTCGTGCACGATGCCCGCGAGAAGGCCGCGCCCGTCGTGGCCGACGCGCGCGAGCGGTTCCAGAAGGACGTGATGCCGGCGGTCGCCGCCGCACTGGCGTCCCTCGACGAGGCCACCGAGGAGGCCCGCACCGAGGGCAAGAAGCGCGGCAAGGCGGTCGTCGCCGCCGCGAAGGGCGAGATCGAGGCGCCGAAGCAGAAGCACCGGCTCCGCAACCTCTTGATCGTGGTCGGCCTGGGCGGTATCGCCTACGCCGCCACCAAGGCGATGGGCCGTCGGCAGCCGACGAACAACTGGCAGTCGTCGTACACCCCGCCGCCGGCGCCGACGCCGGCACCCGGGGGCGGGCCGGTGGCCGGCGCCGGAGGCGGTGCGGGCGCACACCGTGCCGAGACCGGCGACGACGAGGCGGCCTCCGACCCGGCCGAGGCGGCGTCCGACGCGGCCGACCAGCCGCACAACGCGACCACCCCGGACAACCCCGCCGAAGAGGTCGACGTCAGCAAGAAGTAGTCGTCAGCCGATCCGGGCCGACCGCGGTGGCAGGGCGACCGGCCGGTGCTCGTCGATCCACGCGTCGATGCGCTCCCACCAGTCGAAGAGCCAGTCGATGCGGTCGTCCCGGCCCTCGGGGATCTCCGCGCGCGGCACCCGCCACCAGCGCATGATGATCTGCTTGTCCATCGGCAGCTCCCGCCAGATGTCGCCGATGGTGAGCAGGTGGTCGAGGCCGGTGTGCGCGACGAGGATCACGTCGGCCTCGGGCGCGGCGTCGAGCGCGGCGATCAGGCCGCCGGGTCGTGGGGCGAGGACGTTCTGCATCCGTTCCGCGCGGCGCGCCATGCCGTGCAGGCCGAGCCGGTGCAGCTTCGCGATCGCGCGCTCGCGGCGCTGCGGGGTGAAGTTGCCGCCCTCCGGGAAGATCACGAAGGCGTCGTTCTCGTCGAGGTTGCAGGCCAGCTCACCGACCTGGCGCTCGAGCGCGTCGGACCCGCGCCGGCCGCTGTTCGGGGACACGAACCGGCTCGGCAGCCGGTTCAGGATCACGTCGATCGCCGGGTCCCAGGCGAGGGTGTCCTTGAGCACCACGCGGGGCTCGCGGCCGTACCAGTGCATCAGCGCGTACATCAGCGTGAAGGAGTCGGCCGGCCCGGCGTGCCGGCAGCAGACCAGCAGCGGCTCGCCCGGGTAGGCGTCGGGCGGGGTGCCCTCGGTGACGATCTTCAGGCGGGCCACCCGACGGGCCTCGCGGAAGAAGACCACCAGGTAGGCCTGCACGATGTCGTAGTGGATCCGCTCGAAGAACGGCCGCCGGACGAACAGCCCGAAGCCGGAGGCGATCCACAGGCCGAACAGCTCCACGAGCATCAGGCTCTCGAGGACCAGGTGCAGCAGCGCCATCGACAGCAGCCGCAGCGGCCGGAGCCGGCCGGGCACCAGCGGGGAGAGCACCGCGGCCGCGATCAGCCACAGCGGGATGGTGGTGAGCAGGAGGACGGTCAGCACGATCACCGCGGGCGCGAGCACGATCCGGCGGAACCAGCCGACCGGCCCGATGCGGGTCACAGATGCTCCCGGAGGTAGGCGCGCGAGGCGACGTACGCCTGGTCGATGCGGCGCTCGACGCTGCCGTAGTCGCGGTAGCCGAGCAGCGAGTCGTCCTTCGCCGACCCGCCGCCGGTGGGCAGCACGTGCGCGGTGACGTAGCCGGGGAGCATCGCCATCTCGCGGTTGAACCGGTGCCGGCGGGCGATCTCGAAGGACACCTTGGCCACCTCCCACGGCCGCCGCGGCACGGTGAGCGGGCGGTCGACCCGGCCGACCTGGAGCACGAACACGGTGGAGGCACCGCACTCGACGGCGCGACCCACCGGGATGGAGTTCACGATGCCGCCGTCGAGGTAGTGCTCGCCGTCGATCTCGGCGGGCCGCAGCAGTCCCGGTACGGCGGCCGAGGCGACCACGGCGTCGGCGACCCGGCCCCGCGTGAACCAGTGCTCGGCGGCCCGCTCGATGCTGGCCGCGCAGCACTGGAAGGGCACCGCGAGCTCCGGGAAGGTGAGGTCGCCGAGCTCCTGGTCGAGCCGCTCGCGCAGCGGCCGGGTGGAGTGCAGGTGGGTGCCCGTGCGCACCGCCCGCCGGACCTGGCGGACCGCCCCGTCGCCGTACACCTCGCGGCTGGTGACCGCGCTCTCCCACAGCGAGACCAGCCGGTCGATGACCGCGGGCGTGGGGTCGGTGGCGACCAGCGCGCCGTTGAGCGCACCGACCGAGGTGCCGAGGATCAGGTCGGGCCGGACGCCGCGCTCGAAGAGCGCGCGCAGCATCCCGACCTCGACTGCCCCGAGCAGACCACCCCCGCCGAGCACGAAGGCGGTGTCACCCTCGGCGGCCATGACCGGGAGCCGCTCAGCCGACCGGCTCGAGCATCTCGGCGTGCTCCGCGCGCACCCGGGCGGTGGCGCGGTGCTCGGCCCAGAACGACAGGATCGGGATGGTGCCGCAGAGCAGCGTCACCGCGGTGAACGCGACGTCCCAACGGGCCTTGCGGGACAGCCAGAAAGCGGTCACCAGGAAGATCATGTAGAGCCAGCCGTGGGCGATGCCGAGGTACTTCGTGATCCACTCGCCGAGCTGCTGCGGGGTGGTGCCGTCGGTGGTGAGGTACTTCAGCGGCACGCCGATGAGGATCAGCACGATGAGCAGCACGCCGACGACATTCGCCATCACGCGGTAGCGCAGCAGGGCAGCCTTCACGGGCCCGACGGTACTCCTGTGACCTGGCTCTCCCCGGCCCGGTCGTCGACCGGCTCGCGGTCCCGCGAGCGCTCCAGCTCGTCGCGGCACCAGCGCACCCAGAGGAACACCGCGAAGCCACCGAACACCCACCACTCCAGGGCGTAGAGCAGGTTGCGCAGCCCGGTGAACGAGTCCGGCTTCGGCAGCGACCCCGGCGTCACCGGCTGGAGACCGGTGGTGGCGTCCCTCGCGATCACGTAGCCGCCGTAGAGGTCCTGGTCGACGTGCTGGATCGCGTCGGCGATCCGCAGCTGCGGGAGCACGTCGTCGGTGGGGTCGCGGTCGGCGACGCCGGTGCCCTCACCCGGCTGCAGCCAGCCGGTCACCGCGACCCGGCCGCGCGGCGCGGCGGGCGAGTCCGCCCGGGTCGGCGTCCAGCCCCGGACGACGAGGATCGCCGGGCGGCCCGCGCACGAGCGACCGGTGGCGCACACCTCGACCGGGGTCACCGCCCACACGCCGGTGCGCCCGTGCTGGCGGCGGCCCGCGACGTACACGGTGTCCTGCGGCAGCCACCGGCCGGCGAAGGAGACCGGCCGGCCGACGGCGTCACCGGGGAAGGCGGCGTCGGAGGTCAGCACCGAGTCGAGCTGGCGGGGTCGCGCGTCGACGAGCGAGGTGGCGGAGTCCTCGCGGTGCGACTGCCAGGCGCCGTACTGCCAGAGCCCGAGGAGCACCGCCGCGACGGTCGCCAGGACCGCGAGCAGGTGCAGGCCCCACAGCCGCGGCGCCAGCAGGGCACGGAGGTCGGCGGGCACGTCACGAGCGTACGTTTCGGCGTCGGCCGACCGGTCGCCGCATCCCTGTGAAACACCCGGAAACACGGACGAGCCGGGCGCCGCACCGGTAACCTCGATCGACTCTCTGGAGAAGGACGGAGACCCGTGGCGACCACGCGTGCGCACAGCCGAGGACTGGTGGACGAGCTGCAGAGCAGCCACCGGTTCACGCTCGGCGTGCTCCTCGCGGTGCTGGTGGTGAGCCTGGCCACGTCCGGGTACCTGCTGCTGGTCAGCCAGCCGCGGCTGGCGAGCTACGTCGCCCTCGGGAAGCAGGCGCGCGACGCGCACGAGGGGATGCTCGACCAGGAGACCGGGCTGCGGGCCTGGCTGGCGACCGGGGACCGGCGGTTCCTGGGGCCCTACGAGAGCGGCAAGCGGCACACCCGCGTCGCCTCGGACAACCTGATGGCCGGGGTGCACGAGTCGCCCGACGTCACCGACGACGTGCTGGCGATGCTGCTCGCCGAGCAGCGCTGGCGGGCCTGGTCGGACCGCGCCGCGAACACCCGCTTCACCGCGGACGAGCGCGACGACGGCACGCTGACCGCGTTCCTGCTCGGGGGGAAGCGGCTGTTCGACGCCTACCGGGTCGCGGAGACCACGAGCACCGACGCGATCCGGTCGCGTCGCGAGCAGGCGCTCGACCGGCAGCAGGTGGCGCTCGTCGTGGTGCTGGTCAGCTACCTGGTGCTGCTCGCCGGCACCGGCGCGGTCACCGTACGTCGGCGGCGCCAGCTCGACCGGCGCATCCTCGGCCCCATCGACGACCTGCACGGCACCGTGCAGCGGCTGCGCGACGGCGACCTGTCCGCGCGCGCCGAGCCCACCGGCGTACCGGAGCTCGCGGAGATCGGCGGGGCCCTCGGCCAGCTCGCCTCCGAGCTCGACCGGGCCTCCCGCGACGCGCTGGCCCGCGAGCAGCGGCTCGCCCGGCTGGCCGACCGCTTCGAGACCGTGGTGAGCGTGGGCAGGGAGATCGCCGGAAGCCTGAGCGTTCGGTACGTGTCGGCGACCGTCACCTCCGCGGCGGCCGACCTGCTCGGCGAGCGGACCACGCTGTGGGTGCGCGACGACAACCAGGAGTTCCGCGCCACGCACCGCAGTGAGGACCCGCACGGCACGCCGGCCCCGGTGCACCTCGTCCCATCCGCGCTGGTGCAGCGGGCCGCGGCGGAGGCGCTGCCCGCGGTGGGTGACGGCTGCACGGCGTACCCCCTGGTGCTGGCCGGCATGGTCACCGCCGTCCTGGAGACCGCGAGCACCGACGTCGACGAGGACACCGAGCAGGTGCTCGCCGCGCTGCTGTCGACCGCGGCGGCGGCGCTGGAGTCCGCGCACCTGCACAGCGCCGCCCGCGAGCTCGCGGACATGGACGGGCTCACCCAGCTGCCGAACCGGCGCCGCTTCGAGCTCGACGTGGACACCGAGTGGGAGCGGTGCCGCCGCTACGGCCGCCCGCTCAGTCTGGTGATGATGGACCTCGACCACTTCAAGCGCCTCAACGACGAGCACGGCCACCTGATCGGCGACGAGGTGCTCCGCGAGGTCGCGCACGCGGTGACCGGGGCGCTGAGGACCACCGACACCGCGTACCGGTACGGCGGCGAGGAGATCGTCGTGCTGCTGCGCGAGACCGGGCTCGAGGACGCCGCGTCCGCGGCCGACCGGCTGCGCGCCGCGGTGGAGGCGATCACCGTCGTCGACGACCCGCGGCTGCGGGTGACCGGCTCCGCCGGCGTCGCCGCCCGGCACGCGACCATGTCGCACTACACCGACCTGGTGGCCGAGGCCGACAAGGCGCTCTACGACGCGAAGCGCGCCGGACGCAACCGGGTCGCGGTCGCCGGGATGCCCGCCGAGACGCTCTTCCGCGGCACCGCCGAGGGGTCGGTCACGCCGGCCTGACGCTCAGCCCTTCTGCTCGATCCACGCCGCGACCAGCCCTCGCAACGCGTCGGCCTTCGCGTCGAGGTCGGCGGCATCCTGGAACTTCGCCACCCGCGACGTGTCGCCCTCGCCCTCGAGCAGGCCGGACGGGTCGGGGAGCGATGCCCCGGTGTGGAACATCAGCGACACGTGCGCCTTGGACTTCGGGTAGAACGACGCGATGTTGCCCTTGTACATGAAGGTCGGCGCCTGCCACTTGATCGTCTCCGTGACCCGCGGGTCGGCCTCGAGCACCACCCGCCGTACGGCTTGGACGAGGTCCTTCTGCGGGTTGTCGTAGGTCGCGAACCAGGCGTCGACCTTCGGGTCCGGGGTGCCCATGCCGCCATTGTCCCGCTCCGCGTCCTCGTCGCGAGGTGCTGGAGGCGGTAGCCGGTGGCGCTGACGGAGGGCAGTGGGGATCGCGGTGCCGCCCTCACGGGCGGGAAGACGGCGTGGTGGAGCCAAGGGGACTCGAACCCCTAACCCCCTGCTTGCAAAGCAGGTGCGCTACCAATTGCGCCATGGCCCCGGTGCGAGGGGAAGTCAGGACTGCTTGACGTTGTCCGTGGCCTCGGCCCACAGGGCCTGCTCGCGCTGACCGTCCTTGGCCTTCTTCGCGGCGAACACAGCGGCGCCGGCTGCGAGGGCGAGGAGGAGGAGCTTCTTCACGGGGGTTCCTTTCCGATCGGGCGACGGACGACTCTACCAAGCCGAACGGCCCCGGCCGTCCGTGGAGGAGGGGTAGCCCGAACGGGCGGATTTCCGGTGATCCGTCCGGTTTGGTGTGTGACGCGTGCGACTCTCATCGCGAGGGGACTGCGGAGGGAGACCGCGATGCGGGTCTGGATCCATGTGATGGCGGCGACGCTGCTCGGCGTCGTCTTCATCGCCGTGCTCCGGATCCCCGGCCTCGACGAGCAGGCGGTGCTGGTGCTGAGCAACGGCGGCCAGCTGCTGGCCGTGACGCTGGCCAGCCTCGGCTGCGCGCTCGCCGCCCGCCGTACGAAGGGGCGACGCCGGCGCGCCTGGGCGTGGCTGGCCGTCGGTACCGGATCGTGGGGCGCGGGCCAGGTCGTCTGGACGTACTACGAGGTGGTGCTCGGCCAGGAGGTCCCGTTCCCGTCGCTGGCGGACGTCGGGTTCCTGCTCTTCCCGGTGCTCGCCGCCGTCGGCCTGGTGACCTGGCTCGGCAGCCAGTCCGATCAGCTCGCCGCCCGCGGCCGTGACGTGCTCGACGGCCTGATCATCGCGATGTCCCTGCTGGTGCTGTCCTGGGTCACCGCGCTCGGGTCGGTGGTCGCCGAGGGCGGCACCTGGTTCTCGCTGAGCCTGTCGCTCGCGTACCCGCTCGGCGACGTCGTGCTCGCCACGCTCGTGCTCCTCGCGCTCGCCCGCGGACAGGCGGCCGAGCGAGCCACGTTGCTCGTGCTCGCGCTCGGCCTGGGCGGTCTGGCGTTCGCGGACAGCGCGTACGTGTACCTGACCACCCTCGGCGAGTACTCCTCGGCCGACGTGATCAGCAGCGGCTGGGTCCTGGGCTTCCTGTACGTCGGTGCGGCCGGCCTGGGTGCCGGCGACGCCGACGTGACCGCCGAACGTCAGGAGAAGGCCGGGCTGCGCGTGAGCCGGCCGTCGCTGCTCCGGGTGCTGCTGCCCTACGTGCCGGTCGTCGCCGCGATGTGCGCCCTGTGCGTCAGCCTGCTCACGTCCCACCAGCACCTCGCCGTCGACGTCGCGCTCGGCATGGCCCTGGTGCTGATCGTGCTCACCCGGCAAGCCCTCGCGATGGTAGACAACCTGCGCCTGCTCAGCGCCCTCGCCGAGGCCCGCGACGCCCTCGAGCACCAGGCGCTGCACGATGCGCTGACCGGGCTGGCGAACCGCGTGCTCTTCGCCGACCGCCTCGACCGGGCGCTGTTGCAGCCGGAGTCGAACGTCAGCGTGCTGTTCTGCGACCTCGACGACTTCAAGCTCGTCAACGACCAGTTCGGCCACGAGGCCGGCGACCTGCTGCTGCAGCTCGTCGCGCACCGGCTCCTCGACTGCGTCCGGGTCACCGACACGGTGGCCCGGCTCGGCGGCGACGAGTTCGCGATCCTGCTCGAGGACTCCGCCAACGAGATGCAGGTCGCCGACCGCGTCGTCACCGCGATGCGCGAGCCGGTCGAGGTACAGGGTCGGGCGGTGCGTACGTCGGTCAGCGTCGGCATCGCGCGGCACCACGGCCGGCCGGCTCCGGAAGGTGACCGCCGCGTGAACCGTCTCAGCCTGGACTCGCCCGTCGCGGCTCAGCTCGCCGAGGTCGAGCGGGAGGCGACGGCGGCCCTGCTGCTCCGCTCCGCCGACTCGGCGATGTACCAGGCCAAGGGCGCCGGCAAGAGCCGCGCCGTGCTCGCCGACGTGGGGATCGCGCAGCTCTGACCTGTCGGTGCGCGGGCCTAGGCTCGATGCATGACCACGCTCGACAACCGACCGCACACCGCCCTGCTCGTCATCGACGTCCAGAACGGCGTCGTCGGCCAGGCTCACGAGCGCGACAAGGTCGTCGCGAACATCGGCACGCTCGTCGAGCGAGCCCGCGCCGGCGGCGTCGACGTCGTCTGGGTCCAGCACAACAGCGAGGAGCTGACCCGCGACAGCGACGCGTGGCGGTACGTCCCCGAGCTCACCATCGACGACGCCGAACCCGTCGTGCAGAAGACCTTCGCCGACTCCTTCGAGGACACCGACCTGGAGTCCGTGCTGGCCGACCGCGGCATCGGCCGGCTCGTGGTCACCGGTGCCCAGACCGACGAGTGCATCCGCTCGACGCTGCACGGCGCGATCGTCCGTGGCTACGACGCGACGCTGGTCGGCGATGCGCACACCACCGAGGACCTCTCGACGTACGGCGCCCCCACGCCCGACCTGGTCATCGCGCACACGAACCTGTACTGGAAGTACCACACCGCACCGGGCCGCACCGCCGGCACGGTGGACACCGCCGACGTCGACTTCGGCGCCTGAGCCCCGGCTACGTCCGCAGCACCGCGCTGGCCGAGCCCCCGAAGTTGCTGCGCACGGAGATCTGCTGCGGGTTGAACACGAACCCGCGCTGGTCGAAGTACCGGCCACCGCCCTGGTTGGTCAGGTTGAACATGAAGCTGCCCGACGAGGAGTAGACCCCCAGGATCGCGTTCGGGTTGGTGCTGGTCGCCTCGATCGTCATCAGCCCCTTCTTCCACTCCGCCTTGGTGATCCGGACGACGTCGGTCGCCGGCGCCGCACCCGGTGCCACCGTGATCGTCACCGTGCGAGTGACGCCGAACCAGCGCGCGGTGAGGGTCACCGGGGTCGCCGTACTGACCGCCGAGGTCGCGACGTTGAACGTGCCCGTCGTCGCGTTCGCGCTCACCACCGTCTCCTGCGGCACGGTGGCGACAGCGGTGTTGCTGCTGAACAGTTGCACCACCGCCCCCTGCGTCATCGGCCCGGTGAACCGGACCGTGCCGGTGCCGTTCTGGCCGCCGTTGATCGTGCTCGGCGTCACCGACACCGACGACAGGGAGGGCCCGGCGGGTGTCGCGGCGTTCACGGACATGTTGTGGCTGCGCGAGATGTTGTCGGGCGTCGCCGCGGTGATCTGCACGATGGTCGGCGGCGCGGCGGCGTTCGTGGTGATCGTGAAGTCGCCGGTGGTCTGGCCCGCCGGGATCGTGAACGACACCGGCACCTGCGCGACCGACGGGTCGCTGGAGAACAGCCGCACCACCGTCGGCCCCGGGTCGGCGAACCCGAGGCTCACCGTGCCGGTCGTCGACGCCCCGTCCCGGACCGTGTCGGGGTTGATCGTCAGCGCGCCGATGCTGCCCGCTGCCGTCGCCGCCGAGGGCAACGCCAGCAGCGCGCCGGCCACGACCACTCCCAGCAGCAGGCTCAGGAGGCGCACCGGCGTCCTGCTCGTGCGCGGTGAAGGGGTATGGGCCATGACGATGCTCCGATCGGGTCGGGTGGACCTTCTCGGAGGGTTACCACCCTGCCGCGGCCGGAACAGCCGCTCGAGAGTCGGAGAGATGGGTGGGCCTAAGAGGACTTGAACCTCTGACCTCTTCCTTATCAGGGAAGCGCTCTAACCGTCTGAGCTATAGGCCCGTGCTCGCTGCCGCGGCCCGGCGATGGATGCCGGGCCGAGGGGTGAGATTACCGCATCGCCGCGACGGCTCCCAAACCGGGAGCCGCTGCCAAGAGCACCTCAGCGCTCGTCCTCCGCAAGGGTCACCTCGAGGCCGCCGAGCAGCGCCGCGGCGAGGTTGTAGAGGAAGGCGCCGAGGGTGGCGATCGCGGTGATCAGCACCACGTCGACGACGGCGACGATCATCGTGAAACCGAGCACCCGGCTCGTGCCGACGTAGTCCTCGACGTTGAACGACGACGTCCCCTGGCTGCCGAGTACGTCGGTGACGGTCTGGTTGATCGAGTCCCAGACGCCGGCGGCGCCGAGGACGGACCAGACCACCGCCACGGAGACGACGGTGACGATGCCGAAGGCGATGGACAGCAGGAACGCCGTCTTCATGATCGACCAGGGGTCGACGTGCACCAGGCGCAGCCGGGCCCGTCGGGTGCCGCGTGGCCGCGGGG
>JABFXA010000434.1 GCA_013361955.1 Nocardioidaceae bacterium
GTGCTTCGGCGCCGCCGGCGCCGGGTCGGCGGCCGGGCCGGCCGCGCGGTGCTTGGCCCGGTGCTTCGGGGCGTGGTCGGCGACGGACTCGACCGTGGTCGCCGGGACGGTGGTCACGATGTGGGCGGTGGGGAAGGCCGCTTCCTGGGCGGTGCGACCCGCCGCCGGCGTGGTGGTGTCGGAGTGGTCCGTGGTGACCGCGACCGCGACGGCGGTCGAGAGACAGACGCTGGCGCCGGTCATGCCCAGGACGAGTCGGGAGGGGAGGGTGAGCGAGGTGCGCGTGGCGCGGTGGGCGGGGTTCGGCACGGTCGACGCCTGTACCTCTCTGGTCGGACAGGTGGGACGAACCGGTCATGCCCACCCGGCATCCGGTTCAACCGTGACCCGGCTCACCCGTTGCGCAGACCCGAGGGCCGGCACAGCGGCTTGGGGATGTCCGCGGTCTTGTCCTCCTTGACGAACCGGAACAGCCGCCGGGCGCGGTCGGAGTCCCAGTGCACCGCCAGGTCGGCGATCGGTACGCCGCAGGTGAGGCCGTTCTTGCCGTTCACCCGGGTCATCGCGTAGGCGAACCGCATCGTCGCGATCATCCCGGTGTCCTCGCCCACCGCGAGCGAGTCGGAGCCGGCCATCGCCAGCCGCCAGTAGCGGACCGGGTTGATCACCGTCCACGGCGAGACGGCCTTGTCGCCGACCGCGCTGACCACCTCACGCTGGTGCCGGGCGCGGTCGATGTCGCCGAGGCCCGAGGTGTGCCGCGAGCGTGCGTAGCCGAGCGCGACCGTGCCGTCGGCCTCCTGGCAGCCCTTCTTGATGTCCAGGTTGGCGAGCTTGTCCTTCATCCGCTGCTGGGGGCAGATCTGCACGCCGCCCACCGCGTCGACGGCGTTGATGAAGCCGGCGAACCCGATCTCGACGTAGTCGTCGACACGGATCCCGGTGTTCTGCTCGATGGTCTTGACGAGCAGGTCGGGCCCGCCGAACGCGTAGGCGGCGTTGATCTTGGTGGTGCCGTAGCCGGGCACGTCGACCAGTGAGTCGCGCGGGATCGACATCAGCATGTTCGGTCCGCTGCCGGTGTGCAGCAGCATGATCGTGTCGGTCCGGCGGCCCTCGGCCTTGCCCACGCCGTACGCCAGCTGCTGCTTGCGGGTCAGCCCCTCCCGGCTGTCGGAGCCGACGAGCAGGTACGTCGTACCAGGCTGGTCGTCCGGGCGGCTGCCGCTCGGCGTCGCGTCCACCTTGTCGATCCGCGACCACGCGTAGACCGGCACCGCGACCAGGAACAGCACCCACACCGCGAGCACGGTGAGCACGATCTTCTTCCACGGCCGCTGCCGGCGGCCCCGGTACGGCGGCGGCGGGGGAGCGGACGGGCGCGGACCGCGCGGCCGGGCGGGCGGCGGGGTCTCGTAGGGGCCACCGGAGCGCCGGCCGGAGCCGGGTCGCTCGACGGTCGGGAGCATCCGGGTCGGCTCGGGGTCGCGCGGCGACCGGCCACCTCCGGACGTGCCGCCCCCACGGCGTCGGTTGCCGTAGAGCCAGTCGAACTCCGGCTCATCTCCGGCAGAACGGTCGGAGCGGGGGCGGTCGGACATGGCGCCGACGGTACCGCGCGGGCTCGCCGCTCCCGCACGGATGTCGGCTGCCCGTCACCGCGGCGCGGTCCGTCGAGCGTTCTCGGCGTGCCGCGAGGGCTGTGACTGATGTGACTGGTGATACTGGAGCGGCCATCTCCGCACGCACCTTTCCCCCGGACCACCGCCTTCCCCCGAGAGGTCCCTGCGCATGCCACCCGTCCCCCCGTCGCGCGACGCCGCGTCGCGCGTGCACTTCCGCCGCGCGGTCACGCTGCTGCTGATGACCCTGCTGCTGCCCGGCACCGCGCAGCTGGTCGCCGGGAACCGCCGGGTCGGCCGCTTCGCCCTGCGGGTCTGGCTGACCTGCGCCGGGACGCTGGCGGTCGTCGTCCTGCTCGGCCTGGCCTGGCACGGGGTCGTCTACTACCTGCTCAGCAGCACCGTCGTCCTCGGCTTCCTCCGGCTGGTGCTGTGCGTGCTCGCGGTCGGCTGGGCGGGGCTGTTCCTGGACGCCTGGCGCCTCGGCCAGCCGCTCGAGCTGCGACAGAAGCAGCGCCTGGCGATGGTCGGCCTGAACGGGGTGCTCTGCTTCGCGGTCGCCGGCTCGCTGCTGTTCGCCTCGCACGTGGTGGCGGTGCAGCGCGGCTTCATCACCGCGATGTTCGGCGACGGCAAGGCCACCGCCGCGCACCAGGGCCGCTACAACGTGCTGCTGCTCGGCGGCGACTCCGGGAAGGACCGCTGGGGGCTGCGTCCGGACTCGCTCACGGTGGCCAGCATCGACGCCGAGACCGGCCGGACGGTGCTGTTCGGGCTGCCGCGGAACATGACCAGCTTCCCGTTCGCCAAGGGCTCGGTGATGGCCGAGCAGTTCCCGGGCGGCTACGACTGCGACACCTGCGAGCTGAACAGCCTGGCCACCTGGGCGGGTGACCACAAGAGCCTGTTCAAGGGGTACGCCGACCCCGGCGTCGAGGCCACCGTCGAGGGCGTCGAGGGCATCACCGGGCTGCCGATCAACTACTACGCGATGGTGAACCTGCAGGGGTTCCGGAGCATGGTGCAGGCGCTCGGCGGGCTGAAGCTCAACGTCCGCGACCGGATCCCGATCGGCGGGGTCGGCGGCCCGGTCACCGGCTACATCGAGCCCGGCGTGCAGCGCCTGAACGGCTTCGAGACGCTCTGGTTCGCGCGCTCGCGGGAGAGCGCCGACGACTACTCGCGGATGGCCCGGCAGAAGTGCGTGATGAACGCGATGCTGCAGCAGCTGTCGCCGACCACCGTGGTGACCAAGTTCGAGAGCATCGCCAAGGCCAGCGAGAAGCTGGTCACCACCGACCTGCCCGCCTCCGAGCTCGGCCGGTTCGCGGAGCTGGCGCTGAAGGCGCGCAGCCAGCCGGTGAGCACCGTGTCGTTCGTGCCGCCGGCGATCAACACCGGCGACCCCGACATCCCCACGATCCAGTCGATGGTCAGGCGCGCCCTCGACAAGGCCGAGGGCAAGGCGGTGGCGAAGCCGGCCGCCACCAGGAAGAAGGCCAGGAAGGGCTTCTCCGCCGGCCGGCAGTCCACCGTCGGCGGCAGCATCGGCAACCTCCACGACGGCTACGCCGCCAACGAGTCCACCGACCTCTCCTCCTCCTGCTGACCGACCCCACCCGTGTCCCGGCGAGGCGTCAATCGTGTCCCGGCGAGGCGTCAGTCGTGTCCCACTGCTTGAGGTGCGAGTGGGCTACCGCGCGCGTCGAAACCAGCACGTGCCGTCCGTGGTGACAACCGGGCACCTCGCCGATGGTGTCGAGGCTCGCCCCGGCGGGCGCGCACCTCAACCAGCAGGAGGGACGTGGGGTGGGTAGGGTGCGCGCGTGCCTGACTCGTCCGCCGTCTCCGTGGTCGCCGTCGTGGTCACGTGGAACCGGTGGGAGCTGCTCCAGGAGTGCCTCGCCGCGCTGGCGGCGCAGACGCACCGGCTCGCCGCCGTCGTGGTGGTCGACAACGCCTCGACCGACGGCACCGGCGACCTGCTGGCCCGCGAGCACGCCGACCTCGACGTGGTGACGCTGACCGAGAACACCGGAGGAGCGGGCGGGTTCGCCGCGGGCATCGAGCGCGCGCTGACCCACGAGCCCGACCTGGTCTGGCTGCTCGACGACGACACCGTGCCGACCGAGACCGCGGCCGGGGGGCTGACGGCCGCCTGGGCGTCGTACCCGGGCGACGAGCGACCGCGGGTGCTGGCCAGCCGGGTGGTGTGGACCGACGGCCGCGACCACCCGATGAACACCCCGCGGCCGAAGCCGGGCGCGGGTGCGGCCGAGCGGGCCGCCGCGAAGCGGGTCCGCGCCGTGCCGGTGCGCTCGGCGTCCTTCGTGTCGATCATGTGCGACGCGCGGGTGGTGCGCGAGCGCGGGCTGCCGGTGGCCGACTACTTCCTCTGGAACGACGACTTCGAGTACTCCACCCGGCTGATCCGCGGCCGTGCCGGCCTCTACGTCCCTGCCAGC
>JABFXA010000269.1 GCA_013361955.1 Nocardioidaceae bacterium
TGGCCCGCGGCGCCCGGTGCGTCGCCGTGGTCGGTGGGCGCGGCGGCGCCGGTGCCACCACCTTCGCGACCGCGCTGGCGCTGACCGCCGCGCGGGTGGCGCCGACGATCCTGCTCGACCTGGACCCGCTCGGCCCGGGCCTCGACCGGGTGGTCGGTCTCGACGGCGACGCGGACCAACCGGGCGTCCGGTGGGACGCCCTCACCGGATCCCACGGCCGGCTCGGCTCCCGATCGCTCCGTCAGGCGCTGCCGCACTGCGACGGCCTCGCCGTGCTGACGTGGGGAGCGGGCACCCCCGACGCGGTGGACCGGGGCACCGCCCGTGAGGTGCTGTCCGCCGCCCACCGCGGTCACGACGTGGTCGTGGTCGACCTGCCCCGCTACCCCGACGAGGCGGTCGACGAGGTGGTCGCACGCTGCGACGACGTCGTGGTGGTCGCGGAGGCCTCGGTGTCCGCGGTGGCGGCGGCCGGCCGGGTCGTCGAGCGGCTCCGCGCGCTGACCGGCGGTCTCGGGGCGGTGGTCCGCGCCGGACCCGTCCCGGGCGACCAGGTCGCCGGGGTGCTCGGCATCCCGCTGCTCGCCGAGGTGGGCCACCAGCGGCGGCTCGCGGAGCACCTCGACCTCGGTCTCGGGCCGGTGCACTCCCGACGGTCGCCGCTGGCCCGCGCCTCCCGGGACACCCTGGCCGCGCTGGAGGCCCGCGACCCGGCCGTGCTCCGGGCGGCCGCGTCGTGAGACGGCCGGCGCTGCCCGACGACGTCCTCGACGGGGTCCGCGAGCAGCTGGCCCGCGAGGGCGCCGCCCTCAGCCCCGAGGTGGTCGCCCGTGCGTTGCGCGACCAGGGCAGGCCGGTGGGCGACGCGACCGTCCTCGCCGTGCACGACCTGCTCCGCCAGGACGTCCTCGGCGCCGGCCCGCTCGAGCCGCTGCTCCGCCTCGAGGGCGTCACCGACGTCCTCGTCAACGGCGCCGAGGCGGTGTACGTCGACCGCGGCGAGGGGCTCGAGCGCACCGACGTGCGGTTCGCCGACGACGCCGCCGTACGCCGTCTGGCCCAACGTCTCGCCGGCACCGCCGGTCGCAGGCTCGACGACGCGACGCCGTACGTCGACCTCCGGCTGGCCGACGGGACCCGCTTCCACGCCGTGCTCGCACCGCTGGCCCGGCCCGGCACCGTGATCTCGCTGCGCGTGCCGCGGGCCCGGGTGTTCACGCTCGACGAGCTCGTCGGCCACGGCACGCTCAACCCGGAGGGCGCCTCCCTGCTGCGCCGCATCGTCACCGCCCGGCTCGCGTTCCTGGTCAGCGGCGGCACGGGCAGCGGCAAGACCACCTTGTTGTCGGCGCTGTTGTCGCTGGTCGACTCCCGGCACCGGATGGTGCTGGTCGAGGACGCCTCCGAGCTCCGGCCCGACCACCCGCACGTGGTCGGGCTGGAGGCCCGGCCGGCCAACGTCGAAGGGGCCGGCGAGGTGCCGATGCGGGTGCTGGTCCGGCAGGCCCTGCGCATGCGACCCGACCGGCTCGTGGTGGGCGAGGTGCGCGGGGTCGAGGTCACCGACCTGCTCGCGGCGATGAACACCGGCCACGAGGGTGGCTGCGGCACGCTGCACGCGAACTCCGCTCGCGACGTCCCGGCACGTATCGAGGCGCTCGCGATGGCCGCGGGTCTCTCCCAAGCCGCCGCGCACAGCCAGCTCGCGTCCGCGCTCGACCTCGTGGTGCACCTCGCCCGCGACGGACGTGGTCGCCGGCGCGTCGGCGAGGTCGCCGTGCTCGGCCGTGACCCGTCCGGTGCGGTTCTCGCCGTCCCGGCCGTGACGTTCGACGGCGAGGGCAACACGCGGGAGCACGCCGGGCTGGACGACCTTGCCGAACGGCTTGCCCGATGACCCTGCTGGTCGCGGTCTGCGCGGCACTCGCCGCGTGGTTGCTGGTGGCGCCACCGGCCCGGGCCCGGGCCGGACCGAGCACCCGCCGCGGCCGCCGAATCCCCGGGCTGGACTGGCTGCCGGTCCCGGTCGTCGCCGTCACGGTCGCGGTGCTCGTGGCGATGCTGGGGGTCGGGCTCGGTCTGGTGCTGGTGCTGGCCGGAGCGGGTGCCGCCACGGCCCACCTCATGCTCCGGGCCCGCCGTGCACGGACGGCGGAGGCCCGCAGGGCGCTCGTCGTCGAGGTGTGCGAGGCGCTGGGGGGTGAGCTGCGCGCGGGCCAGTCGTTCGTCGCCGCCCTGGAGCACTGCTGCGGCCTGTGGCCGGCGTTGGGGCCGGTGCTCGCCGCCGCCCGGCTCGACGCGGACGTCCCCGCGGCCCTGCGCCGCACGGCCGAGCTGTCCGGGGCGGAGGGCCTGCGCGAGGTCGCGTCCGCATGGCAGGTCTCGCACCGGTCGGGCAGCGGGCTGGCCGACGCCCTCGGCCAGGTGGCCGTCACGGCCCGGTCCCGGCAGGGCACGCAGGCACTGGTGCGTGGCGAGCTTGCCTCGGCTCAGGCAACCGCCCGGCTGGTCGCCGGATTGCCGGTCGCGTCGCTGGCGATGTCGGCGGGACTGGGCGGTCGACCGTGGCACTTCCTGCTCGCTACCACGCCCGGGCTCGTCTGCCTGGCCGGGGGGATCGGCTGCGCGTTCGCCGGTCTGCTCTGGATCGACCGCATCGCGACCCGCGTGCTGCGCCAGGGAGCCTGACGTGCGCGCCCTGCTGCTCGCTCTGGCGGTGCTCGCGGCGGTCGGGTCCGTCGTGCTCTTGGTGCCGCGTCGACCGGTGCTCCGGGCAGCGGGGCGCGAACGAGCGTCGCCGGCACGGCAGCGCGACCTGCCGATGCTGCGTTTGGTCGCCGCGGCGGCACTGGCGGCCGGCCTGTGGGCCGTCCTCGGCGGCGGCCTCGGACTGCTCCTCGGAGGCGGCTCGGCGGTGGCCTGCTGGGTCCTGACCGGGCGGCTCGAACCGGCCGCCGTCCGGCGTCGACGCGAGCGCATCGCGGCCGACCTCCCACACGTCGTCGACCTGCTGTCCGCCTGTCTCGCGGCCGGCCACTCACCAGCGACGGCGGTCGACGAGGTACGCCGCGCCGTCGACCCGCCCGTCCGCGAGGAGCTGGACGCGCTCCACGCGAGGCTGCGGCTCGGCGTCGACCCGGTCGGTGCCTGGCGCGACCTGTCCCGGCACCCGCAGCTCGGCCCCCTCGGCCGGACCGTCGCCCGCGCCGTCGAAAGTGGCGCGTCCGTGTCCGACGCGATGCTGCGGCTCGGGGAGGACCTGCGCGCCCGCAACCGCGCGGAGGTCGAGGCCCGGGCGCGAGCGGTCGGTGTGAAGGCCGCGGTGCCGCTCGGCGTGTGCCTGCTGCCTGCGTTCGTGCTCGTCGGCGTGGTCCCGCTCGTCGCCGGTTCGCTGTCCGTGCTGCTGCCGCGATGAGTCGTGGGCGGCGGGCCGGGTCTCGTCCACAGCGGCCGCTCCACCCCCGTCGTCCCCAGCTCCGCTCGACCCTCTCGTCCCGCGCCTGCGGCCCGACGAGAGTCCCCTGCAACAACCAACGCCCGCACGAGCGGGTCCTCATCACTGGAGGTCTCCCATGACCAAGTCCCCCGTCGCACGGCTGCGCAACCAGCGCGGTGTCACCACGGCGGAGTACGCCGTGGTCACCGCCGCCGGCTGCGGGTTCGCCGGCGTGCTGATCTCGCTGCTCAAGAGCGACTTCGGCATCAACCTGCTCAAGACCCTCTTCGAGCTGATCATGAAGGCGATCGGGTTCGGAGGGTGACCGATCCTCGTCAGCCGGGAGTGGGCGCCCGCACCCGCGTGCGGGTGCCCACCTCCCGCCGGTCCCGCCGTGGCCAGCGCGGCGCGGTGACCGCCGAGACCATGATGGTGATCCCGGTGCTGGTCGCCCTGGCGATGGCGCTGGTGTGGCTGGTCGCGCTGGCGGCCACCCAGGTCCGCGTCGTCGACTCCGCCCGCGAGGTGGCGCGAGCGGTGGCTCGCGACGAGCCGCGGGCCACCGCGGTGTCGCTGGGGCGGCGGGTGGCGCCCGCCGGGTCGCGGATCACCGTCCACGACTCCGCCGAGATCGGAAGAGC
>JABFXA010000168.1 GCA_013361955.1 Nocardioidaceae bacterium
GGCGGTCGAGTCCGCGCGGGCGCTGCTCCGGCTGCCGGTCTCCCGCGGCGCCGTGCCCACCGGCGCGCAGACGCGCATCCCCGGCATCGCCCCGTGGCGCAGCCCGAACCCGGTCTTCTACCGGATCGACACCGCCCTGGTGGTCCCGTCGGTCGACCCGAAGGACTGGCGGCTGCGGATCCACGGCCGGGTGGACCGGGAGATCACGCTCACCTACCAGGACCTGCTCGACCGCACCCTGACCGAGGCCTGGGTGACGCTGTGCTGCGTCTCGAACCCGGTCGGCGGCGAGCTGATCGGGAACGCCTGGTGGAGCGGCGTACGCATCGCGGACCTGCTCGCGGAGGCCGGCGTGCACCCGGACGCCGACGCGGTGCGGCAGACCTCCAAGGACGGCTGGACCTGCGGCACCCCGATCGAGGCGCTCACCGACGGCCGCAACGCGATGCTCGCGATCGCGATGAACGGCGAGCCGCTGCCGCTCGAGCACGGGTTCCCCGTGCGGATGGTGGTGCCGGGCCTGTACGGCTTCGTGTCCGCGACCAAGTGGGTGGTCGACCTCGAGGTCACCCGGTTCGAGGACTTCACGGCGTACTGGACGGAGCGGGGCTGGTCCGCCCGCGGCCCGATCAAGACCGAGTCCCGGGTCGAGGTGCCCCGCGACGGCGCCGACGTGTCCGCGGGCTCGGTGCGGGTCGGCGGGCACGCGTGGGCGCAGCACACCGGGATCGAGAAGGTGGAGTACCGCGTCGACGGCGGTGCCTGGCATCGGGCCGAGCTCGGCCGGGTCCCCGGCAATGACACCTGGGTGCAGTGGTCGGGCACCGCCGACGTACGGCCGGGCGACCACCGGGTCACGGTCCGGGCCACCGACAAGAGCGGCTACACGCAGACCGCGGCCCGCGTCGACGTGGTCCCGAACGGCGCGACCGGGTGGCACAGCGTGGGCTTCTCCGCCTCCTGACCCGTCCCGGCTCCTGGGACACGTGTGGCAGGAGTCATTGCTGGGTACACCGGTCTCCCGACGACGCCCGACCACCGGGCCACGATCGGAAGGCGGTCACTCGATGGCCACGGACGCACCCGCCCGACCACCTGAAGAACATGTCGAGCTGAAACGGCACGTCGGTGTCATCGGCCTGCTGTTCGCCAGCGTCGGCTCGATCATCGGATCCGGCTGGCTGTTCGGCGCCCTCGACGCGTCCGCCGCGGCCGGTCCCGCCGCGCTGCTGAGCTGGGCGCTCGGCGGCCTGATGATCCTGCTGATCGCGCTGACGTACGCCGAGCTCGGCACGATGTTCCCGCTCTCCGGCGGCGTGGTGCGCTACCCGCACCTGGCCTTCGGCGGGTTCGCCAGCTACACCGCCGGCTGGATCACCTGGATCGCGGTGGCCACCACCGCCCCGATCGAGGTCGAGGCGACGCTGCAGTACGGCACGAAGTACCTGCCCTTCACCGAGTCGCACATCGTGGCCGGCGAGGAGGTGCACACGCTCACCGCGCTCGGCTACGCGTCCGCCGTGGTGCTGATGGCGCTGTTCGTGGTGGTCAACTACTTCGGCGTGCGCTGGTTCGCGCGGCTCAACAACGCGCTGGTGTGGTGGAAGCTCGCGATCATCCTGGTGGTGATCGGCGCGTTCCTGCTCACGTCGTTCCACGGCGAGAACTTCACCAGCCACGGGTTCAAGCCGGCCGGCATGCACGGCGTCTTCACCGCCATCGCCACCTCCGGCGTGGTGTTCTCCTACCTCGGGTTCCGGCAGGGCATCGAGCTGGCCGGCGAGACCGACAACCCCCGCCGCAACGTCCCGCTCGCGGTCGTCGGCTCGGTGCTGATCTGCGGGGTCATCTACGTCGCCCTGCAGTTCGCGTTCATCGGCGCGCTCGACCCCGCGATCCTCGACAAGTCCGGCAGCTGGGCGAAGCTGAGCTTCGAGAACGACTTCGGCCCGCTGGCCGCGCTCGCCTCGCTCCTCGGCCTGGCCTGGCTCTCCGTGCTGCTCTACGCCGACGCGATCGTGTCCCCGGGCGACACCGGCCTGATCTACACGACCACCACGTCGCGGATCTCCTACGCGATGGCCCGCAACGGCAACGCCCCGCGTGCGCTCGCCCGGACCACCGAGCGCGGCGTACCGCTGGTCAGCCTGCTGGTGGCCTTCGTGGTCGGGCTCATCGTGTTCCTGCCGTTCCCGAGCTGGCAGCAGCTGGTCGGCTTCATCACCTCCGCGACCGTGCTGTCGTTCGCGTCCGGCCCGCTGGTGATGGCCGCGCTGCGCAAGCGGATCCCCGACCACGAGCGCCCGTTCAAGGTGCCGGGCGGGCACGTGATCCCGTTCCTCGCCTTCTGGGCGGCCAACCTGATCATCTACTGGTCGACCTGGCCGGTGAACTGGAAGCTGTTCGTCGCCGTGCTGATCGGCTTCGTGCTGCTGGGGGTCTTCCACCTGACCGGTGCGGTCTCCGCCGACAGCTACGACTTCAAGCACGGCGCCTCGTGGACGCTGCCGTGGCTGGGCGGCCTGGCGCTGATCTCGTACCTCGGTGACTACGGCGGCACCGGCCTGATCGGCTTCGGCTGGGCGTTCCCGGTGATGTTCGTGTTCTCGGCGGTGATCTACGCGATCGCCTACGCCACCCCGCTGCCCGTCGAGGAGGTCGAGAAGCACATCGAGGCCTCCCGCGCCGAGGCGGCCGTCGAGGAGGAGCAGCTCGAGTCCGCCTGACCGTTCCCGCCGAGGCGCGCGTACTGGTGCGTAGAACTCCGCCGGGGCGCGCGTTTTGGCGGGGCCCCCCCGCAACACCGCGCGCCTCGGCGTCATCCGGCCCGCAACTACGCGCGCCTCGGCGTCACCAGTTGGGCTCGGTGGGGTCGTCCGGAGCGGGCAGGGGTACGTCGTCGGGGTGCACGACGTACACCACACCGCCGGCGGAGCCGAGCCAGACGCGCTCGAACTCGGCGCGGTCGTAGACCACTCGGACCTCGTCGGTGCGGGCGATGCCGTGGGAGGCGGGGTCGTTGCAGATCACGTCGCCGTCGGCGGTGAAGCCGACGATCGTGAGCAGGTGCCCGTCGGTGGCGTAGCCGGCGCCGGTCAGCCCCTCCTCGGGGAAGGACACGGTCGCGCCGAGCGGGAGGCCCGCTGCCAGGAAACTCTCGGCCTCGGTCAGCGACCGCAGCCGGGTCACGAAGGCGCAGGTGCCGGGGCGGCCGGCGTAGGCGGCGTTGAAGGCCCAGTTGCCGGCGCCGCCGTAGGCGTGGTCGAACACCCGTCGCGCCGCCTGCACCACGAACGGCTGCGGCACCCGCTCGTCGACCCAGGCGTACTCCTCCGCCGGCGGGAGCCGGTCGTGGAAGGCGAGCAGCATCGACGTGGTGGTCGGCGAGCACCAGCTCCGGCCGCCGCGGTCCCAGCGCCGGAAGGCGTCCCGGTGCAGCTGCTGGGAGTACGCCGGCACCGGCAGCTCCACGCCCCACGCCCGGCCGCCCGGCGAGACCTCGGCGGGAGCGCCGCAGGGCACCGCGGAGGCCATCAGGCCGACCAGCCGCACCCGGGGTCGCGCGGTGCTGCCGACCGGGCGGACCAGCGTCAGGCGCACCTGGCTCGCGGCCCACGCGGTGCCGTTCAGCGCCTCGACGACGTCGGTGTCGACCTTCGCGGTGTCGCCGGCCTGGCCGGGGAGCGAGGTGGCGTGGATCTCCGCGTCGGTGTCGGCCCAGCGGGCGAGCGTGAACCACGGCGACCAGCGCCGTCCCTCCGGCGACTCGTCGGCGGCGCGGACCTCGACGACGACCCAGCAGCCGTCGGGGGTGTCCACGTTCCACGACGGCAGCAGCGACGTGGCGCCGAAGGCGTGCGGCACCTCCGGCGACAGCCACGCCGACCACTCGTAGCGGGCCGGCCGGCGGCGCCCGGCGTACGGGTCGTCGTACGCGAGCGTCCCGGCCGGCTCGGTGAGGACCAGCGCGCCGTCGCGGACCTCGCAGCCCTGGTGGCTGCCGCGGGCCAGGTCGGTCCCGCGCCACGCGGTGAACAAGACGTGGCGGGCCGGGGCGGCACCGAGGGTCACCAGTTGCGCTCCGCGGGGGTGAGGCTGTCCGGCAGCGGCACCGAGTCCGGCCGGATCACGTAGACGATGCCGCCGGTGTGCCCGATCCAGGCGTCGGTGAACTGCTGCCGGTCGTACACGACCCGGACCTGGTCGTCGCTCGGGATCAGGTGCGACGCGGGGTCGTTGGCGATCACGTCGCCGTCGGCGGTGAAGCCGCGGATCACCATCAGGTGCCCGTCGGTGCCGTAGCCGGCGCCGTCGAGCTCGCTCTTCTTGAACGACACCGACGTGACCAGCGGGATGCCCGCCTTGACGAACTGGTCCGCCTCGTCGAGCCCGCGCAGCCGGGTCACGAAGCCCTCCAGCCCGAAGGTGCCGGCGTAGGCGGTGTTGAACGGCCAGTTGCCCGCGCCGTCGTACCTCGCGTCGAAGACGTGCCGCGCGGCGTAGTCGACCTGCGGGTCCTGGTGGCCGGGGTGGTCGGCGAGCACGGAGGCGTACTGCTCCGTACTCCGGGTAGTCGCCCCGGTGTGTCTCCTGGGAGTACGTCGGGACGTCGAGCTCCTTCGTCGTGGTCATCGTCGTCGGCGGGGCCGGGTGCCGCTTCGCGTCGGGCACGTTCGAGGCCATCGCCCCCACCAGGTCGACGCTCGGCGTCGCGGAGCCGCCGGCGGGCCGGAGCAGCGCGACCCCGATCCGGTAGGAGGAGAAGGTGTGCCCGCCGAGCGCGACCAGCGTGTCGACGGACACGGTGGCGAGGTCGTCGGCCTGCCCGCCGACCGAGGTCGGGTGGAACGCGGTGTCGTCGTCGGCCCAGCGGCCCAGCACGTAGGGCTTCGAGGTGGCACCGGTGTCGGCGACGCCCTGCACGGTGACCTCGATCCAGGAGCCGCCGGGGGTGTGCGCGTTCCACGACGAGACCAGCTCCGTGAGGCCGAAGGGCGTGGACACCCGCGGCGAGGTCCAGGTGCCGACGTCGTACGTGCGCTCGGTCGGGGTCGCGGCGTATGGGTCGGTGTCGGCCCGGGTGCCGGTCGGCGTGGTGAGGTGAAGGGCGCCGTCGTCGGCGGTGCCGGCGTAGTCGCCCGGCGCCGTGCCGGGGTCGCCGAAGTCCCAGGGCGTGAACGTCACGTGCTCGGCCGCGGCCGGCTTCGTCTTCGCGACGGACGGCGGGGCGACGAGGGCGGGGCCGGCGAGCGCGAGGCTCGCGAGCACCGCCACCAGGGCAGGACGAGGCATGGTCTTCTTCCTCCCGAGACGTGTGGTGACGCCACCGAACTCCGCGGAAGGTGGACGTGTCAACGATGTTGCGGGCCGACCTTCGGCCGCACCGAACACGGCACCGAACACGGCGCCCGCCACGGGCCCCGCAGCCGCGGTGACCTGCGTCGATAGCATGGCCCGGTGACGATCCGGCTCTACGACACCGCGACCCGCGAGATCCGCGACTTCGTCCCGCTCGAGGCGGGACACGTCGGGATCTACCTGTGCGGCCTGACGGTGCAGTCCGAGCCGCACGTGGGCCACGTCCGCTCCGGGGTGAACTTCGACGTGCTGCGCCGCTGGCTGGAGTTCCGCGGCTACGACGTGTCCTTCATCCGCAACATCACTGACATCGACGACAAGATCCTGATCAAGTCCGCCGAGCAGGGCCGGCCCTGGTACAACCTCGCCTACGCGATGCGGCGCGAGCTCGACGACGCGTACGCCGCGCTCAACGTCGAGCCGCCGACGTACGAACCGGCGGCCACCGGGCACGTGCCCGAGATGATCGAGCTGATCTCGCGGCTGGTCGCCAAGGGGCATGCGTACCCCGCCGAGGACGGCTCCGGCGACGTGTACTTCGACGTGCGCTCCTGGCCGGCGTACGGCGAGCTCACCCACCAGCGCATCGACGACATGGAGGCGGCCGCCGACGCCGACCCGCGCGGCAAGCGCGACCCGCGCGACTTCGCGCTCTGGAAGGGCTGGAAGAAGGAGACCGAGCCGGAGACCGCGGCCTGGCCGTCGCCGTGGGGACCCGGCCGGCCCGGCTGGCACATCGAGTGCTCGGCGATGGCGCTGAAGTACCTCGGCGGCACCTTCGACATCCACGGCGGCGGCGTCGACCTGCGCTTCCCGCACCACGAGAACGAGCAGGCCCAGTCGAAGGCGGCCGGTTTCGGGTTCGCGCGGTACTGGATGCACAACGCCTGGATCACCACCTCCGGCGAGAAGATGAGCAAGTCGCTCGGCAACTCGCTGACCATCCCGGCGGTGCTGCAGCGCACCCGGGCGGTCGACCTGCGGTTCTACATGGTCTCGGCGCACTACCGCTCGCACGTCGAGTTCAGCTTCGAGGCGCTGGACGAGGCGGCGGCCGGCTTCGCCCGCATCGAGGGCTTCCTGCAGCGGACGCAGGGCATCGTCGGCGAGGTGGCCATCGGCACCGTGTGCGCGGACTTCGAGCAGGCGATGGACGACGACCTCGGCACCCCCGCGGCGGTCGCCGCGATCTACGACGTGGTCCGCGAGGGCAACAAGCTGCTCTCCGACGGTGACACCCCGGGGCTGCGCGGCGCCGCCGGCTCGGTGCGTGCGATGCTCGCGGTGCTCGGCGTCGACCCGCTCGACGCGCGGTGGCACGCCGGCTCGTCCGGCACCGAGCAGCGGCTCACCGGTGTCGTCGACGCCCTCGTCTCCGGGCTGCTCGAGCAGCGTGCGGAGGCCCGGGCCGCCAAGGACTTCGCGACCGCCGACGCGATCCGCGACCAGCTCAAGGCCGCCGGGGTGGAGATCGAGGACACCCCGCAGGGCCCGAAGTGGAGCCTGTGACCTGATGTCCGGCAACTCCAACCGCCGTGGTGCGGTGCGCAGGTCCGGCAAGGGCAACCCGACCGCCGGCTCGGGCGGCCGGGTCCGCCGCGGGCTCGAGGGCAAGGGCCCGACCCCGAAGGCCAAGGACCGTGAGGGGCACGTCTCCTACAAGCGCCGCAAGAAGGCCGAGTCGGCCACCGCGAAGCAGCCCCGCCGCAAGCAGGCTCCGAAGGGCGGCGACTCCGAGTGGGTGGCCGGCCGCAACAGCGTCGTCGAGGCACTGCGCGCCGAGATGCCGGTGACCGCGGTGTACGTCGCGGAGGGCACCGAGCGCGACGGCCGGCTGCGCGAGGCGTTCTCGATCGTCGCCGACCGGGGCGTCTCGCTGCTCGAGGTCACCCGCGCCGAGCTCGACCGGCTGACCGCCGGGGCAGTGCACCAGGGGCTCGCGGCGCGGGTGCCGGCGTACGAGTACGCCCACCCGGACGACCTGCTCGACCGGGCCGCCGAGGCCGGCGAGCCACCGCTCATCGTGGCCCTGGACTCGGTGACCGACCCGCGCAACCTCGGCGCGGTGGTGCGCTCGGCGGCCGGTTTCGGTGCGCACGGCGTCGTGGTGCCGGCCCGACGCGCGGCGGGGATGACCGCGTCCGCCTGGAAGACCTCGGCGGGTGCCGCCGCCCGGCTGCCCGTGGCGCAGGCGACCAACCTGACGCGGCAGCTCAAGGAGTACCAGGAGGCCGGCTGCATGGTCGTCGGCCTGGCCGCCGACGGCGAGGTCTCGCTGCCCGACCTCGACCTCGCCGACGGGCCGCTGGTCGTGGTGGTCGGCTCCGAGGGCGGGGGGCTGTCGCGCCTGGTCGCCGCGACCTGCGACCAGCTGGTGAGCATCCCGATGGCCTCCGGCCTGGAGTCGCTCAACGCAGGCGTGGCCGCCTCCGTGGCGCTCTACGCCATCGCGCAGAAGCGCTGACCGCGCTCGGGGACGAGGTACTACTACCAACGTCCCATGGCGCGACCCGCGTGTCGTGAGGGACAACAGAGGGGACAGAGCTCCCCCAAGCGAAGGAGTCCCGATGAAGCGCGCCGCGGTCCTGGTGGCTGCTGCGTTGTGCGCCGCCACACCGGCGTCGATCGGGCTGGTCGGGAATGCCTCCTTCTCCGAGAACGTCCCGGTGCGGGTCCCCGAACGGGCCGTGGTGCTGAGCTCCGACGGTGAGACGCCGGCCGCCGACCAGACCCGGCTGGCCAAGAGCTCCGACGACGGCGACCACCGGCGCCGGCACCGCGGGTCCGACGACCGCGGGTCCGACGACCGCGGCGGTCCCGGACCGACGTCCGGCCCGACGGACAACGCCGGTCCCGGTGGTGGCGGTGACGGCGGCGACGACGACCTCGCCGACGCCCGGCGGGACGCCGCCGAGGACCGTGCCGACGACCGCCGCGACGCCGCCGAGGACCGCGCCAAGGCACGGGCCGACGCCCGCGAACGTCACGACGACGGCGGCGGGAAGGGTGACTCCGGGTCCGGCTCCGGCGACTCCGGCTCCGGCGGGTCGGGGCACGGCTGACGTGACCGACACCCGCCTCCCTTCGTCCGTCGGGACACCCACGCACGCCTCCGAGCCCTACCAGCCGCCGTGGGTGGTGCTGGCCGACCCGTCGCGTGACCGCGGTCGCGACGACGTCACCATCGACCGGCGCCGGGTGCTGGCGACGATGCTGCTCGGGGCGCTGGCGGTGATCGTGCTGGTCGGCGCGTCGGGCACCGTCGCCGCCCGCCGGCTCGCCGAGCGCGAGTCGGTCAACGACGCCGCGAAGACCACCGCGCTGCTTGCCGACACCGTGGTGCAGCCCGCGCTGCGCGACGACCTGCTGACCGGCAACAAGGCCGCGTTCGACCAGATCGACAAGGCGGTCCGCGACCAGGTCCTCGGCCCGTACGGCGTCCGGGTCAAGCTGTGGACCGCCGACGGCCGGATCGTCTACTCCGACGAGCCCCGCCTGGTGGGCGAGAAGTACCGGCTCGGCGCCGAGGAGCGCGAGGTGTTCAGCTCGCCGGTGAGCCGAGCCGAGATCTCCGACCTGGACCGCCCGGAGAACAAGTTCGAGCTCGGCCAGGGCAAGCTGCTCGAGGTGTACCGCCCCGTGTGGACGCCGAACGGCACCCCGCTGCTCTTCGAGGTCTACTCGCCGTACGACGGCGTCACCGAGCGCACCGGGCAGCTGTGGCGTGGCTTCGCGGGGATCACGCTGTCCAGCCTGCTCGGCCTGATCGTGCTGATGCTGCCCGTGGTGTGGACGCTGCTCGGCAGCCTGCGCGCCGCCCAGAAGCAGCGCGAGGGGCTGCTCGAGCGCGCAGTGGAGGCCTCGGCCGACGAACGCCGCCGGATCGCGGGCACCCTGCACGACGGGGTGGTGCAGGAGCTCGCGGGTGCGTCGTTCTCGGTGGCCAGCGCGGCGGCGCGGGCCCGGTCGGTGGGGCAGCCCGAGCTCGCCGAGCAGCTGCGCGACTCCTCGGGGGTGGTCCGCCGGTCGATCGCCAGCATGCGGTCGCTGCTGGTCGACATCTACCCGCCGAGCCTCGCCGTGTCCGGCCTGGTGGTCGCGCTGGAGGACCTCGGCACGGGTCTGCGCTCGCGCGAGGTGGACGTGCACACCGACGTCGACCCAGACGCCGCCGCGGCGCTGGGCGAGGAGCAGCAGCGGCTGGTCTACCGGGTCGCCCAGGAGTGCCTGCTCAACTGCATGCGGCACGCGATGGCCAGCACCGCGCGGCTGAGCCTGTCGCGGGAGCGCGACACGGTGCTGCTGGTCGTCGAGGACGACGGGCAGGGCTTCGACGCGGCCGCCACCTGGGCGCACCCGCCGGAGGACCACTTCGGGATGCGCGTGCTCGCCGACATCGCCCGCGAGGGCCGTGCCGACCTGCGGGTGGCCGCCGCGCCCGGCTGGGGCACCCGCTGGGAGATGCGCCTCCGGCCCGAGGCCGACCCGCACCCCAAGAGTGCCGGCTAGCGCCAGCGCACCGCGACCCGGGCCGGCTTCCGGAACACCAGCCCGCGCACCGGCGCCGGCTCCTCGAGGCGGACGCCGGGCAGCCGGTCACGCACGGTCCGCAGCGCGACGACCGTCTCGAGCCGGGCCAGGTCCATCGCCACGCAGGCGTGCGGGCCGCGCGCGAACGCCACCTGCCGGTGCAGCCCCGGGCGTCGCGGGTCGAAGACGTCGGGGTGCTCGAACACGGCGGGGTCGCGGTTCGCCGCCGCCAGCGACACCCGCACCAGGTCGCCGCGGCGGACCCGGGTGGTCCCGACGTCGGTGTCGCGGGTCGCGTAGCGGTCCACGAACGCGGCGGCCGGCTCGAGCCGCAGCGACTCCTCGACCACGGCGCCGAGCAGGTCGTCGGCGGGCGCCGGGTCCAGGGCCAGCAGGTGCACCAGCGCGTTGCAGATCATCGCCTCGGTGGTCTCGATGCCGCCGAACATCATCACCGCGGCGTTGGAGACCACCTCGGCCTCGCTGAGCGCCCCGCGGGCGCCGCCGAGCACCGGCGAGGCGTCCAGGTGCCGGCGTACGGCGTCGGCGAGGTCGTCGATCGCCGCCCGGCTCGACGCGTCGGGGGTGCCGCCCTCGGTGATCGTGGAGACCGCGCCGACGATCGCGGCGTACCAGCCGAGGACCGTCGGCGCCGTCACGTCGTGCAGGCCGAGCGCCTCGGCGATCACCAGCACCGACAGCGGCCCCGCCAGCCCGGCGCGGAGGTCGGCGCGTCCGTCGGGCCGCACCGCGTCGACCAGGTCGGCGGCCAAGACGCGCACCCGCTCGCCGAACCGCTCCTCCAGCCGGGCGGTGCGGAACGGCGGCGCGAACGGCGTCCGGTGCCGCCGGTGCTCGGCGCCGTCGGTGGAGAGCATGCTCGGGCCGACCACCTGGGCGGTGGAGAACCGCGGGTCGTCGACGGTGTACGTCGTCGGGTCGCGCAGCACCGCGCCGGCCAGGTCGTGCGTGGTGGTCAGCCAGCCGCCGAGCGCCGGTACCCGCACCAGCGGCCCGAGTGTGCGCAGCCGGGCGAGCGCGTCGGCGGCGTCCGGCCCGGAGAGGTCGGCGACGGCGATGTCGGCGGTGGGGCCGCTCACCGCTCGAGCTCGGCGACCTCGTCGAGGTCGTCCACCAGCTCCTCGACCGCGGGCAGCTCGCCGGTGGCCGGGTCGGGACCGGCGATCGCCTCCTCGGGCCGCTCGGTGAGCACGGTGTCGATGTAGCTGCGCGCGGCGTCCTTGGTGTGCACCGGGGCGCCGGTCTGCTCGGAGAGGAACCACCGGTGCTCGAGGATCTCGTGGAACACCTCGGCGGGCTCGAGCCGGCCGCGCATCTCCGGCGGCACCATCGCCGTGATCGGCTCGTAGACCCGGGTCAGCCAGCGGTGCGCGACGATCGCGCGCTCCTCCCCGCCGAGGTCGTGGTACGCCGTGAAGGCGGCCAGGTCGTTGAGCAGCCGGCGGGCCTGGTTCTCCTCGACGTCGAGGCCGGTCAGCCGCTGCAGCTCGCGGGCGTGGTGGTTCGCCTCGACCACCTTCGGCTGCACGCGCACGGAGGCGCCGTCCCAGTCGGTGACGATGTCGAGCTCGTCGACGTCGAAGCCGAGGTCGTTGAGCCGCTCGATGCGCTTCTCGATCCGCCAGATCTCGTCGGTGGTGAACTCCTCGGTGCCGGTCAGCTCGCGCCACAGCCCGTCGTACCGGGCCTCGACGCTCTCGACCAGCGAGTCCGGGTCGAACGACTCGCCGAGGTAGCCGCCGGCCTGCAGGTCGAGCAGCTCGCCGTAGATGTTGGTCAGCGCCACCTCGAGGTCGTGGGCGCGCTGGCCGTCGGTGAGCCGCTCGTGGAGCTCGCCGGTCTCGGCATCGACGAGGTACGCCGAGAACTCGCCGGCGCTGCGCCGAAACAGCACGTTGGACAGCGACACGTCGCCCCAGAAGAAGCCGGCGAGGTGCAGCCGCACCAGCAGCACGACCAGCGCGTCGACGATCTTGGGCAGGCTGTCGTGCGGCAGGCCGTGGCTGAACAGCGACCGGTACGGCAGCGAGTAGCGCAGGTGCTGGGTGACCAGGGCCGGCTCGATGTCCTCACCGTCTGGGGTCTCCCGGCCGCTCACCACGCCCACCGGCTCGACGCTGGGCAGGCCCAGGCGCCGCAGGTCGCGCAGCAGCCGGTACTCCCGGTTCGCCCACGACTCCCGGGTCTGCTTCACGGCGTACACGTCCGGGCCGAGCCGGACGATGCGCACGATGTGCCGGGAGATGCCGCGGGGGAGCGGGACTACGACGTCGTCGCCCCACTCCTCGAGGGAGAGGTGCCAGGGCAGCGTGACGAGGGCGGGGTTGGGCTTGGTCGCGACGATGCGCAGCGCCATGGGCCCAGCCTAGGCGCCCGGCTCGAGGTAGACCGCGCCCGGACCACGGGTGGCGACCACGTCGTCCGGATTCTGCAGCGCGCAGGTGCGCAGGCTCAGGCAGCCGCAGCCGATGCAGCCGTCGAGCTTCTCGCGCAGCCGCTCCAGCCGCTCGATCTGCGCGTCGATCCGCGGCCGCCAGCCGTGCGAGAGGCGGGCCCAGTCGGCCTTCGTCGGCGTGCGGCCCTCCGGCAGCGTGGCCAGCGCCTCGGCGATCTCGTCCAGGGTGAGCCCGACCCGCTGGGCCGAGCGGATGAACGCGACGCGCCTCAGCGTCGCGCGGCGGTAGCGGCGCTGGTTGCCGGTGGTGCGCTCCGCGGTGATCAGGCCGAGCTCCTCGTAGTAGCGCAGCGCCGAGGTCGCCACGCCGGAGCGGGCGGACAGCTCACCGATGGTGAGGGGTGACGTGGCCATGGTTCCGACGGTAGCAGTTGACCTCAACCTCACTTGAACTTGCAGGGTGGAGGACATGACGACGACAAGAGAGGCCGCGAGGGCCTCGACCCGTGGCTACGACGACCTGCGGCGGCTGATGTCGCTGATGACCGGCGACGAGAAGCACGACGCCGCCGCGACGTCGACGCTCGACGTGCTGTGGGTGCTCTACGACCGGGTCCTCGACGTGACGCCGGAGACGACGACCGACCCGTGCCGCGACCGGTTCTACCTGTCCAAGGGACACGGGCCGATGGCGTACTACGCCGTCCTGGCGGCCAAGGGCTTCCTCCCCGAGGAGTGGCTGGCCGGCTGGGCGACGTACGACTCGCCGCTGGGGCAGCACCCCGACCGGGTGCTGGTCCCGGGCGCGGAGATCTCCAGCGGCTCGCTCGGGCACGGGCTGCCGCTCGCGGTGGGCACCGCGCTCGGGCTGCGCGCCCAGGGACTCGGCTCCCGCGTCGTCGTGCTGGTCGGGGACGCCGAGCTCGACGAGGGCAGCAACGCCGAGGCGATCCAGCTCGCGGGCGCGCTCGCCCTGGCGAACCTCACCGTGGTCGTGGTCGACAACGCGTCGACCAGCTACCACCGGCCGCGCACGATCGCGCCGCGGTTCGCCCACGAGGGCTGGCACACCGCGGTCGTCGACGGCCGCGACCACGTCGCGCTGGAGACCGCGCTGTCCCGGCGGGTGCCGGGCCGTCCGACCGTCGTCGTGGCCGAGGTGGAGGAGAAGCGATGAGGGACCCGAGGGAGACGTTCGCGGTCACCGCGGCGCGGCTGGTCGACGAGGACCTGAGCGTGGCGCTGGTGTACGCCGAGATCTCCGGCCAGTACTTCCGCGAGGTCGAGCGGCGGCACCCCGACCGCGTCGTCAACGTGGGCATCCGCGAGCAGCTGCTGGTCAACGTGGGCGCCGGGTTCGCGCTGTCGGGCATGCGCCCGGTCGTGCACACCTTCTCGTCGTTCCTCGTGGAGCGCGCGTTCGAGCAGGTGAAGCTCGGCTTCGGCCACCAGGACGTCGGCGGGGTGCTGGTCGGCTCCGGCGGCTCCGTGGACATCTCGCGCGGCGGTCGCACCCACCAGTCGCCCGGGGACGTCGCGCTCGTCGACACGCTGCCCGGCTGGACCGTGCACGTCCCCGGGCACGCCGACGAGGTGGAGCGGTCGGTCGAGCTCGCGGTGGCCGGCGACGGTCGCGACTACGTGCGCGTGGTCGCCCAGCAGAACGCGCGGGCCTTCCCGGTCGCGCCCGGCCGCTTCCACGTGGTACGCCGCGGGGAGGGGGCCACGGTGGTCGCCGTCGGCCCGATGCTCGACCCGGTGCTCGCCGCTGTCGAGGGCCTCGACGTCACGGTGCTGTACGCGAACGTGGTGCGGCCCTTCGACGCCACCACCCTGCGGGCCGTGCTGGCGAGCCCCGAGGTGGTGCTGGTCGAGCCGTACCTGGCCGGCACGTCCAGCCGGCTGGTCGCGGACGCGCTGTCCGACGTACCGCACCGGCTGCTGGGACTGGGCATCGGGACCGACGAGCGGCGCCGCTACGGGACCCCGGAGCAGCACCTGGCCGCGCACGGGCTGGACGCCGCGGGTCTGCGGCGCGCGGTCGCCGGGTTCCTCTCGCCCACCCGCGCCAGCGCATGAGGAAGGGCCGGCGGCTCCGGGCTCTCACCCGGGCCGCCGGCCCTCTCACTCCCCGTCAGCGCTTGAACGCGTCCTTGGCCTTGTCGCCGGCCTGCTTCAGATCGGCCTTGCTCTGGTCGCGCCGGCCCTCACCCTTCAGGGACTCGTCGTCGCTGGCATCCCCGACCTTCTCCTTCGCCTTGCCGAGTGCCCCCTCGGCCTTGTGCTTGAGCTCGTCGTTCATGGGAAACCTCCTCCGTCTTGCCCCGCCACTACCCGGACCGCCGGATCCCATGCGTCGCCGTACCATGGGGCGCCGCGCCGCTTTAGCTCAGCTGGTAGAGCACTCGCCTTGTAAGCGAAATGTCGTCAGTTCGAACCTGACAAGCGGCTCCACCGCGAACCTGTCCGATCTGTCGCATAGCGGCTACCTCGTCGGGGTACTGACCTGGGCAGTGCCGGCTCGCTCGGAGCCGCGAGGAGGTCATCATGTTCGGTCGATCGCACACCGCCCACGACGAGCGCGTCGCGGAGCAGGACACCGGAGAGGTGCCGGTGCAGCGGACCGGACGGCTCGACACCGAACCGGTGGCCGCCGACGGCGGCGTCGACCCGGTCGTCGCCCAGGAGGTACGCCGCGAGCGGTTCGGCGGGCTCAACGGCGGCGCGGCGTTCTTCGGCTGGCTGGTCGCGGTCGGGGTGAGCCTGCTGCTCACCGGCATCATCGGCGCGATCGCCGCCGCGCTGAACTCGACCACCCAGCTCACCCAGTCGGACGCGACCAACGCCGTCGGTGACATCGGGGTCGCCGCGGCCGCGGTGCTGGTGGTGGTGCTGGTGATCGGGTACTACTGCGGCGGCTACGTCGCCGGCCGGATGTCCCGGTTCTCCGGCGGCAGCCAGGGCCTCGGGGTCTGGGTCACCGGCCTGCTCGTGACGATCCTGATGATCGTGCTCGGCGCGGTGTTCGGGAACCAGTACGACGTGTTCAGCCGGGTGAACCTGCCGCGGCTCCCGGTGAGCACCGACTCGCTCACCACGACCGGCATCGTGGCCGCGGTCGTCGTGCTGGCCGGCACCCTGATCGCCGCGATGGCCGGCGGCTCCGTCGGCACGCACTACCACCGCCGCGTGGACAAGGCCGGCTGGAACGCCGAGCCGCCGACTTGTCAGGCGCGCAGGGCGCCCGGGCGCCGTCAGCGCCTGACAACTCAGCGGACCGGCTCGGCGGCGAACTCCATTCGGGGGTCGGCGAGCCGGTCCTGCGCCTGCACGATGCGCATCTCCCGGGCACCCGACTCGTGGGTGGCCTCGACGACGGCGAACACCGAGGACGTGGTCCGGGCCAGCGTGGTCGCGAGGTCGTGGCCGTCGAGCAGGTTCGCCAGGAACACCGCGGCGGTCAGGTCGCCGGCGCCCTGCGGGTTGTGCGCTAGTCGGGGCGTGCGGATCCGCCACGCACCGGCGTCGGACACCGCGACCAGGTCGAGGGCGTCGTCCGGGGTGTCGTCGACGATCACGCTCGTGACCAGCACGGTCGCCGGCCCGGTCCGGCGTACGGCGTCGGCGGC
>JABFXA010000315.1 GCA_013361955.1 Nocardioidaceae bacterium
CCCCGTCGAGCGCCGACAACGCCCCCGGGCGTGACAGCCCGGCGTGGTGCGCGATCTCGTCGTAGTCGACGTAGTCGACGTAGATCGCGCGGGTGCCGCGGCGCATCTCCTCGGCGACCAGCGCGGTGTTCAGGTCACGGAGAAGCGCGTTGGTGAGCGCGCGCAGCATCGCGAACGTCCAGCCGCGGTGCACCCGCGGCTCGAGGTTCCGGGCGACCTGCCGGCGGGCCTGGAACCGCTCCTTGACCACCTCGACCACGGTCCGGCTCAGGCTGCGCGCGAAGCCGCTGGGCGAGGCCATGAACCAGGCGAACGCGCGCCGGGTCTGCGTCGACCCGCGGCTCACCTCTATGCGGCTCATCGTCATCAGCGACCGGTGTGCGTCGCCGGTGAACAGGTTCGAGACCGACACTCCGTCGTCCGCGAGCAGCCCGCGGCCGTTGGTGGCCCGCTCCTCGATCACCTTCGCGTCGGCGGGCCGGTTCGCGACCAGCACCCGGCCGAGCGCGCGGTCGTACCAGCGGAACGCCGGTACGCCGTCGACGGTCCCGTGCAGGATGCCGAGCTGGCTGGCGGGTGTCGTGCAGGGCAGCTGCGGGGTCCACTCGCGCAGCACGTACGAGCCCGACGCGAGCCAGCGCCTGATCGTCGGTACGGCGCCCGCCTGCACCGCCCACTGCAGCACCGGGAACGGCACCCCGTCGACCTGTACGAACAGCACCCCCGGTACGTCGGGGTCGGTCGGCGCCGGAGCCCGCCGACCCCGTCGGGCGAGAGACGTGACCAGCGCGTCGTCGGTGCCGGCGGTGCTGACGAAGCCGATGAACGTGCCCACCGCGGCGGCGATCCAGCTCGCGAGGAACGCCGAGCCGAACGACCCGGAGATCGCGGGCACGGTGATCATCGCGGCGTACAGGATCACCGCCTGACCGACGAACGCCACCGGCAGCACCAGCAGCCAGCCCAGTCGTGCGGACGCCTCCACGAGCACCGGCCGGATCACGAACCCGGCCACGCCGGTGACCGCGGCCACCACCACCCACGCCAGCTCCGTCGTCGCGGACAGCCCGGGCAGCAGCGCGTCGGCGACCAGCAGCGCGACCGTGGACGTCGCCCAGGTCAGCAGCAGCCTCCCGGCGTCCGCCAGCCTCGGTCGACCACGCCTCGCCATGCGACGAGCAAGCCGCACCGGCGGCCCGGAGGAATCACGCGATTCAGGTGACCGTCGGTCCGCCCCGGGCCGGGCCAGGCTGGCGGCGTGGACGGGTTCGACGTGGTCGTCCGGGTGGCCCGCCTCGCCCTGCAGTCCAGCGGCGAGGGCGTCGAGACCCTGGAGCGGTACGTCGAGCGCGCCGCCCGGTCCCAGGGGCTCACCGTCGACGTGCTCGCGCTGCCCGAGCAGGCGGTGCTCACCGAGCGCGGCGCGGGACCGGCCGACCGGGTGCGGGTGGTCCGCGAGGCACCCGGGGTGTTCCGCCTCGACCGGGTGGCCGGGCTGAAACGGGTGCTGGCGGAGCTCGACGCGGGACTGTCGGCCGACGAGGCCTGCCGCGAGCTGGACGCGGTGGCGACAGCACCGCCGCGCTGGCCGTGGTGGCTGCGGGTGGTCGGCGTCGCGCTGTTCGCGGCCGGCTTCGCGCCCAGCGTCGTGGCCACCTGGTCCGAGGTGTTCGCCGCGCTCACCCTCGGGCTGGTGACCGGCCTGCTGCTGGTCGCGTCCGCCGGCCGTCCGGCCGAGGGGCTGCTGCCGTTCTTCGCCGCGTTCGTGGTCACCACGCTGGGGGTGGTGCTGCTGCCGGACCTCGCCGGCCGCACCGGCATCACGCTCGTGGTGCTGCCGGCCCTGTTCGTGGTGGTCCCCGGCGACACCCTCTCCGCCGCGGCCGGTGAGCTGCTGTCCGGCCGGTTCGCGGCGGGCGCCGCGCGGCTGGTCCTCGGCGCGTTCGTGCTCGGCCTGATCGTGGTCGGGATCCTCGCTGCGGTGGGGCTGACCGGCCGCGGCGACCTGCTCGCCGAGACGCTGCCCGCGCCCGCGTTGCCGGTCGCGGCGGTGCTCGCCGGGTGGGTGGTGTTCTCGGTCGGCCTGGTGCTGGCCTTCTGCGCCGAGGCGGCGCTGCTGGCGTGGCTGGTGCCCAGCGTGCTGGCGACCTACGTCGTGCAGCAGCTGGCCACCCGCGCGGCGGGCGAGGTGATCGGCACGCTGGTCGCCGGTACGGCGCTGGGGGTGTTCGCCAACCTGGTGGACGCGGGTGCCCGCCGGCCACCGCGGCTGCTGCTCCTGCTCGGCGGGTTCTTCGTGCTCACCGTCGGCGGGGTGGGCGTCCGCGGCGTCACCGCGCTGGTCGGCGGCGACGTGGTGTCCGGGCTGCGGGACCTCGTGGACTTCGGGCTGCAGGTGCCGACGGTCGCGGTCGCGCTGGCGGCCGGCGTGGTGGCCAGCGAGCCGTGGCGGCAGCGGGCGCGGTGCGGGCCCGGACGCCGGACTAGCGGCCGGTCTGCGCCCAGGTGGCCGGCACGTCGGAGCCGCCCTCCCGGGTCAGCCGGGCGCCTATCTTCACGTAGCCCGGCTGCGGGAACAGCTTGCCGCCGAGCAGCGCGACGCCCTGCGGGAAGCCGGTCGCGCCGTGCACCAGGCCGTCGGGCACGAACGAGAACACCCGGGCGATGTCGGCGAGGTCCCCTTCGGAGTTCATCCGCATCAGGAACAGGTTGTCGCACTGCGACACCACGTCCGGGTGCACCTTGTGCGGCCGCTGCGTCGAGACCAGCAGGTACAGGCCGTACTTTCGGCCCTCGCCGGCGATCTGCACCGCGCGTCGGGTGGACATGTCCGTGACCCGCTCGGGCGGGTCGGAGGGACAGATGTTGTGCGCCTCGTCCATCACCAGCAGCGTGGGCGTCCGGGAGAGCCGGTCCTCCCACAGCGTGGAGAGCACCGCCTGCGCCACCAGGCGCTGCTCCTCGACCGTGTCGAGCGAGCCGATGTCGACGATCGTGGCCCGCGCGGTGGGCTCGCGCAGCTCCGCCACCAGCGAGGGCTGGTCGGGTCCCCACAGCGACCAGTCCAGGATGCCGAGGTTGCGGGCCCGCAGGCCGATCCGCCGGGCGTCGTCGGAGTTGGCCTCGAGCAGGTCCTTCGGACGGGACACCACCGGGTGCCCGGACCGGCTCGCCTCGAGCAGGTCCAGCAGCGTCGCGTACTCCTCGCGGTCGCGCACCGGGTCCAGGCCGAGCACCGCCGCCTGCGCGTTCGGGTCCAGGTCCACGAAGCGCAGGTGCAGTCGGCGGTCCGCGCGCTCGCCGCCCCAGACCTGCACGTCGCCGGTCACCGCGGCGTAGCGCGCGGCCCGCTCCGGGTCCGCCCCGTCGCGCACCGAGCCGAGGCCGACGTGGTCGGAGTTCGGGTCCAGCACCACCAGCCGCAGCGAGGTCTGCTGCAGCACCTGCTCCAGCAGGACCCCGAGCGAGTAGGTCTTGCCCGAGCCGGACTGGCCGCACAGGAACGTGTGCCGGCCCAGCCCCCCGCTGTCCAGCTCGGCGACCACCCCGGGTGCCGTCGCGAGCTCGCCGACCGGCAACCCGGCGCGACCCCGGCGGGCGACGGCCGAGGAGTCCGCCCAGGCGGCCACCTCCTCGGTCCGGGCCGGGCGCACCGTCGCGTCGTGGAACGGCGTGTCCGCCGCGTCGAGCACCACCCCGGACCCGGTCGCCACCCGGACCAGCGCGCCGCCGCCGCCGTCCGCGGTGGCGACCGACAGCGTCTCGGCCCGCACGTCGGTGACCAGGCCGAGCCGTACGCCGTCGGCGGTCTCGAGCGCGACGTACCCGCCGCGCCGTACCTGCAGTCCGTGCAGGGACGCCTGGAAGCCGAACGCCGTCCCGTCCACCGACGTGGCGAGCGGCAGCACGTTGCGCTCGAGCTCCTCGCGGGTCCTGCGGTACGCCGACAGCCGCTGCGAGACGTCGGCTTCCGGCTGCTCCGCGATGTGTGTCATGTCGCCCGCTCCGTTCTCCCGGCCGCCGCACCGTAGTGCCGCCGGCGCACGGGTGGTCTCGCCCGGAACGGGGG
>JABFXA010000006.1 GCA_013361955.1 Nocardioidaceae bacterium
GCTCGACGACCTCGCCGAGACGATGGCCGACGTGGTGGTCCGCGCGGTCGCCGGCGAGCCGGGCCGGCACGACCTGACCGATTCGCTGGGCCCCTTGGGTGCGCTCGACGGGGTGGTGGTGTCCGGCGGGGTCGCGGAGTTCGTCTACGACCAGGAGCGGCGCGACTTCGGCGACGTCGGGCGCCGCCTCGGCCGCGCGCTGGCCGAGCGGTTCCGCACCGGGGCGCTCCCCGGTCCGCTGCTCGACGCCGACCAGCGGATCCGTGCGACGGTGCTGGGCGCGTCGGAGTACTCCGTGCAGCTGAGCGGGATCACCAGCCACGTGTCCGCCCCCGAGCGCACCCTGCCGCGCCGCAGCGTCCGGGTCGCCCGTCCGACGTACGAGCTCGGTGAGGTGGTGGACGCCGACGCCGACGCCGTCGCCCGCGCGATCGCCGAGCACCTGGTCCGGCTGGAGATCCGGCCCGAGGACGACGCGGTGCTCGCGCTGCACTTCGAGGGGGTGCCGTCCTACCGGCGGCTGCGGGCCCTCGCCGACGGCGTACGGCGCGGGCTCGCCGACGCGGTCGAGGCGGGACGGCCGGTCTACCTGATGCTCGATGCCGACGTCGCGCGCACGCTCGGTGCGCTGCTCCGCGACGAGCTCGGCGTCTCCAACGACCTGGTGGTGCTGGACGGGCTGGCGCTGCGCGACTTCGACCACGTCGACCTGGGCCGGATGCGGGAGCCGTCGATGACGGTGCCGGTGACGATCAAGTCGCTGGTGTTCGGCACCCGCACCGAGGCGGCGCACGAGCAGGAGAGGCGGTCCGGATGAGCACCCGCGTGGGAGTGGTCGGGCTCGGGGCGATGGGCGGGCCGATCGCCGGTCACCTGGTGGCGGCGGGCGTGCCGACCACCGTCCTCGACGTGGACGAGCGGGCGGTGTCGGCGCTGGTGGAGCGCGGCGCCACCGCCGCCGCGGCACCTTCCGGCCTGGGGAAGTGCGACGTGGTGCTCGTCGTGGTGCCCTCCGACGACGACGTGCTCGCGGTCTGCGAGGCCGGCCTGCTCGACGCGATGCGGCCGGGCTCGGTGCTCGTGGTCAGCGCCTCGGTGCGCCCGGAGACCTGCGCGGCGCTGGCCGAGCGGGCCGGCGACGTGCACGTGCTCGACGCCGCGCTGACCGGCGGGGTCCGCGGTGCCGAGGCCGGGCAGGTCAACCTGCTGGTCGGCGGCGACGAGGAGGTGCTCGACCGGGTCCGGCCGGTGCTCGAGCCGTGGACCGTCGCCGTGCACCACCTCGGCCCGCTCGGCAGCGGCCAGGTCGCGAAGACCATGAACAACCTGTGCCACTGGGCGCAGGTCGCGGTCGTGCAGGAGGCGCTGCTGCTCGGGCAGCGGCTCGGCGTCGAGCCGGCGAAGGCGCGCGCCGCGCTGCTGCACGGGCCGGCCCGCAGCGGCACGCTCGCCGAGATCGAGAAGATGCGGCTGACCTGGTGGCGCAAGGACATCGACAACGCCCGCGCGATGGCGGCGAGCGTCGAGCACCCGCTGCCGCTGACCGAGCAGGTCTACCGGATGATGCCCGGCATCACCGTCGACCGGATCGCCGCGATCATCGACGGGCGCGACCCCGACCGGGGCTGATCAGCCGCGCGGGTCGGCCGCCGACGAGCGGGCCGCGTCGAGCAGGTCGTCGGCGGTCAGCAGCGACGGGTCGAGCGCGACGTCGGTGCGCCCGCTGAGCGCCGACAGCGCCACCTTGCGGACGCGGCGGCCGTCCAGGCCGACGCAGTGCGCGGCGAGCTTGGCGTGCAGCGCCCGGTCCTCCGCGAGCGGCCGCAGCGCCGGCCACTGACCGGCCAGCTCGACCAGCGACGAGCGCACGATCCGCTCGACCGTCTCCTCGTCGGGCAGCTCGGTGGTGAGCACCAGGTCGGCGCGGGACAGCACCGCCTCGTCGACGGCCTCCATGAAGTTCGTGGTGGCGACCAGCACCAGGTGCGGGCACTGCTGGCGCAGCGTGTCGAGCCCGAGCAGCAGCGCGTCGGTGGCCCGGTGCACGTCGACCGGGTTCGTCTCGAAGGACGCCGTGGACCGGCGTACGGCGAGCGCCTCGACCTCGTCGACGAGCACGACCGTGTGCGGGCGGCGGGCCGCGAGCTCCGGCAGCGTGTCCAGGAACAGCGTGGACACCGCCCGCTGGCTCTCGCCGAGCATGTCGCTGGGGAACGCGTGCGGGTCGATCTCCACGAACGTGGTCGCGCCCCGGGGCGCCATCGCCCGCGCGGCCGCCTGAGCCAGCCCCTGGGCGAGCGTGGTCTTGCCGGTGCCGGGCGGACCGGCCAGCACGATCAGCCCGTGCGGCGCGCCGGACAGCGGTGAGAGCAGCCGGCCGTTGCGGAGCACCAGGAGCGCCGTGCCGAGCAGCCGCTCCTTGGTGCCGGCGGGCACCACGATGGAGTCCCACGGTCCGTCGTGGTGGTCGGCGGGCAGCGCGTGCACGCCGACCACACCGGGCGGCAGGCTCCGGTCGCTCACGGCCACGTCGGCCGCGTCAGCTCGGGCCAGTCGATCGTGGTCGGGTCGCCGGCCTGCGCGTCGCGGATCGCCTCCGGCGGCTCCTCGAAGAGCACCAGCGGGTCGGTCAGCACCCGCATCGTCTCCAGCAGGCTGTCGAACATGTGGATCCGCACCACCTTGGCGGTGTTCTCCTGCGAGTCGTTGAAGTGCTGGTGCCACAGGAAGTGGTCGACGACGATCAGGTCGCCCTTCTTCCACGGGTGGTTCTCCCCGCCCTCGGGCTCGGTGCCGAGGTACGAGTGACCCTCGCCCTCGACGACGTACAGCCAGGCCTCGCCGGGGTGCCGGTGCATCGACTGGCCGCGACCGGGGCCGATCTCGAACATCGCCATCGTGATGCCGGAGGCCTGGTAGCCGATCGCCCGGTCGAGCAGGAACGTGGTCCGGGTGCCGCGCGGGGTGTTCAGCAGCTCCAGGTCGTCCCAGCTCGTGTGCAGCCGGCCGCTGCGGCGCGCGCCCTGGTCGCGTGACAGCCGGCGGACCCGGCGGGCGTAGGCGTCGTCGCCGTCGAGGTGCTCGGTGTACGGCGGTCGCGGCGCCAGCTCGGCGTACGGCGTCTCGCCGGCGTCCTCGAGCACGGACATGCCCATCGTGGCGAGCATCGGCTCGCTGGAGAACGTCAGGTACCGGGCCACCTCGGGGTGGTCGTTGCCGGAGCGGTGCCAGGCCCAGGCCGGCAGGTGCAGCGAGTCGCCGGGCCCCCAGTCGATCCGCTCGCCGTCGATCTCGGTCCAGCCGCGCCCGGCCACCACGAACACCATCGCGTCCCAGGAGTGCCGGTGCACGGTGCTGGACGTGCCGCCGTCGAGCTCGTGCACGAGCGCGTCCATCGACCGGGTCGGGTTGTCGCCGTCGACGCCCATGTAGACGCCGGTGCGCATGCCGCGCGCGGTCTTCACCGGCTCGACGTCCTCGTGGTGGATCACGGTGCGGTGGTTCTGCCGCCAGTCCTCCAGGAACTTGGCCCGCCGGCTCTTCTGCACGTGGTAGTGGGTCACGTTCGTCGTGGTCTTGGTGGCCAACCCGGTCTCCTTGTTAGGTATGACCATTAACCCTATGGCTCGTTCGGGTGGTGTCAAGCCCCGGCTGGCCCGAGCGGGGCGGCGTACGCCGGATGCCGACCGTGACCACCACCGACGGCGCGCCGCGCAGCCGCACCGTGACCAGGTCGATGCCCTGGTCGGGCGGGCAGCCCAGGCCGTGCCGACGCAGCCAGACCACGATCGGCACGTCGCTGAGCTTGGCGGCGCACTCCGCCCGGGTCCACCGCTCCCAGAACCGGTCCGCGCCGAAGCGGGCGGCGAGGGCGGGGGGAGGCGCCACCTCGAGCTCGGCGTCGACGGCGACGTTCGTGGCGTCGCCCGGCGGCGCGAACCAGCCGACGCAGCGCCCGTCGGAGAGGTGGCTGCGCGCCGCCGCCCGCGCCATCAGGGCGGGGTGCCCGACCCGGACGGTGCCGGGTATCCCGTCAGATGGAGCCACCGCCGTCGACCACGATCGTCTGGCCGTTGATGTTCGTCGTCTCCAGCAGCAGCTGGCGCACCACCGGCAGCACGTCCTCGACGTCGGTGAGCCGGCCGGACGGGGTCCGGCGCCGGATCTGGTCGAGCTGGGTGCCGCCGAGCACCGACGACATCTCGCTGGCGAAGAAGCCGGGCGCCACGCTGTTCACCAGCACCCGGCCCTGCAGCTCGCGGGCCAGGGAGCGGGTGGCCGCGTCGAGCCCGCCCTTGGTCGCGGAGTACGCGACCAGGCCGGGGTAGCCGCGCTGGCCGCAGACCGAGGTCACGTTGACCACCCGGCCGTGCGCGGCCTTGGCGAGCAGCCGGCGCACGAACAGCCGGGTGAGCGCGAGCGGCGCGGTGAGGTTCGTGGCGACGATGTCCTCGATCCGGCTCTCCGCGGTGTGCACGTGCAGCGAGTCCTGGCCGACCGCCGCGTTGTTCACCAGCCCGTCGACCGGGCCGAGGTCGGCCTCCGCCTGCCTCACGAACGCGGTCCGTGCCCCGGCGTCGGTGATGTCCACGGCGCCCACGAGCACCGTGTCCGGGTGCTTGGCCGCGAGGTCCCCGAGCCCGTCGCTGACCGAGCGGGCGAACGCCGCCACCCGCACGCCCTGCCCGGCCAGGTCGCTCGCGATCGCGAGGCCCAGGCCGCGGGACGCGCCGGACACCAGGACCGTGCCGCTCGGCGGGACCACGGGCGCCGCCCGCACCGCATCAGCCGACATCGGACTTGAGCGAGTCGGTTGCCGGGATGGTGTCCAGGAACCGCAGCCGTCGTGGCACCGCCTCGTCGCGGAGCCGGGTGCGGCACCAGGCGGTGATCGCCTCCTCGTCGGCCGCGCCGTGGCCGGGGGCCAGCACCAGGTCGGCGACCACGACGGTGCCGACGAGCGGCGCCCGGCGTCCGGTCACCTTGGCCCAGCGGACGGCCGGGTGCTCCTGCAGCACGCCGCGCACCTCGCCGGCGCTGACCTTCGCGCCGCCGACGTTGATCTCGTCGGAGGAGGTGCGGCCGACGACGTGCACGCGGTCGTCGCGGACCACCACGCGGTCGCCGGTGCGGACCGGGCCGCCGAGGCCGACCGCGTGGTACGGCGAGCTCATCACCAGCTCGTCGTCGACGACGCCGATCGTGGGCCGGCCCGGCTCACGGCGGTCCAGCCATGCCGTGGGGAACCCGGCCCGGCCGTCGTGCACGACGATCGAGGCGCCGAGCTCGGAGGACGCGTAGATCCAGGAGATCCGGGCGTCGGGGAACACCGCGCGCAGCTGGTCGAGGATGCTCTGGTCCACCGGCTCCCCGCCGAGCGTCAGCTGGCGCAGCGGGAGCCGCGCCAGGTCGGCACCGCGCAGCAGGGTGCGCCGCCAGAACGTCGGGGTGCCGGACACCGCGGTCACGCCGTGCTCCAGCGCAGGGTCCGGCCAGTCGTCCAGCTCGGCCGGGTCGAGCAGCACCAGGTCCTGGCCGGGGTGGGCCAGGCCGAGCGTGACCAGCTGCCACCAGGCGTAGGAGCCGGGGGCGTACGGGCACAGCCAGGTGGCCGCGGGCAGCCGGCCGGACACCGTGGTCAGCGACGCGACCGTGTGCGCGACCCGCTTCGGCCGTCCGGTCGTCCCCGAGGTGAGCAGCCAGACCCGGCCGCGCGCCGAGGCGCGCACGTGCGCCGGGTCCGGACGCCGGGTGCCCTCCGGGGTGGCCAGGTGCAGCCCGTCGGCGAGCAGGTCGGCGGCGAGCGCGTCGTCGAGCCGCGACCGGGCCGCGAGGAGCAGCTCGGTGCCGGCGCGCACGTGCGTGGCGACGTACCCCAGGGCCTGCATCGCGCCGTCCACGAAGGCGGCGGTCGGACCGGGCAGCTCCAGGTCGGGCACCTCGCTCCAGCACAGCGCGCGGCCGGAGCCGGCGTCGACCAGGCGGTTGTCGGCGCGGAGCGCGACGTCGGGCGCGGCGGTCACTGCGCCTGCAGGTCGTGCATCAGGTCGAGGACGTCGCGCACCGACTCGATCTGGCGCAGCCCGGCGGCCTCGAAGTTGAGCTCCCCGCCGGTCTCGTCCTCGACCCGCAGCGCGAGCTCGGAGAAGTCGAGCGAGCGGAAGCCGATGGTCCGCAGGTCGGCCGTCTCGTCGGTGGGCAGGGGTTTTCCCTGCGTCTCCAGAACAGACGCCATCAGTTCACGAACTCGGTCACGTGACAGTGCTGTCATGGCGCGCACATTACAAGCGGCGAGAGCCGTCTCCGGACCACGCGAAACACCCTGAAGGAGGGCCCCGAGGTGCTGCGAACCGCACGCGAGGACGACCTGACGAGCATGCTCGAATGGCGCAACCAGACGACAAACCGCGAGGTCAGCAACCATCAAGGGGTCATCACGCCCGAGGAGCACGCGCGGTGGTGGTCGGCCGTCCGGGACGACCCGGAGCGCGAGGTGCTGGTGCTGGAGATCGACAACTCGCCGTGCGGAGTTGTCGCTTTCTTCAACGTCCGTTCGGACGGCGTACGACGTCGGGGCAGCTGGGGCTTCTACCTTGACCACGACGGGCTCGCGGAGAACGGTGCCGCACTGGTCGCCTGGCAGGTGGTCATGCGCGAGGCGCTCGCCCACGCGTTCGGGGCCCTCGGCCTCGACGTGCTCGAGGCGGAGGTGCTGGAGCACAACGCCGCGGTCCGCTCGACGAACCGGCGCTTCGGCTTCGTCGAGGGTGAGGTCGAACGACGTGAGGTCGACGGGTCCCCCCGCAGCGTCGTCCCGGTGGTGCTGACCGCCGAGGACCACGCCGCGCGGACCGCGAGGAGGAGCTGAATGTCCCGCATGATCGAGCTGGCCGGCGGCGCTGCGCGCATCGGGCTGGACGTGGAGCCGCTCGTGGTCGCCGAGATGTCCGGCAACCACGACGGCGACCTGGAGCGCGCGCTCGACATCGTGCGCGCCGCGGCCGAGGCGGGTGCGCACGCCGTGAAGATCCAGACCTACACGGCCGACACGATCACCCTCGACGTGGACTCACCGCTGTTCCGGCTCAGTGCGGACCACCCGCTGTGGCCGAACCGGCGGCTGCACGACCTCTACACCGAGGCGCACACGCCGTGGGCCTGGCACGAGAAGATCTTCGCGCTCGCCGACGACCTCGGCATGCTGGCCTTCAGCGCGCCGTTCGACCCGACCGCGGTGGAGTTCCTGGTCGGCCTCGGCGTGCCGATGCTCAAGCTCGCGTCCAGCGAGATCACCGACCTGCCGCTGCTGCGGCGGATGGCCGAGACCGGTCTGCCGCTGGTCATCTCCACCGGGACGGCGACGCTCGCCGAGATCGACGCGGCGGTGCGCACGGCGCGCGCCACCGGCAACGAGGACATCGTGGTGCTCGGCTGCACCGCGGCGTACCCGGCGCCGCCGGAGGCCTCCAACGTCCGCTCGCTGCCGGTGCTGCGCCAGGGGCTCGACGTCGAGGTGGGCCTCTCCGACCACACGCTCGGCATCGGCGCCGCGGTGGTCGCGGTCGGCTTCGGCGCCTCGCTGATCGAGAAGCACGTGACCCTCGACCGCGCGGGCGGCGGCGTCGACGCGGCGTTCTCCCTGGAGCCCGACGAGCTGGGCCGGCTGGTGGCCGAGACGCGGACGGCGTGGGCGGCGCTGGGCTCGGCGACCGTCGGGCCGCGGGTGGTGGAGGCGGAAGGGCTGCGGTTTCGACGCTCGCTGTTCGTCACCCGCGACGTCGAGGCGGGGGAGCCGGTGTCGGCCGACAACGTGCGGTCCGTGCGCCCGGCCGACGGCCTGCGCCCCGACGCGTTCGACTCGGTCGAGGGCCGCACCTTCCGGGTCCCGGTGGCCAAGGGCACCCCGATGTCGTGGGACCTGCTCTGACGGTCGCCGCGCCCGACCACCGTTTGTTCACCTTGCTTTCCCTCCCCCGTCGCGTCGCGGGCACACAGCCTGGCCTCGGGACTCCTAGCGTCACGGACGTGTCGTTGACGATCCCTCGACCCCAGCACACGCCTGCCCCGGCGGACAGCCGGACGGCGGCCCGTGAGTCGATGCGCGAGCTGATGACGGCGTACGCGCGACGTGCGCCGGTCCGCTCGGTGGCGGTGGTCGGCAACGCGCCGTTGCGGCCGAACGCGGTCCGGGCGCACCGGATCGACACCGCCGACCTGGTGATCCGGATGAACAGCTTCGTGCTCGACGTCCCCGGCGCCGAGCCGTGCCAGGGCACCCACGTCGACGTGGTGGTGTGGAACCGGATCACCCGCGCGACGGAGTTCGTGTTCCACGACTACCGCGAGCGGCTGTACGCGCTCGTCGAGCCGATGCGGCTGCACGGCAACCCGGAGATGTGGCCGACGTCGTGGCCCGCCGACCTCGGCCTGGTGCCGGTGTCCAACCGGGCGTTCACCAGGCCCCTCAACGAGCTGCTCGGCATCCCGTGGCGCGAGGAACGGCTGGCGCCGACCACCGGCACGCTGGCCACCTACCTGGCCGTCTCGCTGTTCCCGGACGCGGAGATCACCGTCACCGGCCTGTCGTACGTCGACGCGCCCGAACAGACCGCGTGGCAGCACCAGTGGGGTGACTGGTGCCCGGTCGGCCGCGAGCACCGGATCGCGCAGGAGTCCCGGCTGCTGCGCTCGTGGGACACCGACGGCCGGATCCGGTTCGTCCGGTGAGCGACGGCACCCCACCGCTGACCCGACGGGTGCGCTCCCGGCTCGGCCGTGCGCGACGCGCCCTCTCCCTCGACACCGACGTCGCGCTGCACGACGTGCACGCGCGGCTCGACCGGCAGCACGAGCGGATCGCGGCGCTGGAGCGGGACCTGGCCCGGATCGGTCCGCAGGTGGCCGCGCTGGAGTCCCGGCTCGAGGACGTGCGGGCGCACGGCGGGCCGGTCTCGGCGGACGCCGCGGACCTGGAGGAGGCGCGCACGCTGGTCGCCGAGATGCGACGTGAGCACGAACGGATGCGGGCGCGCGTCAGCGCCGCGTCGAGGTTCGAGGAACGCCTCGGACAGGTCGAGGAGGTCGTCGCCGGCCTCACGCACATCAGCTGAAAGGACGTGCACCATGTCGGTGCTGAGTGGATCCAGCATCCTGGTCACCGGTGGGACCGGGTCGTTCGGGAGGGCGTTCATCTCCTACGCCCTCGCCAAGCTCGACCCGCAGCGGCTCGTGGTGTTCTCCCGCGACGAGCTGAAGCAGTACGAGGTCAAGCAGCAGTTCAACAACGACCCCCGGCTGCGCTGGTTCATCGGCGACATCCGCGACGAGCGCCGGCTGCTGCGCGCCATGCACGGTGTCGAGTACGTCGTGCACGCGGCCGCGCTCAAGCAGGTGGACACCGCGGAGTACAACCCGTTCGAGTTCGTGCGCACCAACGTGATGGGCTCGCAGAACGTGATCGAGGCGAGCATCGACGCCGTGGTGCGGAAGGTCGTCGCGCTGTCGACCGACAAGGCGTCCAGCCCGATCAACCTCTACGGCGCCACCAAGCTCACCGCCGACAAGCTGTTCATCAGCGGTAACCACTACGCCGGCCATCACCCCACGCGGTTCGCGGTGGTGCGCTACGGCAACGTGATGGGCAGCCGGGGCTCGGTGATCCCGTACTTCCGCAAGCTGGCCGCCGAGGGCAAGCCGCTGCCGATCACCGACCTGCGCTGCACCCGCTTCTTCATCACGCTCTCGCAGGCGGTGGAGTTCGTCGTGGACTCGTTCGACCTGATGCAGGGCGGCGAGCTGTACGTGCCGAAGATCCCGTCGATGAAGATCGTCGACCTGGCCCGGGCGATCTCCCCCGAGGCCGAGCTGACCGACATCGGGCTGCGGCCGGGGGAGAAGCTGCACGAGGAGATGATCAGCCCCGAGGAGGGCCGGCGCGCCCTGCAGCTCGGCGACCGCTACGTGCTCCAGCCCGACCTCGCGTCCTGGGGCTACCGCAAGCCCGACGTCGGTCGCGCCGTGCCGACCGGCTTCGCGTACCGGTCCGACACCAACGACGAGTGGTTCACCCGCGAGCACATCGACCGGATCCTGCGAGCGGAGTTCTAGTGCTGCCGACCGGCGCCACCGTGGTGTTCGCCGACGTCGACCACCGCCGCGGGCTGTGTCCGCACGCCGAGGCCTACTACGAGGAGGAGCTGTCGCTCCCGATGTTCCCCGCCCTGACCGACGCCGACGTGGACCGGGTCTGCGAGACCCTCGTGGAGGTGCTGCGATGACCGCGAACGTCGCCGTCGTCACCCAGGCCCGCACGAACAGCACCCGGCTGCCGGCCAAGGTCCTCGAGCGGGCCGCCGGAACCACCATGCTCGAGCACCACCTGCTGCGGCTGCGGGCCGCCGACCTGCCGGTCGTGGTGGCCACCACCGACCATCCCCGCGACGACGCGATCGTGGAGATCGCCGAGGCGATGGGCGTGCACTGGTTCCGCGGCTCCGAGCCCGACGTGCTGGACCGGTTCGCGCGCTGCGCCGAGGCGTACGACCTCGACGGGCTGGTGCGGGTCACCTCCGACTGCCCCCTCGTCGACGGGCACCTGGTCGCCCGCGCGGTCGAGGAGTGGCGGGGGGCCGCGGACCCGTGGCTGTACCTGTCCAACGCCCTGGTGCGCACCTTCCCGCGCGGGCTCGACCTCGAGGTGTTCAGCACCGAGGCGCTGCTGCTCGCGGACCGCGAGGCCAGCTCCGCGGCCGAGCGCGAGCACGTGACGCCGTACCTGTACGGCAACGCGGAGGGCCGGTTCCGGCTGGAGAACCTGGCCTTCGAGGAGGACGCCTCGCACCTGCGGATCACCCTGGACACTCCCGAGGACCTGACCCTGCTGCGCCGGATGATCGAGGACCACGACGCCACCTCACTCGACGTGCGCGGCCTCGTCGACCTGCTGCTCGCGCACCCCGAGCTGCGCGCGCTGAACGCCGACGTACGCCAGAAGGAGCTGCACGACAGCGGGACGGCCACCTCATGACCCGGGTGTTCCTGCACATCGGCGCGCCCAAGTCCGGGACCAGCTACCTCCAGTCGACGCTGTGGCGCAACCGGGCGCTGCTGCGCGAGCACGGCCTGCTGCTGCCCGGGTCGCGCGCCGCGCACTACCAGGCGATGGCCGACCTGCGCGGCGGCGTCTGGAACGACGGGCACAGCGAGTGGACCTGGGACCGGATGGTGCGGCGCAGCCTGCGCCACGACGGCACCGTGCTGATCAGCGAGGAGATGCTCGGCGCCGCCACCCGCGAGCAGGCGGAGTCCGCGGTGCGCCGGTTCGGCGACGCCGAGGTGCACGTCGTGGTCGCGGTGCGCGACCTGTGGCGGTCGGTGCCGTCGGCGTGGCAGCAGTCGGTGCGCGCCCGCACGGTCGGCACCTTCGCGGACTTCGTGGCCCGGATCCGGGACGGCGGCAACCCGGGATTCTGGGACAACCACTTCCCGGTGCCGATCCTCGAGCGGTGGGGCACGCTGGTCCCGCCCGAGCGACGGCACGTCGTCACGGTGCCCGCGGCCGGCGCCCCGAGGTCGATGCTGTGGCAGCGGTTCTGCTCCGTGCTCGGGCTCGAAGCCGACGACTACGCGGTGCCCGGCGACGCCGCCAACCCGTCGCTCGGCGCCCCGGAAGCCGAGCTGCTGCGTCGCGTGAACGCCGGCCTCGGCGACGACTTCCCGCTGCGGCGCGCCTACCTCCGCTCGGTGCACGCGCTGCTGACCCGCCCGGTGCTGATGAGGAACCCCGCCCCGGAGAGGTTCGGCGCGCCCATCGAGCTCGCCCCGTGGGTGGAGCAGCGCTCCAAGGAGCTCGCCGAGGAGCTCGCGACGTACCCGTGCCACCTGGTCGGCTCGACCGACGACCTGCTGCCGACGGGGCTGCGTGAGTCGCGCAGCCCCGACGAGTACGACGACACCGAGCTGCTCGACCTCGCGGTGCACACCATCGTCGGGATGGTCCGGCACAGCCGCGCCGAGATGGACCGGCTGCATCGCGCGGCCGACGCCGTCCGGCCGACCCCGGCGGCACCGGCGCCCCCGCGACCGACGTGGCGGCGTGCGCTCGGCCGGGTCCGCTCGAAGGTCGGAGGGACCCGGTGAGGCGGCGCGGCACCACCGCGGAAGGAGCCGGTCGTGCCTGACCACCCGGGTCGCGAGCTGACCAACTTCCGGTCGTTCTGCGACATCGCCTCGGGGTTCTGGGACACCAACGTCCGTCGGGACCCGTCCCGCGTGATCCTGGTCGAGGCGATGAGCCAAGACCTCCGGGTCACCCTGCGCAACCTCTCGGTCGCCAACGCGCTGCGCCGGATCGAGCCGGCCGAGCTGGTGGTGTTCGGCGGCGCCGACGACGACTGGAACGAGGTCGTCTGGTCCTACTTCGACCTCGACGAGATCGAGCAGCTGTGCCGTGCGTACGGCGCCCGGCACTTCTTCGACGTGCACCGGGTCGTCGACGACCGGGTCGCCGGCCGGCGGTTCTCGCTCGACGTCGCCGGGATCGACCTCGGCGGGCCGCTGCCGGACTCGGTGCTCGACCCGCTGCGGTTCGAGCAGATCGTGGACGCCACCTCCTGCCGGATGGCGAAGGTGGCGCGGCTGGACGGTGGTCCCGAGCACACCCGCCGCCGGGCCCGCGACCTGGCCCGCAGCACCGAGTTCGCGCGGGTGTACGACGCGCTGCTGAGCGAGCTCGACGTGGTCGCCGTGGTCAGCAGCCACGTCGACTACAACAACTTCGGGCTCGCGGTGGAGGCCGCGGTGCGGCACGACGTACCGGTGCTCTTCCCGCAGTCCACCGGCGGGCTCAAGGTGTACGGGCTCTACCCCGAGCGGCAGCGGCCGGGCTCACCCGTGCGCGCCGGCCTCACCGAGGAGCTCGGCCAGTTCTTCGAGCACCACGTGTGGGAGCACCGCGACCTGCTGCGGCGCAGCGCCGACCTGACGACGTACCGCTCGAAGGCGATGCTCGGCCGGCCGTCGTGGTGGCGGCCCGGGCGCAGCTTCTCCAGTGTCGAGCTGCGCGGCCCGGACGACCGCGCCGACGTCCGCAAGGTCGCCGCCGCGCGCACCGGTCTCGACCCGGACAAGCCGGTGGTGACGGTGTTCAACCACGCGGTCAGCGACGCGCTCGGCACCAACGTCGAGGCGTTCCCCGACCTCGGCGCGTGGTTCGAGGCGACCGCCGAGATCGCCCGCGACCGCGACGACGTGAACTGGCTGTTCCTCGACCACCCGAGCCAGAGCCTGTACGACGCCACCGCGTTCTTCGCCCAGGTCGCCGCCCGGCACACGGACCGGCCGCACCTGGTGTTCATGCGCAGCATGGACCTCAGCAAGAACTCGCTGATCTCCCTGACCGACCTGGTGCTCACCGTGCGCGGCAGCGTGAGCAACGAGTACCCGGCCCTGGGGATCCCGGCGATCCAGACCGGCTGGTCGGAGTGGAGCGCCTGCGGCTTCACCACGGTGGCCGACTCGCCGGACGACTACGCCAAGCTCCTCGACGACCACATCACCGGGCTGCACGACGGCGACCGGATGGTCACCCCGGAGCAGGTCGAGCGGGCGCGGCTGTGGACCTGGTTCTACCGGGCCGGCAGCGACGTACCCTCCGGCCTGGTGCAGCCGTGGCAGCTCGGCCAGGGCGACTCGCTGATCGACCTGCTGTCGGTGCAGATGCTGCACGTCGAGTCCGACGCCGACCCGTTGTTCTCCTCGCTGCATCGGATGTGGACCCGCCGCGACCCGGTCGCCACCCGCGTGGACCTCGCCGCGCCCACCGAGCGGCTCGCCGTCGACCTGGGAGTGGTGACCCGATGACCTACCAGCTCGCGTCGCTCGACCTGGCGACCGACTTCGACCGCCCGCTCGCGCCGCTCACCGTCCCCGGCAAGGCGGTCAAGGGCGACTCGGCCGGCCTGGTGCTGCTCGACGGTGCCGCCCGTGGCGCCTACCGGCTGGCCCGGCTGGTGCGGCAGGAGGCGCTGCTCGGGCTGTCGGTCACCCGGCCCGACCTGCCCGTCGACGTGCACCTGGTCCTGGTCGTCGACGCGTTCTCCGACGACATGTGGCGCCGGTCGCGCGACCTCGAGGAGGACGCGGTGGTGCCCCGCCGGCACCGGCTCGCCCGGGTGTCCGTGCAGGGTCGGCAGCGGGCGGCCGTGCTCCTGGAGCCCGCACCCCTCGACGGCTCGGTCGCGTCGCAGCGGCTCACCGTCCGGGTCCGCCCCGAGGAGCTCGGCTCCGGCCTGCTCACGCTGGGGTTCGACGTACCCCGCGAGGTGCCGTCCTGGCTCGGTGGCGCGGTGCTCGAGGACGGCCTCACCGGCGTCTGCATCGCGCGGGTGTCCCTCGAGCCGGCGACCGAGACCCTCACCGGCTCGCTGTCGACCGGCTTCGCTGGCAGCAAGCGCCGACGGCTGGTGCCGCGGTACCCGGGCGGCTTCGTGGTCAACCCGGCCCCCGCCGGCCGCACCGACGTGGTGCTCCGGCCTCGGGTGCTGGAGCAGCGGCCGCGCCCCGTCGGTCGCCGAGCGTTGGCCCGTGAACCGCTCGCGCGGGTGCGCGACGGCGCGGCGCGGGTACGCGTACGCCGACACGTCCGCGCCGTCACCGAGGTCGTCTCCGTCACCTCTGGCCGACGCCGGCAGGTGCTGTCCGACGCCCGCCCCGACGGCACTTTCGTGGTCGCGCTCGAGCCCGGCGAGGGCCCGGTGTACGCGCGGCCGCGGCTGCTGCGCACGTCGGGCGGGGAGTCGCGGATGCAGGACTGGTACTGCTGGGTGGACGGCTCGGTCAGCGACTGACCCCGGCTACTGCTCCGGGTCGTCCGCCGACGTGCGCGACACCTCGTCGATCACCCCGTCGAGCCGGGTGACCAGCTCACCGCTCGCCCCAGCCCCTCGCACGACCTCGGCGACCAGCCCCTCCGCGATCACCCGCAGCTTGACGTTGCGCCGGCTCGACCAGGCGCGCAGCTCGCGCATCGCCGCGCCCGCGTCGTACCCGTGCGCGGTCATCAGCGCGCCCTTCGCCTGCTCGATGGTGGCGCGGTTCTCCAGCACCGCCGCCACGGCCTCGCGCGACTGCCGCTGGCCGTGCAGGTGGAACGCCGTGCTCAGGTCGAGGACGTAGCCGCGCAGCAGCGTGTGGTCGCCGCCGCTGGCGGTCACCTCTCCCACCACCACGAGCACCGGCCAGCCCGCTCCGTCGTGGTCGGCGCTGTCGCGACGGTCGGGCTCGAGCAGCAAGCCGAACGTGCCCGCGCTGTCGGCCGCGTCGATCAGCTGCTGCGGGTCGAGGCGCAGCGTCCGCATCTCGTGCGGCGACCACGTCCACGAGTCGGAACCGGTGTCGTACTGGAAGGCCACCGCGCTGAGGCGGTCGCCGTAACTGGCCGGCGACAGGGCGTCGCCGGTCTCCTCCGTCGTCAACTGCAAGACCTTCCCGGTCACACCCACCATGGGCGGAAGAAAGGCGATGGTCCGCCGTGGTCTCGACGTACCGGGTGCAGTCAAACCTATCGAACGAAGCGCCCCCGTCGCGCAACTGGTACGCCATCAGGCGAGTCGTGTATCTAGGGGGACAGCCGCTGGTTGAGGTGCGAGCCCGCTGGGGCGAGCCTGTCGCTACGAGGGGGACTGTGTCTTGGGGTGGGGGACGGTTTTGGTGACCCGGGCTCTGGGGTGACCGTTGCTGCTTGCTGGGGGGTGCTCCGGGGGTACGCCGGGCGCTGCGGCGGCGCGGAGCCCAACCCCC
>JABFXA010000088.1 GCA_013361955.1 Nocardioidaceae bacterium
CGCTGGACGCGCCGGCCTCGTCGTCGGGTCCGCTGAGCCGCTCGTCGTTCCCCACGCCGCGCCGGCTCGGCGCCGGCTGGTCCTACTCCGTCGACCCGGGTGACGCCGAGGAGGGGTACGCCGGCAACGGCACGCCCGCGCTCGCGCGCAACCCGCGGGAGATCGTGCAGACCGCGGTGCCGTTCGGCTGCGGCCGGGGCTCGGCGATGCCGGCGCCGACGCACGCCCTCGAGGTCGACTACTCCTTCCGCGGCGCGAAGACCATCGCCGTCCGCGGGCAGTTCGCCGACCGGGCCACCGCGGAGACGTTCTTCACCGGACGCGCCGCGAACCTGCGGGGCTGCGTCGGCCAGTCACCGAGCCAGGCGATCGGCCCGCTGGTGGCCCGCATCGACGCACCCGACGACGGCTCGCTCGCCTCCGACCGCACCCCCGACTCCGACCCCTGGCGCGAGCTCGCCGTGCTCGACGGCGACTCCGTCGTGCTGCTCGCCGTCCAGGGCGCGGACCCGCTCGGCCCCGCCCAGACCCGCCGCCTCGTCCGCCTGTTCCGCGGCTGACGCACCCCTGAGGAAGGACCACCTCCCCCGTGAACCGACCGCGCCTCGCCGCCGTGTCCGCCCTGCTCGCAGCGAGCGGCCTGCTGCTCGGTGTCGTGGCGGAGGCGGGCGCGGCCAGTGCGTCCGACCAGCCCTCCCCCGGCCCGCAGAGCGCGCTGTCTCCGAGCCCGGCGGCCGGGGAGACCAACCAGCCGCCGGTGGCGGTCGACGACGCCGCGACGGTGACGGCGGGCGGCTCGGTCACGATCCCGGTGCTCGCCAACGACACCGACCCCGAGCAGCAGCCGCTCGTGGTCGCGACGGTGTCCAACAGCCGCGCGCGGATCTCCACCTCGGGCACCAGCGTGGTGTTCACCGCCCGGTCGACCGACCGCGGTGCGCAGGTCTTCGACTACACCGTCAGCGACGGGCAGGCCACCGACACCGGTCGGGTCACGGTGACCGTCAGCGCTCCCCCGGTCACCCGCAAGGTCACCATCTCGATGGCCAAGCCGGTGGTCGCGCTGCGCAGCTACCGGATCAAGGGCACCGTGAACCTGCCGTTGCGGCGTCCGGTGACGGTCACCGTTCAGCGCTGGTACGACGGCGCCTGGCACACGTACCGCACCGACCGGGCCGACGCCACCGGCGACTGGTGGGTCGGGTTCAGCAGCAACCGCACCAAGAAGTACACCTTGCGCGCACTGGCCACCTGGGCCGACGGACGCAAGGCGCGCAGCGGCACGCTCAGCCGCACCGTGGTGGGCCGGCCCGACGTCAAGGTCTCAGGCCCGCTGGGCCGCACCGACGTGCGCTACTCCTACCGTGCCGGCTGCCCGGTCACGCCGTCCGGGCTGCGCCGGATCTCGATCAACCGGTTCACGTACGCCGGCACCGTTGCCCGCGGCTCGCTGGTGGTCCGCGCCGGCGCGGTGTCCGACGTGCTCAACGTGTTCCGCGGGTCGTTCTCGTCGCGCTTCCCGGTGCACACCATGAAGCCGGCCGACCGCTTCTACGCCGGCGGCAAGCGCACCCCGACCGAGTCCGACAAGGCGGCGATGCGCGCCGACAACACCTCGGCGTTCAACTGCCGCCCGGTGACCGGCAACCCGTACCGCGTCTCGCAGCACTCCTACGGCAACGCCATCGACATCAACACCGTGCGCAACCCGTACGTCGTGGGCAGCCGCGTGTACCCGTCGTTCGCCCGCACGTACCTGAACCGGTCGAACGTGCGGAAGGGGATGATCACCCGCGGTGGCGTGATCGCCACCCGGTTCCGCAACCTGGGCTGGCCGTGGGGGGCGCGGTGGTCGCACCCGGACTACCAGCACTTCTCCTCCAACGGCGGCTGACGAACGCGGGCCGGGGGTGGGATGCTCTCCCGCATGACCGAACAACCTCCCCCGCCTCTCCAGCCGCTCCGCGAGGACTGGGAGCGCGCGCTGTGCGTGGTCGCGCACCCCGACGACATGGAGTTCGGGGCCGCCGCGGCGGTCGCCCGGTGGACCGGCCAGGGCAAGAAGGTCGTCTACTGCATGGTGACCAGCGGCGAGGCCGGCATCGACGGGATGTCGCCCGAGCAGAGCCGTGAGGTGCGCGAGGCCGAGGAGGTCGCGTCCGCCCGGATCGTCGGCGTCGACGAGGTGGACTTCCTGCGGCTGCCCGACGGCGTCCTCGAGTACGGCGTGGCGCTGCGCCGCGCGATCGCCGAGGAGATCCGGCTGCACCGCCCGGACATCGTGGTCACCAACAACTTCCACGACTCCTGGGGCGGGGGGATGCTCAACCAGCCCGACCACGTGGCAACCGGCAAGGCCACCGTCGACGCGGTCCGCGACGCCGGCAACCGGTGGATCTTCAACGAGCAGCTCGTCGACGGGGTGGAACCCTGGGGCGGGGTGAAGCAGGTGTGGGCGCCCGGCTCGCCACAGGCCACGCACGGCGTCGACATCACCGACACCTTCGACAAGGGCGTCGAGTCGCTGCGCGCGCACTCGGCGTACATCGACGGGCTGGGCTGGGAGCACTTCGACCCGGCGGAGTTCCTCGAGGGCATGTCCCGGGCCACCGGGCAGCGGCTCGGTGTGGCCCACGCGGTGGGCTTCGAGGTGTACCGGATGACGTGGGGCGACGACGACTGACGCGACCCGCCGGGCTCCGTCAGTAGCTGGACTCGTGCCCGGTGTGATGGTCCGCGTCGCGCTCGCGCACCACCTCCTCGGTCTCCGGGCCGTCGCCACCTTCGCGCCGGGTGATCACGCGCTCCCGCTCCACCCGTCCGCGGTAGTGCGCGACGACTGCTGCTCCGGCGATCATGATGATGAGGCCCATGACGCGCAGGTTCAGGTTGTCCACGTGGTCCTCCACGGCGAACGCCAGGATCGCGCCCAACACCATGAGGAACAGGCCGAGTCCCATCCCCGAGGCTCCTTCCGGTCCGGAATGTCCCCGTCTCTTAACATTCCCTACCCCATCACATCCACGTCAAGCCGACCCGGCAGGATGCCCCTGTGACCACCTCGTGGACTGCGCCCGCCGTGGACCGGCCCGACGGCGACGAGACCGGGGACGAACGTTCCGTTTTGTGCGGTTATCTGGGCTTTCACCGGGCGACGCTGCTGCACAAGTGCGCCGGCCTCGACGGTGCGCAGCTGGCCACCCGCGCCGTACCGCCGTCGAGCATGTCGCTGCTCGGCCTGCTGCGGCACATGGCGAAGGTGGAGCGGATCTGGTTCCCGATCCGGTTCGCCGGCCAGGACCTGCCGCGGCTGTTCCCGGAGCCGGACTCCGACTTCGACGAGGTCGACCCGACCCGCGCCGAGGAGGACTACGCGCTGCTGCTCGACGAGCAGCGGCGCGCCGACGAGGTGATCGCGTCGGTGTCCTTCGACGACACCTTTGAGCACGACGGCGAGACGATCAACGCCCGGGTGCTGATGCAGCACCTGATGCACGAGTACGCGCGCCACAACGGCCATGCCGACCTGCTCCGCGAGTGCGTGGACGGTGCCACGGGGGTGTGAGCCGACCTCGTCGGTTGAGGGACGACAGGATCTTCCGCGCGGTGGACACACGCGAGCGGAGCGAGCGCCATGAGCTGGCTCCCCCGGTTGGACTCGAACCAACAACCCTTCGGTTAACAGCCGAATGCTCTGCCAATTGAGCTACAGGGGATCGTGCAGCGCACAGGCTAGCAAGACGACCGCTGCGGGACACAATCGGTTCGGGGGTCCGACGGTGTCGCCCGGGTCACTCCAGACCGAGGTCGTTGCGGGCCTGGTCGAGCGCCGCGTCGACGGCCGCGGTGACGTCCGCGTCGGACGGGTCGAGTGCGCTGTCGAGCTCGACGCCCCAGCTCAGCTGGGACTCGAGGTCGCCGGTGCCGCGCGGCGGCCGGCGGGCGATCACGGTGAAGCCGGTGCGCCCGCGGTACGGCACCCGGCGGCTCATCACGACGCTGGCGGTGACCCGTTCGCGGACCAGCGGCAGCATCAGGCCGGGCTCCTCCAGCCCGAGGTGGTGCACCGGCTTGCGCTCGCCGTACGGCGCCACCTCGACGACGCGCAGGGTGTCGGTGTCGCGGTCCCAGTCGGCGCCCTCGACCTCCTCCCACGGGATCCGGCGGGTGTCGACGGGGTCGACCACGACCAGCGCGTCACGGGTGCCGAACAGCCAGGTGCCGTCGGTGGTCTCCGCGGACGCGAGCACCTTCTCGCCGCGCAGCCCCGCGCGCTCGACGACCTCGCGCGGCGCCATCGCGGCGCGCCGGAGGAACCTGGTCACTGCTCGCCGCCGATGGCCCGCTCGCGCAGCGCCCGGCGGTGCTGCTCGAGGGCCACGAGCTCGCCGAACATCCGGTTGTACTCGGTCGCGTGCTCGACCGGGTTGGTGCGCTGCAGCCTCGACTTCAGCTCGGTGATCCGGCGCAGCGCGGTGACCTCCTGGAGCCGGTAGACGTGCGCGGCGACGTACGCCGAGGTCGGCTCCTTGGTGGACAGCAGCGGCTCGACCGCGAGCGCGGACAGCGCCCGGGCCGCGCCCACACCGTCGTCGGCCGGCACGCTGTCGCGGAGCTTGGAGACCCAGACCTCTCCCCCGGGCGCGTTGGCGGGCCCGCCGCAGGCGACGACCAGCTCCCAGACCGCGCGGTACGTCGGGTGCGTGAAGTCGTGGGCGTCGACGTCCTTGGTCATCCGGCCGACCGCGTCGGGGTGCTGCACGACCAGCTTGAGGGTCTCCCGCTCGAGGGAGAACCGCGGGTCGCGCAGGTCGGGCAGCGGCGGCGGGCTGGGCCGGGTCGGCTCGGTCGGCGCCGTCTGCTCGGCGGGACGGTGACCGCGCGGCTCGTCGGGGCGCCGGTTCGCGGCCCGGCGCACCTCGGCGCGGGCGTCCTCGATGTCGGCGCCGACCATGCCGGCGAGCTCGCGGGAGAACGCCTCCACCTTGGAGCGGTCGCGGATCGCGGACACCAGCCGGGCGGCCTCGCGGAGCGCGTCGACGCGGCCGTCGGCGCGGTCGAGGTCGAAGCGGCCGACCACGTTGGAGAGCACGAACCGGTACAACGGGATCCGGCGGGCGACCAGCTCGCGCACCGCGGCGTCGCCCTGCCGCAGCCGCAGGTCGCACGGGTCGAGGCCGGTCGGCTCGACGGCGACGTACGTCTGGCCGGCGAAGTTCTGGTCGCCCTCGAACGCGCGGAGCGCGGCCTTCTGGCCGGCGGCGTCGCCGTCGAAGGTGAAGATCACCTCGCCGCGGAACTCGTCGTGGTCCTGCAGCAGCCGGCGCAGCACCCGGCCGTGGTCGTCGCCGAACGCGGTGCCGCAGGTGGCCACGGCGGTCGGCACCCCGGACAGGTGGCAGGCCATCACGTCGGTGTACCCCTCGACGACCACCGCCTGCGACGCGCGGGCGATGTCGCGGCGGGCCAGGTCGATGCCGTAGAGCACGTGGCTCTTCTTGTAGAGCGGCGTCTCGGGGGTGTTGAGGTACTTCGCGTCGATGCGGTCGTCGTCGAAGATCCGCCGGGCGCCGAAACCGATCACGTCGCCGTTCGTCTCCCGGATCGGCCACAGCAGTCGGCCGCGGAACCGGTCGTAGTGGCCGCGCTGGCCCTGCCCGACCAGGCCGCCGGTCACCAGCTCGGCGTCCTGGAAGCCCTTCTGCCGCAGCAGCTTGTAGAGCTCGTCGCCGCCGCGCGGGGCGAAGCCGATGCCGAACCGCTCCGCGGCGTCGCGGTCGAACCCGCGCTCGGAGAGGAACTGCCGGGCGACGGCCGCGTCCGGGGAGGCGAGCTGGTCGGCGTAGAAGGCCTGCGCGACCTTGTGCGCCTCGAGCATCTTCGGGCGCAGGTTGGCGCCCTCGCGGCGGGCCGGGCGCTCGGTGCCCTCCTGGTAGCGGAGCTGGACGCCGAACCGGTCGGCGAGCCGCTCGACGGTCTCGGTGAACGCGGTGCCGTCGATCTTCATCAGGAAGGAGATGACGTCGCCGCCCTCGCCGCAGCCGAAGCAGTGGAAGAAGCCGCGAGACGGGGTGACCTGGAACGACGGGGACTTCTCGTCGTGGAACGGGCAGAGCCCCTTGAGCGAGCCGCCGCCGGCGTTCTTGAGCGTGACGTAGTCGCGGACCACCTCGTCGATGCGGGCTCGTTCGCGGACGAGTGCGATGTCCTCGTCACGGATCAGCCCAGCCACGGCGCCGAGTCTACGGGTCGGGTTCGCGGCTCGAGGGAGGTCGTCCCCACCGCCGGACGACGAGTCCCACGAGCACCACCGGGACCCCGAGCAGGGCCACCAGGACCGGAACGCCGAGCACCCGGGACGCCCCGCCGAAGGACACGAACACGGCCAGGGCGAACGCCTCCTCGCCGACGCCGAGCACCGACGTGACGGTCGCCCGCGCCGGCCCGGTGATCACCCGCTGCACCCGCGCCTCGGCGACCACCATCGCGTTGCTGAGCAGGCCGTAGCCGACCGCGACCGCGACGAAGCCGAGCCGCGGCTCGACGAGCACGCCGACCGAGATCAGCGTGCCGGCGGCGGCGACCAGCCACCCGGTCCGCGCCGGTCCCCACCCGGCGGTCCGCCCCGCGAGCGCGGTGCCGACGGCCTGGCCGAGCACCACCAGGCCGACGAGCAACGGCACGGTCGCGGTCGGTACGCCGTGCGCGCCGGCGACGAGCGGGAAGTACTCGTCGTACGCCGTGGTGCCGGCCAGGAACGCGGCGAGCAGCACCGCCCGCCGGACGACGGGCTCGGTGGCCGCTTCGCGGACGCCTGCGCGGAACATCGCGGCGTACCGCACCAGCACCCGCTGGGTGGCCGCCGCCACCTCGCCCGCGCCGCCGTGACCGTCGCGGCCCCGGACCGGCAGCGTCGCGGCCAGCAGCGCCTGCACCAGTGCGACCGCGACGCTGGCCCACCCGACGAGGGCGTAGCCGCCCCACGCGAACAGCGGCGCCGCGGACAGCGTGGCGAGGAGGTTCGCGACCATCGCCGCCGACTCCGCCCAGCCGATCAGCCGCGGGTAGTCGTCGTCGGTACCGCGGGCGACCATCTCGTCGTACACGGCCGACTCGAAGGTGCCCGACATCATCGCGCCGGACAGCCCCCACAGCACGAAGCCGAGGGCGTAGGCGGCGTAGCCGGAGCCGACCGTCCAGGCGCCGAAGCCCAGCGCGTACACGAGGGCGCTCGCGACCAGCAGCCGACGGCGGTCCACGAGGTCGGCCCAGGCACCCGACGGCACCTCGAGCACGAACGAGGTCACCGACCAGAGCACGAACAGCGACGACGTCTGCGCGACCGACAGCCCGTGGTCGCGGAACAGCAGCGCGTAGACGGCGTACAGCGGGACCAGGTCACGCGAGGCGTAGTAGGCGAGCACGCGCGGCGCGAAGCCGCGCGGGTCAGGGAGTCAGTGTCAAGCGGAGCCGGGTGGGAAACGCATGGCCCGAGGGTAGGCCCGGCCACCGACAACGGCCACCGGCTTTGCGGGTCAGCGCAGCCGGGCGTGCCAGGCCACGGCCGAGGCGTCGGTCAGCGAGGCCACCTGGTCGACGACCACGCGCAGCCGGGCGGCGTCGCTGCCGGCCGCGTCGAAGTCCGCGCGGAACGCGGGCGCGAGCGCGTCCGGTCCGCGCAGCCGGAGCAGCGACACCAGCTCGGCGACCACCTCGCGCTGGCGCTCCAGCACCGCGACGCGGTCGTCGGCGCGCATCACGTAGTGCGCCGCGACCCCCTTCAGCACCGCGATCGCCAGCTCGGTGCGGCGCGGCACCACCAGCTCGGCGGCATAGCGGGTCAGCGGCCGGTCGCCGTGCTTCTCGACAGTGGCGTCGCGCACCTCGGTGCAGAACAGCCCGATCAGGTCGCTGGTGAGGTTCTTCAGCGCCGCCTGCGCGCCCCGGCTGCCGTCGTAGGGCGTGCCGGGCCAGGAGGTCCCGGCGAGCAGCAGGTCGGCGGTCTCGTCGAGCTCGGCGTCGTCGACCCCGGGCAGGTACCAGTCGCGCACCGTCGCCCACACCTGGTGCCGCTCCGCGGGGTCGAGCAGCGCACCCGGGTCGATCCGGCGGGCCACCACGCCGTCCTCGAGGTCGTGCACGGAGTAGGCGACGTCGTCGGCGACGTCCATCACCTGGGCCTCGACGCAGCGGACACCCGCCTCGGCGCCGACGCGCAGCCAGGCGAACACGTCGAGGTCGTCGTCGTACACGCCGAACTTGCGGACCGCGCGGGTGGTGCCGTCGGCGTGCACGCCCTGCGGGTCGGGCGCGTCGGCACGCGGCCACGGGTACTTGGTGCTGGCGTCGAGCGTCGCCCGGGTGAGGTTCAGCCCCACCGATCGGCCGTCGGGCGCGACGGTCTTCGGCTCCAGCCGGGTGAGGATCCGCAGCGTCTGCGCGTTGCCTTCGAACCCGCCGCACGCCTCGCTGACCTCGTCGAGCGCGCGCTCGCCGTTGTGCCCGAACGGCGGGTGGCCGAGGTCGTGCGCGAGCGCGGCGGTCTCGACGACGTCGGGGTCGCAGCCCAGCGTGCGGCCGAGGTCGCGGGCCACCTGGGCGACCTCGAGGGTGTGCGTGAGCCGGTTGCGGACGAAGTCGTCGGTCTGCGGACCGACCACCTGGGTCTTCGCGGCCAGCCGCCGCAGCGCCGCCGAGTGCACCAGCCGCGCCCGGTCGCGCTCGAACGGGGTGCGCTCCGGCCGCTTGGGCGGCTCGTCCACCCAGCGCTCGTGCGCGGCCGCGTCGTAGGTGCCCATCGCTGGTGACCCTACTGCCGGGCGCCCCGCAGACGGGCCGGTCGACGGGACGTTGAACGCCGGGCGACGAACCGGGGAGGTCCAGACCAGGCCCCTGGGTTCTGTCGGAGGGCGTGCCTAGGGTGTGTGCCGATGACCGTCATCGGCCGCGACACCACCGAGCGCCTCCGCGACTGCGCGGCGGTGCAGGGGTACGTCGAGCGGGTCTGCTTCAAGACCGGACCACCCGGACTGGTCGGCACCGAGCTGGAGTGGCTGGTCGCGTTCGCGGACGACCCGGGCCGCACGGTGCCGATCCCGCTGCTTCGCGAGACCCTCGATTCCGCCGGCCCGCTGCCGCACCGCAGCGCCGTCACCTTCGAGCCGGGCGGCCAGCTGGAGCTCAGCTCCGCCGTCTTCCCCGGCCCCAGCGCCTGCTGGCAGGCCCTCACCGAGGATGCCGAGCACGCCCGCCGCGCCCTCGCCGCCGCCGGCCTGGTCCTCCTCCCCACCGCCATCGACCCGCACCGCGCGCCGCACCGACAGCTGCAACACCCGCGCTACGACGCGATGGAGGCCTACTTCGCGGCCGCCGGCCCGGACAGCGCCGAGACCGGTCCGGTGATGATGACCGGCACCGCTGCCCTGCAGGTCAACCTCGACATCGGCCACGACCTCGACGACGCCTGCCGGCGCTGGCGGCTGCTGCACGACCTCGCACCGGTGCTGGTGGCGACGTTCGCGAACTCCCCGATCCACGCCGGTCGCGACACCGGCTGGAAGTCCGCGCGGCAGCAGGTCTGGCAGCGGCTCGACCTGGAGCGCACCACGATGCCGCCCGGGCCCGACCCGGCGTCGGCCTGGACGCAGTACGCCCTCGACGCGCACCTGATGCTGCGCCGCCGCGACGGCGACGACTGGCGCGTCGAGCACGGCACCACGTTCCACGACTGGCTGGTCTCCGACGACCCGCCCACCGAGGACGACCTGGCCACCCACCTGACCACGCTGTTCCCGCCGGTCCGGCCGCGCGGCTGGTTCGAGGTCCGCTACCTCGACGCGCAGCCGTGGCGGTGGTGGCCGGTGCCGATGGCGGTCCTCACCGCGCTCGTCGAGGACCCCGACGCCTCCGAGGTCGCCGCACTCGCCTGCCGCGACCTCGACGACTGGACGCTGGCGGCCCGCGACGCCCTCGCCGCACCGGGTTTCCAGGAGGCGGCGGCGGTGTGCTTCGACGCGGCGCTGCTCTCGATGTCCCGGTCGGACGTCCACCCCGACCTGGTCGCCCGGGTCGCCGAGTTCGCCGACCGCTACGTCTCCGTCGGACGCTGCCCGGCCGACGACCCGCTGCCCGACCTCCAGGAGGCACTGTGAGCATCGCACCCGGCACCAGCCCCGTCGGCCTCGACGAGAGCACCCTGAAGCAGTACGTCGCCGACGAGCTCGAGCGGGTCCGGGACCGGTCTTTCGGGCTGACCACGCAGGTCCTCGACGAGTCCGAGCTGCTCGCCCAGCACTCCCGGCTGATGTCGCCGCTGGTCTGGGACCTCGCGCACGTCGGCAACTACGAGGAGCTCTGGCTGCTGCGCGAGGCGGCCCGGATCGAAGCGATGCGCCCCGAGCTCGACGACATCTACGACGCCTTCGAGCACCCGCGCGCCACCCGCCCGACGCTGCCGCTGCTGCGCCCCGACGAGGCCGACGACTACATCGGCCTGGTCCGCCGCAAGGTCCTCGACGCCCTCGACACGATCCGGATCGAGGGATCCGGCGACGAGCTGCTCGACGCCGGGTTCGTGTTCGGCATGGTCCTCCAGCACGAGCACCAGCACGACGAGACGATGCTGGCCACCCACCAGCTGCGCCGCGGCGAGCCGGTGTTCCCGGTCGCCGACGCGCTGCCCGCACCCGGTGCGCTGATCACCTCCGCCGAGGTGCTGGTGCCGGCCGGGCCGTTCACGATGGGCACGTCCACCGACGCGTGGGCGCTCGACAACGAGCGTCCCGCCCACCAGGTCGACCTGCCGGCGTACGCCGTCGACACGGTGCCGGTCTCCAACGCGGCGTACCGCGCGTTCGTGGAGGCCGGCGGCTACGACGACGAACGGCTGTGGGCCGAGGCCGGCTGGCGCTGGCGGTGCGAGTCCGGCAAGCGCGGGCCGGCGTTCTGGTTCCGCGACGGCGGGAGCTGGCTGCGGCGCCGGTTCGGTCGCGTCGAGCCGCTCCCCGACGACGAGCCGGTGCAGCACGTGAACTGGTACGAAGCCGACGCCTACGCCCGCTGGGCCGGCCGGCGGCTGCCCACGGAGGCGGAGTGGGAGAAGGCCGCCTCGTGGGACCCGGCGACCCGCACCAAGCGGCGGTTCCCGTGGGGCGACGAGGCGCCGACCGACCGGCACGCGAACCTCGGCCAGCACCGGTACCACCCGGTCGCGTCCGGCTCGTTCCCCGACGGCGCGGCGCCCTCCGGCGCGCTGCAGATGGTCGGCGACGTGTGGGAGTGGACCGCGACGGAGCTCACCGGCTACCCCGGCTTCCGGTCGTTCCCCTACCGGGAGTACTCCGAGGTGTTCTTCGACGACGGCTACCGGGTGCTCCGCGGCGGCTCCTGGGCGACCGACCCGCTGGCCTGCCGCACCACGTTCCGCAACTGGGACTTCCCGATCCGGCGGCAGATCTTCTCCGGCTTCCGCACCGCCCGGGACGCCTGATGTGCCGGCACCTCGCCCGGCTGGGCGAACCGCGCACGCTGCAGGAGGTCGTCGACGCGCCGCGGTACTCCCTGATGACGCAGTCCTGGTCGCCACGGCTGCAGCGGCACGGCACCGTCAACGTCGACGGCTTCGGGGCCGGCTGGTACGTCGAGGGCCGCGACGAGCCGGTGCGCTACCGGCGCAACCAGCCGATCTGGACCGATGCCTCGTTCGCCTCGCTGGCGCCGACCATCGCCTCCTCGTGCATGGTCGCGGCGCTGCGCTCCGCGACCCCCGGGTTCGCGCACGACGAGTCGTCGGCCGCCCCGTTCACGCACGGGCGCTACCTGTTCAGCCACAACGGCCGCCTCGAGGACTACCCCACCGCCCGCAAGGCGCTGTGGGCCGAGGCGTCCACCACCCGCGACGCGCTCGCCGCCGTCGACTCGGCGCTGCTGTTCGGGCTCGCGGTCGCCTCCTGGGAGTCCGGCGCGTCGCTCCCCGACGGCCTGGTCGCCGCGGCCCGCGCGGTGCTGGACCACGGCGGAGGCCGGCTGACCATGCTCGCCGCCGACGGCGTGTCCGTCGCCGGCGTGGTGGTCGGCGAGCCAATGCACCTGCTCGAGACCGACACCGGCACGGTCGTCGCCTCGGAGCCGCACGACGACGGCCCGTGGCGCGAGCTGGCCGACCTCACCGTCGTACACGTCACGGCCTACGGCACCACCGAGACCGCCCTCTAGGAGGCATCCGCACCATGCCGACCATCGACCGTCACCTCACCCCCGACGACCTGGCCGCGTCGCTGCGCACCGACGTCCGTGCGGGGCTGACCGCCACGCCCAAGGTGCTGCCGCCGAAGTACTTCTACGACGGGCGCGGCAGCGAGCTCTTCGAGGACATCACCCGGCTGCCGGAGTACTACCCGACCCGCGCCGAGCGCAGCATCCTGCAGGCGCGAGCCGCCGAGGTCGCCGACCTGACCAAGGCGCGCACCCTGGTCGAGCTCGGCTCCGGCTCGTCGGAGAAGACCCACCTGCTGCTGCGGGCGCTGCGCGACGTCGGGTCGCTGGAGACCTACGTGCCCGTCGACGTCAGCGCCGACGCGATCGAGTGGGCGCTGCCGGGGCTCGCCGAGGAGTACCCGACGCTCGAGGTGCACGGCGTGGTCGCCGACTTCGAGCGGCACCTCGAGGTGCTGCCGCAGGACGGGCCGCGGCTGGTCGCGTTCCTCGGCGGCACGATCGGCAACTTCGAGCCCGAGCAGCGCGGCGCGTTCCTGGCCGCGCTGGGCGCCACGATGAACCCCGGCGACGCGTTCCTGCTCGGCACCGACCTGGTCAAGGACCCGCAGCGGCTGGTCGCGGCGTACGACGACGCGGCCGGTGTCACCGCGCAGTTCGACCTCAACGTGCTGCACGTGGTCAACCGCGAGCTCGGCGCGGACTTCGACGTCGACGCGTTCAAGCACGTCGCGGTGTGGAACGCCGAGTGCGAGTGGATCGAGATGCGGCTGCGCTCCCTGCGCGACCAGACGGTCGCCGTGCCCGCCCTCGACCTCACCGTCGGGTTCGCCGACGGCGAGGAGATGCGCACCGAGATCTCCGCCAAGTTCCGCCGCGAGAAGGTCGAGCGTGAGCTGACCGCCGCCGGACTGCACCTCGCGCAGTGGTGGACCGACGAGGCCGGCGACTTCGCGCTCTCGCTCGCCGTGCGTTGATCAGGGCACCAGCAGCGTCGCGCCGAACACCGTGCGCTGCTCGATGGCCGCGTGCGCGTCCGCGGCCTTCTCCAGCGGGAACGTCTGCCCGACCACCGGCGTGAGCTCGCCTCGCGCCGCCATCGCCAGGCCCTCGGCGATCAGCCGGGTCCGCCGCTCCGGCGGCAGCTGCGCGGCACTGAGCCCGACGACGCGCTGACCCCGTGCGGTCAGCTGCTCCTCGTCGATGCTGGAGAAGCTGCCGCCCGGTCTGCCGTGTGCGGCCCACCTCCCGCCGTACGCCAGCAGCGGGACGGCCTGCGCGCCGAGCGCTCCTCCGACGTTGTCGAGCACCACGTCCGCGCCGTCGGGCAGCCGCTCCCGTACGGCGCTCGGCCAGTCGGGCGCCTCGGTGTCGACGACGTCGAACCCCAACGCCTCGATCCGGGCGATCTTGCGCCCGTCCCGCGCGAGGGCGACCACGCTGCGGGCGCGACGTCGGGTCAGCTGCAGGGAGACCAGGCCGAGCCCGCCGCTGGCGCCGATCACGAGCACGTGGTCCTGCCGGTCGACCTGGAGCACCTCGAACAATGCCTGCGCCGTGGTCGCGTCGTGGACCAGCGCCGCGGCGGCCCCGAAGCCGACCTCGTCGGGCAGGGCCACCAGGCGGTCCGCGTCGACGACGACGCGGTCGGCGTACCCGCCGCCGAGGCCGGTGTGGCCGACCACCCGCCGTCCGGTCCCGACCTCGAGGCCCGCGACGCCGGTGCCGGGAACGTAGGGAGCACGCAGCGGGAACCAGTCCCGGCCGTCGCCCCGGCGTACCGCCGTCTCGACCCAGAGCACGTGTGCTGCCTTGACGTCGACCAGAACCTCGCCGGGTCCTGGTGTCGGATCGGGGGCGTCCACCACCTCGAGCACCGAGGGCGGCCCGAACTCACGCACGCTCACCTGTCGCATGGGTCAAGCGTGCAAGCTCAAGGGCGCTTCAGGTCAATGGTCGTCGCGCTGGTTGAGGTGCGAGCCCGCTGGCCTGTCGCCACCAGGGGGACTGTGTCTGGGGGTGGGGAATGGTTGTGGTGACCGGGCGTCTGGGGTGACTCGTGTTCGCAACGGGGGTGCTCCGGGGGTACGCCGGGCGCTGCGGCGGCGCGTCGCCGACCGCCGTCTTCTGTTTCTGCCTTGGCTTGCGTTCGGTGTCCGGCGGTCGTCGCCGCGGCCAAGCCGCTTGACGCGCTCCGCCGCACCCCCTGCGCACCCCATCGGTCGGCCACGGGGCATGGGTGTGGCCCGGCCACCTGGTGGAGGTGGTCGGGTCGCACGCGTGCACGTTGCTTAGTTGAGGTGCGGGACGAGGTGTTCGCGGCCGAGGGGACTGAGCCATCGATACCCGTCGGGTTCTCGGGTGTAGTGCCAGCCGTGGTGGGTCTTCCGGTTGTGATGTCGCCGGCACAACGGCGCCAGGTTCGCTGGGCTGGTTTGACCCGGCGGGCCGTGCTCGTCGTAGGGGGCGATGTGGTCGAGGTCGCAGGACCTGGCGTCGGTGCGGCAGCCGGGGAACACGTAGTGCTTGTCCCGGAGCACCACCAGGGTCTGCATCCACTGGGATGGGTCGTGCCGGTCCACCGCCCCTGACGCGCTCATGTCCAGGACCGGTTGGATGCGGACCTTGCCGACCCGTTTGAGCCAGTCGGCGATCAGGGTCAGAGTGGCCGGGCCGAGCTTCTCGATGCTGCCGGCGCTGCCGGTCTCGAGCTGGTCGGCGTCGACGTGCAGGTACAGGGTCGGCGTGCTCACCGGTCGGGCCGGGGCCGGGACGTCGAGGTCGAGGACGTGCTGGGGGTCGGCCAGCATCCCGAGCGCGGTCGCGCGCCTGGTGTCCAGCGGGCTGGTGTCGCCGAGCCGTCCCAGCCGGACCGCGAGGTCGCTGACCGTCTCGTCCAGGGCCTGCGCCTCCAGCGTGTCGAGCCGTGCGTACACGTCGGTGGTCGCCGGGGTGTCCGGGCTGATGTCGAACCAGACCCCGCGTGCGGCCAGCGCGTCCTGCTCGCGGGTGCGGGCCCGCTCGGGGTCGAACCGGGCCTCGGCCAGGCCGACCGTGGAGGTGATGGTCTGTCCGGTGAGCCGACCGCGCCTGCCGGCGACGGCGAGGTGCCGGTCCACGAACCCGGCCGCCTCCGGAGACAGCGGGATCGTGTGCTCGGCCGCCTTCAGCGCCTGCCAGGCCGGCAGCGTCAGGTCCTGCACCAGCCTCCACAGCCTGGGGAGGCGGAACCGCAGCTCCAACGTCTGCCCGACCAGACCCAGCGCGGCGTGGTGGCTGATGCCCAGCGCCGCCGACAGCTCGTGGACGGCGTCCTCGGTGACCTCCGGGCAACCCTCGCCGGACAGTGGCGGGGCGACCACGTCGCCGTCCAGGAACGCGTCGGCGGGCCACGCCGCGGCGATGTCGCGGTCGTCGACCACCGGGTGGCAGTCGCAGAAGGCCACGATCGCGGCCAACCGGTTCGCCTCCGCCCGCGCCGCAACCCGCTGCTCACGCACCACCGACTCGAGCGCGGACTTCGCGTCGAGGTCGAGGAGGGTTGCGGTGTCGGACAT
>JABFXA010000013.1 GCA_013361955.1 Nocardioidaceae bacterium
GGCCGACGCCCGCGGCCGGGTGCGGCCGACCGCCGGCTGGACCTCGCTGGTGCTCGGCCCGGACCGGCCCGCGCGGGTGGTCGACGGGCTGCTCACCGGCCTGCACGAGGCGGCGGCCAGCCACATCGACCTGCTCCGCGCGGTCGCCGGCGACCGGCTGGTGCACCGTGCGTACGACGAGGCGACCGGGGGTCCGCACCGCTACCTGTGGCACGAGTTCGGTGACACCATGCTGTTCCTGCCCTGACCGGCCGGGTCAGGCGACGTACCGGGTGGCGCGCTCCTGGAGCCGCTCGAAGCGGCGCCGGGTGGCGAGGTGGACGAGCTTCATCGGGGCGCCGGCCTCGGCGAGCAGCCGGTCGACGACGGGCCGCGGCAGCTCGTAGGCGATCCACGGCACGGCGGCGAGCAACAGCCTCGGCTCGACCTTCTTGTCGAAGTTGGCCTCGACGACCTGGTCCCAGTCGTCCTGGGTCATGTAGGTCTGCACCAGGGCCATCGCGTCGGTCTCCTCGTGTCCCATGTGCGCGAGGAGGGTGTCGCGGGCGGCGGCGAGCCGCTCGGCGAGGTACGCCGCGGCGCGGGCGTCGTCACTCGTGGTGACGCGCTCGAAGCCGCGCGCGCAGTCCCGCAGGATCGGGTCGATCTGCTCGTGCTCGGCCTCCATCTCCTCCAGCGTGGCCTGCTCGTCCTCGGTCGCGACCCGCATCAGCCAGGGCCAGAGACCGGCGTCCTCGCCGGAGTGGTGGTGGTGCAGGATCTCGCTGAACACCGCCCACCGCTTCGCGAGCGCGGACCAGGTGACCCGGTCGGTGGCCGGCGTCGCCGCGGCCGCCTCGGCGAACATCACCAGGTCGCGGCGGAACGCGTGATGCATGACGTACATCATCGTCACGTCCACGGGACCGTCCGGCGCCGCCACCTGACGGGGCAGCCGGAGCTGCGGGACGTCGGCGCGGCGCGTGCTCTCGGTGGTGCTCATCGCGGATCCTCTCGGGTGGGCGCGCTCCCTCGCGTGCCGGTGGCCCCACCTTCGCGGCGGCCACTTGGACCCCGCTTGAGCCCGACTTGAACGCCCCGTTCGGGCCATCGACACCGCCACATCCGGAGGTCAGGATCGGGGCATGGCCACGGTCGCGGCCACGGACCGGAGCCGCCGCGCCGTCGTGCTGGCGGTGCTCGCTGGCGCACTGGCCTCGCTGGCCATCGGCATCTACGGCCGGACGGCCAGCCCCACCGACCGCGAGCTGCTGCTCGGCTTCAACAGCCTGATCGCCGCGAAGTTCTGGCTGACCGCCGTGACCGGACTGCTGGTGACGCTCCAGCTGCTCACCGCGATGTGGATGTACGGCCGGCTCGGCCTCCGTGCGCCCACCCACCTCGGCGCCGTGCACCGCGGCATCGGCGCCGTCGCGCTGCTGGTCAGCCTGCCGGTGGCCTACAACTGCCTGTTCGTGATCGGGTTCGGCTCCACCGACGCCCGGGTGCTGCTGCACTCCGTGGTCGGCTGCCTGGTGTACGGAGCGTTCGTCGCCAAGGTCGTCGGCCTGCAGGCGCCCGAGGCCCCGAGCTGGCTGGTCACGGTGGCCGGCGGGATGCTGTTTACGCTGCTGGTGCTGGCCGTGCTCACGTCGGCGGTCTGGTACCTCGGCGCGCACGGCATGCCCGGCCTCGGCTGACTCACCCGGGCAGGAACGACAGCCGCACCTCGCGGTCCGGGTTGTCCACGTTGAGGTCGACCAGGCAGATGCTCTGCCAGGTGCCGAGCGCCAGCCGGCCGCCCAGCACCGGCACGGTCGCGTACGGCGGCACCAGCGCCGGCATCACGTGCGAGCGGCCGTGCCCCGGCGAACCGTGCCGGTGCCGCCACCGGTCGTCCGCGGGGAGCAGGTCCTCGAGCGCGGCGAGCAGGTCGTCATCGCTGCCGGCACCGGTCTCGATGACCGCGATCCCGGCGGTGGCGTGCGGCACGAAGAGGTGCAGCAGCCCGTCGCCCTCGTCGGCCACGAACCGCTCGCACTCGCGGGTCAGGTCGTGCACCGTGTCGCGGCCGCCGGTGCGCACGGCGACGATCTCACTCCGCAAGGCGCTCCTCCACCTTCGCGACCTTGGCGGCCAGCTGGCCGTCGTACCCGGGCCGGATGTCCGCCTTGAGCACCAGGCCCACGCGCGGCGAGCTCGCGGCGACCACGTCGACCGCCTGCTTGACCACGCTCATCACCTCGTCCCACTCCCCCTCGACGTTGGTGAACATCGCGTTGGTCTCGCAGGGTAGGCCGGAGGCGCGCACGACGCGGATCGCCTCGGCGACCGCCTCGCTCACCCCACCGTGCTCGTCACCGGACGTCGGACTGATGCTGAAGGCCACGATCATGGGACAACCCTGGCACGCCCCGCAGCCGGGCCAGCGCATCGCGGGCCTGTGACTTCACGGTGCCGACCGAGATACCGAGCACCTCGGCGGTCTCGCGCTCGGTGAGGTCCTCGACGTAGCGCAGCACCAGCACCGCCCGCTGCCGCGGCGCCAACCCGGCCAACGCCTCGCGCAGCGCGATCGCGTCGTCCGGGTCGTCGTGCAGCACGCCCTCGGGCACCCGCTCGACGACCACCTCGCGGCCGCGGTGCCGACGCCAGCGGGAGACGTGCTCGTTGACCAGCACCCGGCGGACGTAGCCGTCCGGGTGGTCCTCGATGCGCCGCCAGACGCCGACCACCTTGACCAGCGCCGCCTGCACGAGGTCCTCGGCGTCCTGGTGGTGGCCGGTGAGCAGGTACGCCGTGCGCACCAGCGACGCGTACCGCGCGGCGACGTACGCGTCGAAGGAGGCCTGCCGGTCAGCCGAGCGCACGACGCCTCCTGCGGTCGAGCACGACGACCAGCAGCACGCCCGCGAGCCCGGCGCCGGCCAGCGTGGCGAGCCGGGGGTCGAGCACCGACGGCGGGCCCGGGCGTCGGGCCGTCGGCGAGGACCACAGCGAGGACGCGTAGAACACGCCCGGCGTCCAGGTCTGCGTCGGCTCGGCGACGACCCGTCGCGGGGTGCCGGTCCGGGCGTCCACGGCGTACACACCCGTCGCACCGTGCAGCGCACCGCGGACCAGCACGTGGTCGGGGTCGCGCCAGCCGACCACCGCCTGGACCGACAGCGGCGTGGCGACCCGGTGCACCGGCACCGGCTGGCGCCGGGCCGACCCGGCGGGCAGCGTGCCGGTCAGCAGGTGCCCGGCGCCCGAGTGGTTCGGGGTGCCGACGGCGGCCACGGCCCTTCGCCCCGGGGCGACCGCGAGCGTCTGCACGCCGTCGTCGCGGCTCAGGCCGGTGAGGCGGAAGGAGCCGACGTGGCGCAGGTCGGTGGTCCAGGTCCGCAGGTCGGCACCCGCGTACGTGGTGACGCCTTCTGGGTTGGCGCTCGCCTGGGCGAGGTCCCCTCCGGCGCGCCAGCGGGTCAGCGGCCGCCCCGGCTGCCACACCCAGGTGCCGGCGCCGGTGCTGGACATCGAGTGGCTGGTGAGCTCGGTGATCACGCCGTAGCCGACCACCAGCCGGTCGGACCCGGCCCACACCAGCACCTGGGGCGACAGGCCGAGCCGGCTGGCCACGGGCCGCGTCGACAGCCGGTCGCGCACCGTGTCGTAGACCGCGACCCCGACGACCCGGTCGCCGGAGTCGTCGGCGAGCCAGTAGCCGACGTACCGGCCGTCCGGCGACACCGCGACCTCTTCCTGGCCGCCGCCGCTGGACACCAGCTCGCTCGCGTCGAAGCCGTAGCGGTGCGCGAGCGGGAGGAACCGGTAGCTCCCGTCGACCGCCGAGATCCCGAAGAGCCCGTGGTGCACGCCGACCAGGCCGGCCCGGCGCTCGCCGCCGGCGACGACGGCGACCGGCCCGACCGGGTGGCTGCCGACGTCGGGCAGGTAGGCGCTCGGTGCCTGCACCCGGTCCGGGATCGCCGGCCCCGCGTGGGTCGTGGCCGGCTCAGGCGCGTACGACGAGGTCGAC
>JABFXA010000256.1 GCA_013361955.1 Nocardioidaceae bacterium
CGAAGCCTGCCGCGCCGGATGCTGAAGTGGGTCGCGCTGGCCTGTCTCGCCTTCTTCATCCTCGGCGTCGCGGCGTTCGCGTACGGCTACATGTCCACCAGCATCCCCGACCCGAACCGGGACTTCGAGGCGCAGACCACGTTCGTGTACTACGCCGACGGCAAGCACGAGATCGGCAAGTTCGCCAGCCAGAACCGCACCAGCGTGCCGCTGGCCGACGTACCCCAGCACGTGCAGGACGCCGTGATCGCCGCGGAGGACCGCACCTTCTACACCAACAAGGGCATCGACCCGAAGGGCATCCTGCGGGCCGCGTTCTCCAACGCGCGCGGCGGTGCCACCCAGGGCGCGTCGACGATCACCCAGCAGTACGTCAAGGTGTTCTACCTGTCCCAGGAGCGCACGGTCACCCGCAAGGTGCACGAGGCGTTCCTGTCCCTGAAGCTGCAGCGCACCCAGTCCAAGGACGAGATCCTGCAGGGCTACCTGAACACCATCTACTTCGGGCGCGGCGCCTACGGCATCCAGGCCGCGGCGCAGGCGTACTTCGACAAGGACGCGAAGGACCTCACCGTTCCCGAGGGCGCGGTGCTCGCCTCCGTGCTCAACTCGCCGGTCGCCCTCGACCCGTCCAACGGCGCCGAGGCGAAGCAGCGCCTGCTCGGCCGCTACCAGTACGTCATCAGCGGGATGGCTCAGGCCGGCGACATCACCCCGGCGCAGGCCGACCGGTTCTCGCAGCGGCTGCCGACGTTCCCGAAGATCCAGACCGACGACCAGTACGGCGGCCAGAAGGGCTTCATGCTCAACATGGTCCGCAAGGAGCTGCTGGCGCAGGGCTTCGACGACCAGGAGATCACCGGCGGCGGCCTGCGGGTGACGACCACGTTCACCCGCGGCGCGATGAAGGCGGCCGAGAAGGGCGTGCAGGCACAGCGGCCCAAGGGGCTCAAGGCGCTGCACGTCGCGGCCGCGTCCACCGACCCGCAGACCGGCGCGCTGCGCGGGTTCTACGCCGGCCAGGACTACCTCGAGAGCCAGCTCAACTGGGCCAGCCTCGGCAGCTCGCCGGGCTCGGCGTTCAAGCCGTTCGCCCTCGCGGCCGGCATCAAGGACGGCTACTCGCTGAAGAGCACCTTCCAGGGCAACTCGCCGTACGAGTTCCCGAACGGCAAGAAGGTGGTCAACGAGGGACCCGGCGACGGCAACGACTACGGCGCCCGGATCCCGCTGACCACGGCCACCGAGCAGTCGGTGAACACCGCGTACGTCGACCTCACCCAGTCGATGGAGGACGGGCCGCAGAAGGTCAAGGACACCGCGGTGGCCATGGGCGTGCCGTCCGATGCGCCCGGCCTCGAGGCCAGCTCCGGCATCTCGCTCGGCTCGGCGACCATCAACCCGATCAACATGGCCAACTCCTACGGCACCATCGCGGACGGCGGGAAGGCCAAGAAGGTCTTCACCGTCGACAAGGTGACCAACGCCGACGGCCGGGTCCGCTACCGGGCACCCGAGCAGACCAAGCGGGCGCTGCCGAACGACGTCGACCGCGACGTGAGCTTCGCGCTCCAGGGCGTCGTGAAGAAGGGCACCGGCCACAACGCGCAGGCGCTGAACCGGCCTGCCGCGGGCAAGACCGGTACCGCCACCAACGACGACGGCAACGTGTCGTCGTCCTGGTTCGTCGGCTACACCCCCCAGCTGTCCACCGCGGTGATGTACGCGCGCGGCGACGGCAACGACAACCTGAACTGCAAGGAGAAGAACGGCAAGCGGTGCACGCCGGGCTACCTGGTGCCGTACTTCGGCGCGGAGTACCCGACGAAGACCTGGACCGACGTGATGAGCCGGGCGCTCGAGGGCAAGCCGGTGCTGCAGTTCCCGCCGCCGGCGAACCTGAAGGCGAAGAACACCGACCACGCGCCGCTGCCGACGTTCACTCCGACGCCGACCCCGACGCCCACCCGGACCGAGACACCGTCGGAGCAGCCGACCCCGACCCCGACGCCGACCCCGACGCCGACGCCCACGCCGACACCGAGCCCGACGCCGACCCCGACACCCTCGCCGACCTGCAACCTGCTCAACTGCGGCAACGGTGGCGGCGGCGGAGGTGGCAACGGCGGCGGAGGTGGTGGCGGCGGCCGACCGTCCAGCTCACCGCAACCGCAGTAGTGGCCGAGGTGGGGGGCGGGTGAGCGGATGATGAGCGGATGGTGAGCGACGTCGTCCCGCCCACCCGCACCGACCCGCTGGTCGCGGAGGCCAGCGAGGCGGTCGGCGGGCCGGTCGGCGACCACCACGCGCCGCACCCGTTCTGGCGACCGGTGCGGGTGGTGCTCGCCGTCGTGGCGATCACCTTCGCGCTCGGCATGGTGCAGAAGACGCCGTGCGTGCAGGACCACTGGTCCGGCGACAAGTCGCGCTACGCGCACATGTGCTACTCCGACGTGCCGTACCTCTACACCGGCCGCGGCTTCGCCGCGGGCTACCTGCCGTACACCGACAACGGCGGCCGTTACCCGGCGCTGGAGTACCCGGTGCTCACCGGGTACTTCGCGTACGGCGCCGCCCTGGTCACCCAGGCGCTCAGCGCCCCGCCGCCCGATCCGGCCGCCCGCTCGCGGGCGTCGAGCAGCGACGTGTTCGGCTTGCCCGGCGTCGCCCAGGAGTCCTGGCGGTACTTCGATGTCACCGCGGTGCTGCTGGCGCCCTTCGCCCTGCTGGCCGCGTGGTTCCTCTCGGGCGTGCACCGGCGACGACCCTGGGACGCGATGCTCTTCGCGGCCTCACCGGCGCTGCTGCTGGCCGGGCTCATCAACTGGGACCTGCTCGCGGTCACGGCGGTGACCGGCGCGCTGTGGGCGTGGTCGCGCGGCCGGCCGGTGCTCGCGGGCGTGCTGGTCGGGCTCGGCACCGCGACCAAGCTCTACCCGCTGTTCCTGCTCGGCGCGTTCTTCGTGGTCTGCCTGCGCCGACGCCGGATGGGCGACTTCTGGCGCGCGGCCGGTGCGGGGGCGGCGGCCTGGCTGGCCGTCGACCTGCCCGCGATGCTGTCCGCCTTCTCGCAGTGGAAGTCGTTCTGGTCGTTCAACGACCAGCGTGGCGCCGACCTGGGCTCGCTGTGGATCGTCTGGTCGCAGGCCGGGCACACGGTCACGCCGGGCCAGATCAACCTGGTGTCGTGGCTGTTCTTCGCCGCGGTCTGCATCGGCGTGCTGGTGCTCGGGCTGACCGCGCCCCGGGTGCCGCGGGTCCCGCAGCTGGCGTTCCTGGTGGTGTGCGGCTTCCTGCTGGTGAACAAGGTGTACTCCCCGCAGTACGTGCTGTGGCTGCTGCCGCTCGCGGCCCTGGCCCGGCCGCGGTGGCGCGACATCCTGATCTGGACGGCGGGGGAGGTCTTCTACTTCGCCGCGGTGTGGCTGTACCTCGGCGGCTACACGGCGTCCGCGTCGAGCGGGCAGCCGGACCGGTTCTACTGGTTCGCGATCATCGTGCGGGTGGCCGCCGAGCTGTACCTCGCGGCGGTGATCGTGCGCGACATCCTGCGGCCGTGGCACGACCCGGTGCGGTCCGACGGCCTCACCGACGACCCGGCCGACCCCAGCGCCGACGAGGACGCGACGCCGCAGCACGCCCTGCTGGCGGGACCGAGGCACGCGACCGGGTAGGAAGGGTGCATGCGTGCCCTGACCACCGTTCCCCTGCAACCTGACACGCTCGACGTCGTCGACGTACCGGACCCGACGCCGCGCGACGGCGACCTCCTCGTGGACGCGATCGCCGTCGGCGTGTGCGGCACCGACAAGGAGATCGCCCGCGGCGAGTACGGCTGGGCGCCGCCGGGCCACGACCGGCTGGTGCTCGGGCACGAGTCGCTGGGCCGGGTCCGCGAGGCGCCGGACGGCTCCGGCTTCGCGACCGGCGACCTGGTGGCCGGCGTGGTCCGCCGCCCCGACCCGGAGCCGTGCGGCGCGTGCGCGCGCGGGGAGTTCGACATGTGTCGCAACGGGAAGTACACCGAGCGGGGCATCAAGCAGATCGACGGTTACGCCAGCGAGCAGTGGACCGTGGAGGCGGCGTACGCCGTGAAGCTCGACGACCGGCTCTCCGACGTCGGCATGCTCATGGAGCCGACGTCGGTGGTGGCGAAGGCGTGGGAGCAGGTGGACCGGGTCGGCGGTCGCGCCTGGTTCGAGCCCGAGCGGGTGCTGGTCACCGGGGCCGGGCCGATCGGCCTGCTCGCCGCGCTGGTCGGCGCCCAGCGCGGCCTCGACGTGCACGTGCTCGACCGGGTGCGGGGCGGACCGAAACCGGCGCTCGTGCACGGGCTCGGGGCGACGTACCACCACGCCGACCCGGAGTCGGTGCTCGACCGGGTCCGGCCCGACGTGGTGATCGAGGCGACGGGGGTGCCCGCGGTGCTGCTCGCGGCGGTCGGCGGCACCGCGGCGTACGGGATCACCGTGCTCACCGGCGTCTCCTCGGCGGGCCACCGGGTCACCGTCGACGGCGGCGACCTGAACCGGGAGATCGTCCTCGAGAACGACGCCGTGGTGGGCTCAGTGAACGCCAACCTGCGGCACTTCGAGCAGGCCGCCGACGTGCTCGCCGCCGCCGACGTGGGCTGGCTCGGGCGGCTGGTCAGCCGGCGGGTGCCGCTGGCGGACTTCGCCGACGCGTTCGAGCCGCGCGAGGACGACGTCAAGGTCGTGCTCACCTTCGACCGATGAGTTGGCGGCCCGTGAGTGGTCGTTACCGGTGAACCCCGACCGGGAGGAGTCCCGCATGTTCGACCTCGGCCCCGCCGCCCAGGAGATGAACCGGATCGTTGCCGGCGTCCGTGACGAGCAGCTCGACCAGCCGACGCCCTGCCAGGAGTGGACGGTCGCCGACCTGCTCGCGCACCTGTACCAGTTCGCGACCGTCTTCGCGCACAACGCCCGCAAGGAGCCCGTCGACCGGCCGGCCGGCCTGCCGGACGACTGGCGCACCACGATCCCGCGGCAGGTCGACGACCTCGCGCAGGCCTGGCGCGACGAGTCCGCCTGGACCGGCCGGGTCTCCGCGGGCGGCGTGGAGATGGATGCCGCCGACAACGCCGTGGTCGCGATGGAGGAGCTGGTGCTGCACGGCTGGGACCTGTCCCGTGCGACCGGTCAGGACCTCCGGTTCGACGACGCGTCGCTGGACAAGGTGGACCGGTTCCGCGAGGTGTTCGCGGCCCCGATCGCGTCCGGCCAGGGGCCGTGGGGCGCGGCGGTCGTCGTCCCCGACAACGCGGCGCGGTTCGACCGGCTCCTCGGCGCCGCCGGCCGCGACCCCGCCTGGTCGCCCCGCTGAGCGGTCAGGCGACGACGGTCTCGTCGAAGCTGGTGGCGGTGTAGCGGACGCGTACGTCGACCTCGTCGCCGACCTCGGGGACCCGTGCGCCCGCGGGCAGGAACAGCATCGACGCCTGCATGTGCGGCGGCTCGGCGAACAGCCGGTGCTTGCCGTCGAGGGTGTACGGCGAGCGCACGAACCCGGCCGCGTCGAGGCCGCCCTTCGCGATCCGGGCGGCCCGGTCCTTGAGGGTGGCGCCGCCGGTCGGGGCCTCCAGGCCGATGCCGTGCGCCGTCCCCCCGGCCACCACCACGATGGTGCCGGCGGCGGGCGCGGTGCGGCTGCGGTAGCCGTAGCCCTCGCCGCGCTCGACGTGGTGCACGTCGAGGACCGTGGCGCGGACCGACAGGGCGTCGCGGTCGCCGAGCCACAGCGACGTGCCGATGCGGGGCCGGAACTCGAAGTCCGGGTAGGTCTGCCGCAGCGTGCCGAGCTCCTCGTCGGTGAGGTGCGAGACGTAGACCTGGTTGGTGGGCAGGCCCGCCGCGACCACGTCGGTCATCAGCCGGTTCACCTCGGACAGGTGCGAGCCCTTCGAGATCGGCAGGTGCATCGCCACCCCCTCGACCGCCACGCCGTCGCCCGAGGTGGCGATCCGCTCTCCGGCGTCGCGCAGGTCGCGCGCGGAGAAGCCGTGCCGGCGCATCGAGGTGAGCCGCTCGAGCACCACCCGGGGCTTCGCGTCGCGCTCGAGGAGGTCGTCGAGGTCGGACAGCCGGCCGACGGTGTGCACCACGTGCTGGTCGAAGACCGCGCGGGTCTCGAACGGCCGCCACGGCGCCAGCACCATCACCGAGCCGTGGAACTCCTCGGCGGCGGGCGCCACCTCGGGGTAGGTGCCGACCGCGACGGTGTCCGCGCCGAGCCACGCCGACGTCGCCGCGAGGCGGCCGATGCCGAACCCGTAGCCGTTGCCCTTGAGCACCGGCACGATCCCGGGGTGCGCGTCGCGGACGGCCTGGAGGTGCTTGCGCCAACGCTCACCGTCGACGTACAGGGTCAGCGGCATCGGGCTACCTCCGGGCCATGTACAGCGAGAACGCCTTGTAGACCAAGGGGTTCAGCGGAAGGTCCCACTCACCGGCGTACTCCACGGCCTCGCCTCCGGTGCCGACCTTGAACTGGATCAGCCCGACGTGCGGGTCGTCGGGGTCGAGCGTGTCGGTGATGCCGCGCAGGTCGTAGACCGAGGCGCCGGCCGCCAGCGCGTCGCGGATCATCGCCCACTGCACGGCGTTCGAGCCGCGCACCTCGCGCTTCTCGGTCGACGAGGCGCCGTACGAGTACCAGGTGTGCGCGCCGACCCGGATCCAGATCGTGGCGGCGACCAGGTCGCCCTCGTGGCGGGCCAGGTACAGCCGGATCCGGTCGGGCTCCTCGGCCTGCAGGGCCCGGAACATCGTCTCGAAGTACGACAGCGGCCGCGGCGTGAAGTGGTCGCGCTCGGCGGTGTGCAGGTAGAGGTCGTGGAAGAGCTTCAGGTCGCCGCCGTCGTGCCCGGTGACCGTGCCGTGGCTGACCTCGACGCCGGCCTTGGCGGCCTTCTTGATGTTGCGCCGCCACAGCTGGTTCATGCCGGCGAGCACGTCGTCCTCGGTGCGGGCGTTCCCGTCGGCGTCGCGCAGCGGCACCCAGAAGTTGTACCGCGGCTGGCCGGCCGCGAACCCGCCCTCGACGGCCTGCAGCCGCCAGCCGAGCTCCTGCAGCTGCGACACCACGCGGGCGCCGTCCTGCGAGCGCTCGCTCGGGGGCAGGTCGCCGAGCCGGCGTACCGACTCGTCGGCGACGCCCTGCTTCACCACCGCGGCGTCCCACCGGCGGGTGACCACCGGCGGGCCCATCCGGACGCCGAACGCGCCGGCCTTGCGCAGGTGCCGGACCATCGGGTTCAGCCAGGCGCGCAGGTCGTCGGCGTCCCAGTCGATGACCGGGCCCTCGGGGAGGTAGGCGAGGTAGCGACGTACCTTCGGCAGCTGGCGGTAGAGCACCAGGCCCGCGCCGACGAGGCGGTCGTCGTCGAACCAGCCCAGCGACTCGCGTTGCCACTCGCTCTTCACCTCGCCCCAGGCGGGGGTCTGCAGGAAGCTCGCCGACCCGCCCTCGGCGGCCCGGGTCCGGAGCAGCTCCAGGTGCTGGTCGGCGCCGATCGGGCGCACGGAGAGGGCAGGGGAGGTCACGCCCACCGAGACTAACGGCCGGGTGGGCGGGGTCAGACGCGGGAGCGCAGGAACTCGAAGTCGGCGCGGTGCTCCTCGGCCCCGCCCGGCGTCTCGCAGACCACCGGGGCGCCCGCGTCGCGGACCACGGCCGCCAGCGCGTCGGCGTCGATGTGCCCCTCGCCGAGGCTGGTGTGCCGGTCGGCCCCGGAGTCGAACTCGTCGCGGCTGTCGTTGCAGTGCACCAGGTCGACCTTGCCGGTGATCTTCACGATGTCCTCGACCACCGTGCCCAGGTCGTTGCCGCCGGCGTGCGCGTGGCAGGTGTCGAGGCAGAACCCCATCATGTCGAAGCCGTCGGCCTGCGAGATGGCGTCCCAGACCCGGCCGATGCGCTCGAGGTACCGGGTCATCGCGTTGTCGCCGCCGGCGGTGTTCTCGATCAGCACCGGGAGCTTGAGGTCGGTGGCCTCGACCGCCTTGCGCCAGTTGTCGAAGCCCTTCTCGGGGTCGTCCGCCTTGTTCACGTGACCGCCGTGCACGATCAGCCCCTTGGCGCCGATCGACGCGGCCGCGTCGACGTGCTGCTGCAGCAGCTTGCGGCTCGGGATCCGGATCCGGTTGTTGGTGGTGGCGACGTTGACGATGTACGGCGCGTGCACGTAGAGGTCGATGCCGGCCGCCTCGGCGTCCGCCTTCAGCCCCTCGGCGCCGCCCGCGTAGCGGAACTCCGGGCCCCGGTAGCCCTGCGGGTCGCCGAGGAAGAACTGCACCAGGTCGGCCCCCCGCGCCGTCGCCTCCGCGATCGGGTCGGTCTGGTCGACGTGCGCACCGAGCACGAGCTTCTTCGCGGCCATGCCGCCACCCTACGGCGACCCCCCGACACCCCTCCGCCCCCGCCGAGCCGTCACTCGTGCCCCGCCGAGAGGTCACCCGCGCCCCGCCGAGAGGTCACTCCTGCCCGGGCTGCGACGCGGGCAGGAACTCCGCGAGGACCAGCGCGGCGCGACGCTTCTCGACGGACCCGTCCGCGACCACGCGGACCTCGTGGCGGCCCCCGGGGACCGGCAGCATCCGGACCCGACCGGTCCGGTAGTGGCCGAGCCGGTGACCGTCGACGTACGCGGTGAAGCCGACGGTGGTGCCCCGCGGGTTGACCACACCGGCGAGCACCCGGCCGTGCGGCTCGCCACCGACCGACATCGACAGGTCGAGGTTCCGCGCGTCCAGCGGGATCGAACCGCCGACGCGGCACGTTCGTGTCGGCGGCGAGCTTGGCCAGCGCCCGGCTCGCCTGGCTCTTGACCGTGCCGACGGAGCAGCCGAGCAGCTCGGCCACCTGGCGCTCGGACAGGTCCTCCACGTAGCGCAGCACCACCACGGCCCGTTGTCGCCGCGGCAGCCGGCGCAGCGCCAGCCGCAGGTCGTGCCGGACCTCGGCACCCGCCTCGTCCCGGCCCTCCTCGGGCAGCGTCTCGGTGGGCGTCTCGCCGTTCCAGCGGCGCCGCCACATCGAGACGTAGGTGTTCACCAGCACCCGGCGCACGTACGCCTCCGGGTCGCCGGTGATCCGTCGCCAGGCGAGCCAGGACTTCGCGAGGGCCGTCCGCAGCAGGTCCTCGGCGAGGTGCCGGTCGCCGGTCAGCAGCAGCGCGGTGCCGAACAGCGCACCGGACCTCGCGGCCACGAAGGCCTCGAAACCCACCTCGTGCAGCGCGACCTCCCCCGTGCGTCGCTCCGTGATGGTGTCCACGGAGGCAGGGACGCCCGAGGACCCGAGAAGGGTTGCACGCTCAGGCGTACAGCCGGTCGATCACGTCGCTGTACTTCGCCGAGATCGGCTTGCGCCGCAGCTTGAGCGTCGGGGTGAGCTCGTCGCCGCCGGGGAGCCAGTACGTCGGGAGCACTTCGAACCGCTTCACCTGCTCCACCCGCGAGAGCCGTTCGTTGCCGGCGTCGATGCCGGCGCGCACCAGGGCCCGCAGCTCGTCGTCCTGGGCGAGCACGGCGGCGTCGGGGCTGAGCCCGCGCTGCTCGGCGTACGTCGCGGCCCAGTCGGGGTCGAGCGCGACGAGCGCGACGACGTAGGGACGGGAGTCGCCGACCACCGTGACCGCGGCGGCCATCGGGCAGGTGACCTTGAGGGTGTTCTCGATGTTCGCCGGCGACATGTTCTTGCCGGAGGCGTTGATGATGATCTCCTTCTTGCGGTCCACGATCGTGACGTACTCGTCGGAGTCGACGGTGGCGATGTCCCCGGTGTGCAGCCAGCCGTCGGCGTCGATCGCCTCCGCCGTGCGCTCGGGGTCGTGGCGGTAGCCGGAGGTCAGGAACGGTGCGCGCACGAACAGCTCGCCGTCGTCGGCGAGCCGCGTCTCGAGGCCCGGCAGGGGCAGCCCGACGGTGCCCAGCCGGGGCGCCGAGGGCGGGTTCACCAGGCCGGCGCCGGTGATCTCCGACATCCCCCACAGCTCGCACAGCGGGATGCCGAGGCGCCGGAAGAAGGACAGCGTGTCCGGCGCGATCGCGGCGGCGCCGGACCACGCCCAGCGCACCCGGTCCAGCCCGATCGCGGTCCGCAGCGCGGCGGCGGTGGCGTCGTCCACCTCGGCGTCGGGGCCGGTCCGGGCCTCCAGCGCGACCCGGATCTTCTCCCAGACCCGCGGCACCGCGAACCACGTGGTCGGGTGCAGCTCGGCCAAGGCCGCGGCGATCGTGCGGGCGTCGGACACGTAGGTGACCTGCATGCCGCACAGCGCCCCGAAGTACTGCGTGGTGACCCGGTCGGCGATGTGCGCCGAGGGCAGGAACGACGTGATGGAGTCGCCCGGGAGCACGTCGACCACGCCGAGCAGGGCGCGTACCTGCTCGACCACGTGCCGGTGCGTGGTCTCCACGCCCTTCGGCGGTCCGGTGGTGCCGGAGGTGTAGATCAGCGTGGCCAGGTCGTCGGGTCGTACGGCGCGCCAGGCCGCGTCGAGGTCGAAGTCGTCGGCGCCCGCCGCCTCCAGCGCCGCGAGCGTGACCGTCCCGGGCCGGTCGGCGTCGACCACGACCACGTGGTCGAGGGGGACGCCGGAGCCGAGCACGGTGTCGAGGGTGGCCGCCTCGCAGACCGCCACCCGGTTGCCCGCGTTGCCGAAGAGGTAGGCGACCTGCTCCGGGGAGGAGGTGTTGTAGACCGAGAACGGCGTCGCCCCCAGGTGCATCACCGCCATGTCGACGACCGCGAACTCCGGCCGGTTGGTCAACATCAGAGCGACCGTGTCGCCGTGCCGGACGCCCAGGACGGCCAGCCCGGCCGCGACCCGGCGCACCCGCTCGGCGTACTCGTGCCAGGTGAGGGTGACCGTGTCGCCGGGGGTGCGCAGCGCCACGTCGTCGGGCCGCGCCCGGGCCGTCTCCTGGAACGCCGCGCAGATCGTCTCGCCCATGCCTCGGACCCTGCCACCGCCGGGCGCGCCCGGGCACCCCCCAACCGGGTGGTGCTGGTGTCGAGGCTCACTCCGTTCGCACCTCAACCACCGGGGGTGCTGTGGACGAGGATTTCGGCCGTGCACCCGCGCGCTGCTAACCTTGCCCCGTCGATCGGCTCGACCCCTGGACCTAGAGGGTGTCGGGCCGTTGACACGCCGGGACCGGTTCGCCGTCCCGGCGGACGCAAGCCCTCCTGCCACGGAGACGCCGTGGCCGCCTGAGTCCGAAGGAGGTGGAGACTGCCTTGCGTGCCTACGAAGTGATGGTCATCCTCGACCCCGACCTCGAAGAGCGCACCGTCGCCCCGTCGCTCGACACGTATCTCAACGTGGTCCGTCAGGACGGCGGCACCATCGAGAACGTCGACGTCTGGGGACGTCGCCGGCTCGCCTACGAGATCGCCAAGAACGCCGAGGGCATCTACGCCGTCGTCACCCTGAACGCCGAGCCGGCCACGGTGAAGGAGCTCGACCGTCAGCTGGGGCTGAACGAGTCGGTGCTGCGCACCAAGGTGATCCGGCCCGAGCTGCACTGACCCGCGAGGGCCACCCCACGGTCCGCCGGTCCGTCGTACGACGGCTGCCGTCCCGGATCCCCGGCCGATTCCCCCGGTCACGCTGCACCGCCCGCAGACCAGCATTGATGCGACTGGAGGCCTGACATGGCAGGCGACACCCCGATCACCGTCGTCGGCAACCTCACCGCCGACCCCGAGCTCCGTTTCACCCCCTCGGGTGCGGCGGTGGCCAACTTCACCGTGGCCTCGACGCCCCGCGTGTTCGACCGGCAGACCGGCGAGTGGAAGGACCAGGAGGCCCTGTTCCTGAACTGCTCGGTGTGGCGGCAGGCCGCGGAGAACGCCGCCGAGTCGCTGACCCGCGGCATGCGGGTCGTCGTGACCGGCCGGCTCAAGGCGCGCTCCTTCGAGACCCGCGAGGGCGAGAAGCGCACCGTGTTCGAGATCGACGTGGAGGAGGTCGGGCCGTCCCTGAAGTACGCCACGGCCAAGGTCACCAAGACCTCGCGCTCCGGCGGCGGCCAGGGCTTCCAGTCCGGCGGCGGCGACGACCCGTGGGCGTCCGGCGGTTCCGGCGGCGGTCAGCAGGGCGGCGGCCAGCAGGGCGGCGGTTCCTGGGGCGGTCAGCAGGGCGGCGGTTCGGGCGGCGGTCAGCAGGGCGGCGGCCAGTCCGACCCCTGGGCCACCCCCGGCGTCGGCGGCGGCAGCTCCGACGAGCCCCCGTTCTGACCGGCGGGACCCACCACGGGTGGTCGAGCCCGACCGGACCACTCAACGCAACCGAAGACCACTGACCATTCCGGCGAGAGCCGGGCTCTTGGAAGGAGAGCACCACAATGGCCAAGCCAGTACTCCGCAAGCCGAAGAAGAAGGTTTGCCAGTTCTGCAAGGACAAGGCGTCCTACATCGACTACAAGGACACCACCCTGCTCCGGAAGTTCATCTCCGACCGCGGCAAGATCCGCGCGCGTCGGGTGACCGGCAACTGCGTCCAGCACCAGCGCGACGTGGCGACCGCCGTGAAGAACGCCCGTGAGGTCGCCCTGCTGCCCTACACCTCGACGGCTCGCTGAGGAGGACCGGAGACATGAAGCTCATCCTGACCCAGGAGGTCGGCGGTCTCGGTGCTCCCGGCGACATCGTCGAGGTGAAGGACGGCTACGGCCGGAACTTCCTGGTCCCGCGCGGCTACGCGATCCGCTGGACCAAAGGCGGCGAGCGCACCGTCGAGTCGATCAAGGCGGCCCGCGCCAGCCGTGAGGTCCGCGACCTCGACCACGCCCAGGAGATCAAGGCCAAGCTCGAGTCCGCCCCGGTGAACCTGCCGGTCCGGGCCGGCGAGGGCGGCCGGCTGTTCGGCGCGGTCACCCTGAACGACATCGCCGGCGCGATCAACGAGGCGGGCGCCTCCGTCGACAAGCGCAAGATCATCGTCGGCAGCCCGATCAAGTCGCTGGGCTCGCACCAGGTCACCGTCAAGGTGCACGACGAGGTCGACGCCGTCGTCAACCTCAACGTCGTCTCGGCCTGACCTCCGTACGACGCAGCGCGAGGCCGTCCCCGGGAGGGGGCGGCCTCGTGCTTTTCCGGACAATTTTACGTTCCGCTGCGCATCGGTTCGCCGATGTGGTGGGATGCGCCAAGGTGCCGCGTCGGGTGACCGGTCCTCTGTCTCCTCGGGGGTTTCCTGTCGTGATGCGCGGTCTGGTCCGAATGCTGCTGCTGCCGGTGCTGGTGCTCGGCCTGGTGGCCGGCACGCTCACCCTGAACCCGGTCTCGGCGGTCGCCGACGAGGGCGGCACCCCGCCGCCGACCAGCGACCCGAGCACACCGCCGGCGGGTGACACCACCACGCCGCCGCCCACCGGTGACACGACGACACCGCCGCCCACGGACACCACCACGCCGCCCGCGGCGACCGACCCGCCGCCGGCCACGGACCCGCCGCCCGCCGACCCGCCTCCGACGGACCCGCCGCCCGCCGACCCGGTGCCGAAGGACCCGATCGTGGTGCAGATCGACACCGGGCCGGCCGGCTCGACGATCTCCGGCACGGCGCGGTTCACCTTCCACGCGGTCATCCCGCACGCGACGTTCGAGTGCAGGCTCGTCGGGCCCGGGCGCACCGGGACCACGAAGACCTGCCCGCAGGGCACGGTGACCTCCGGGACCGTGAACACCAGGAGCTCGGCGACGTACGCGGGGCTGAAGGTCGGCCAGTACACCTTCACCGTGGTGGCCAGGGTCGCCGACGCCACCGTGCCGACCGGGACCGCGAAGCGCTCCTGGCACGTCGGCCGGCTGTTCGCGCCGACCCACTTCGGGATCAGCACCGGCGCCAGCTTCAACATCCCGGTGGGCACCATCGCGGCCAAGCGGCGGAACCTGACCCGGGTCATCCACACCATCTCGAGCATGCCCGGCTACCGCGTCGAGAAGCCGTCGATGTGCGACCCGCGGGACTGGCCGAGCCGGATCCGGATCACGGTGTACTCGGCGACCGACATGGCGTTCGCCCGGGCGCTCGTCGCCGCGCACCGGCGCTGCGTGAGCGTGCAGATCCTGATGAACAACCATCTGACCCCGCAGGACACCGCGGCCGTGCGCTACCTGCAGACCCAGCTCGGCGACAAGAACCGGCGCACCGGCCGCAGCTGGGCGCACCGCTGCTTCTTCGGCTGCCGAGGCAGCGGCGTGCTGCACACCAAGATGTACCTGTTCGACTCGGACGTGACCGTGCCGAACGTGCCGGCGCTGCGCAACATCGTGCTGGTCGGCTCCTCGAACATGACCTCCAACGCCTCGGGCGTGCAGTGGAACGACCTGTACGGCGTGAACAACGACCCGCAGCTGTTCGGGCAGTTCAACTCGGTGTTCGCGCGGATGAAGCTCGACCGCCTGCAGATGCGCACGCTGCGGTTCAGCGCCGACAACGGCACCTACCGCACGGTGTTCGCGCCGTTCACCCGCGGCACCGCCGACCCGACGATGAGCGCGCTGCGCAGCATCCACTGCAGCGGCGCGACCGGCGGCACCGGCATCGGCGGGCACACGGTCGTGTACATCAACATCCACGCGTGGTTCGGGGTCCGCGGGTACGCGCTGGCCAAGCAGGTGCGCTCGCTCTACGACCGCGGCTGCTACGTCCGGGTGCTGTGGAGCTTCATGAGCTTCAGCGTCTGGAAGAAGCTGAGGCTCGGCACCGGCTCCCGGATGTCCGTGCGCCGCACGATCTTCGCCCACCCGGGGCGCACGCACGCCTACCTGTACAGCCACTTCAAGAACGTCGCGGTGTCCGGCAACGTCGGCGCCGACTCGTCGTCGTACGTCGTGTGGACCGGGTCGAACAACTTCACCAACGACGGGGTGAAGTTCGACGAGGTGACGATGCGGATCGCGTCGCGCGCGGCGTTCGTGCAGTACCGCAACCAGTTCCAGCTCATCACCCGCACCCGCAGCTCCTCGACGTTCGCCAGGATCAGCGAGCCGATCGGTGGGGGCCGGGCACTGAACCCGGGGGTCTGATCAGCCGGAGAGCGGCCAGGCGTGCGCGGTCGCACCCAGCCGATTCCAGGTGTTGATCACCGCGATGAGCCAGACCAGGTCGGCGACCTCGCGCTCGGAGAACACCGCGCGGGCGCGGTCGAACACCTCGTCGCCGACCGGCGCCTCGGACAGCCGGGTGATGGCCTCGGTGAGCTCGAGCGCGACCCGCTCGCGGGCGGTGAAGAACGGCGTCTCGCGCCAGACCGCGAGCAGGTGCAGCGTGCGCTCGGGTGCGCCGGCCGCGCGGGCGTCCGCGGCGTGCATGTCGACGCAGTAGGCGCAGCCGTTGATCTGCGAGGCCCGGGCGCGGACCAGCTCGCAGAGCGCCGGCTCCAGGTCGGTGGCACGCGAGGCGGCGTCGAGCGCGCCCATCGCCTTGTTGGTGCGCGGGGCGAGCTCGTCGACCGCGACCCGGACGGGCGGGCCGGGGACCAGGTCGTCGCGGGTGTGCCGGGCATCGGTGGTGGTCGTCATGCCGTCGAGCCTAGGCACGATGTGGACCAGGGATAAGGTCCACTTCCATGACGGATGACTGGTCCACCAGACCGGGTGGCGTGGACCTGCACCTGGCGCTGCCCCCGGGCGCCCGGCGCCGCGAGGGGCTGGAGCGGGCGCTGCG
>JABFXA010000169.1 GCA_013361955.1 Nocardioidaceae bacterium
GGTGTCCGGCGGCCAGGCGCAGCGGGCGGCGGTGGCCAGGGCGCTGGTGCACCGGCCCGCCGTGGTGCTCGCCGACGAACCGACCGGCGCGCTCGACAGCGTCGCGGCCGAGGCGGTCCTCGACGCGATGGTGCAGCTGGTCGCGGAGACCGGCACCGCCCTGCTGGTGGTCACCCACGACCACGTCGTGGCCAGCCACCTGGCCCGGCACGTCGTGCTCCGCGACGGCCGCGTCGAGGTACCCACGGGCGTGACGCGGTGAGCGGCACCGTCCGGCTGGGCCTGCGCCTCACGGGGGCAGGCGCAGGCCCGGCCAGGGTCCGGAGTCTCACGGTCGCGCTCGCGACCGCGATCGGCACGCTGGTGCTGCTGGTGCTGGCCGCGGGGGCGCGCGCCGAGCAACGCACCGGCGCGCCGGCAGAGGACCCCGGGCTGCGCTGGCTGCTGCTGGCGGTGGTGCTCAGTGTCGCGCTGCCGGTACTGGTGCTGGCCGCGACCGCGGGCCGGCTGTCCGCGGAGCTGCGCGACCGGCGGCTGGCGAACCTGCGGCTCCTCGGCCTCAGCCCCGCACGCACCCGGCTGGTCGCGGTCACCGAGACCGGTGCCGTCGCCGCCGTGGGCGCCGTCCTCGGTCTCGGCGTCTTCCTGCTGGTCCGCCCGCTCCTGCACGGTCTCCGCCTCACCGGTCGTGACTCCGCGCCGACGGACACCGCACCGCTACTGCTCGACTACGTGGTCGTGCTCGTCGGCGTCACGCCGGCCGTCGTCGCGCAGGCCTCCCTGCCCCAGCGGCTCGACATGACCTCGGTGCTGCGCCGGGCCCGGCGAGCCGAGGCCAGGCGCCCGGCGGGGTGGCGGTGGCTGCCGCTTCTCGCCGGCCTGGCCCTCTGCACGTATGTCGTGCTGTCGCCCGGCGGGCCCGACGACCGGACCGTCGTGGTCGCGTTCCTGGGCGGGGTGTCCCTGACCGGGATCGGGCTGCTGCTGGTCACCCCGGTGCTGGTGCACGTGCTCGCCGGTGCGCTGGTGCGGCACGGCTCGCCGGTCACGACCGTAGCCGGCCGCCGGCTGCAGGCCCAGCCTGCCGGCGTGACCCGGGTGGTCGCCGCGCTGCTCATCGGGCTGTTCCTGGTCACCGGCGCGCGGGCGGTCGTGGTCGCCTTCGAGTCCACGCCCCAGTACGTCGCGGCCGACCGCGACCTGCACGAGGGTCAGCGGGTGCTGCTCGACGGCACCCAGCGTGAGGCGCCGGCGCTGGCCCGCGGCGCGATGCAGCAGCGGGGTGTGCGGGCCGCGGTCACGCTGCCGCACGTCGTCGGCTGCGCGGACCGCAGCAGCGGATGCGTCGACGCGGTGGTGGCCACCTGCGCGCAGCTGCGACAGGCCGCACCGGACCTGACCGGCTGCGTCGACGGCGTGCCGATGTGGATCACGGTCGACCCGGGGGTCCGGGGGCGCGACGACCTGCCCTGGTACGCCTCGACCGGCGACACCGACCTGACCCACCCGGTCGCGTCGTTCCCGGCGCCGACCCGGCGGTTGCCCGCTGACGCGTTCGAGCTCCTCTCCCCACTGCAGGCGATGGCGGTCGTGCCGCCGGCCCTGGTCCCGGACCTGCCGGCGCGGACGGCCACCGACGTGCTGGTGCTGGGACCGCCCGGCCGCACGCTCGCCGACCGGCTGGCGTACGGAGGCGGCTACATGATGGCCGGGGACTTCGCCTACCACGACTTCGTGTCCGGCCTGCGCGCGCTCGTCTGGGGCGTCGCCGCAGTGATCCTGTCGGTCGGGCTGCTGTCGTTCGGCATCGCGGCGGTCGACCGGGCCGTCACCCGGCGCCGCGAGGTGGTCGGCCTGCAGCTGGTGGGTGTTCCGCCCGGGCTGCTGCGCCGTGCGCAGTGGCTCGAGGCCGCGCTGCCGATCACCGTCGGCACGCTGCTCGCGATCGGCCTCGGGCTGGTCTGCGGGGCGACGTACCTCTCCCTGGACGACGGCCGGCTTCGGCTGCCCTGGACGCAGTCGCTGACGCTCGCGACGGCGGCGGTAGTGGCGGCGGCGGTGCTCGCCGGGCTCACGGTGCTGGCGGCGTCGCCGCGGCTGCGTCCCGACCTGATCCGCACCGCCTGAAACCTACTCGTGCGTAACCAACCCGCGGGGGGCTTCGTTGACCCGCCATGGAGAAGCGCAACAACCTGCGGATGGCCCTCCTCGCCGCCGTGCTGGGCGGCCTGATCGCGGTCGGCGCGGCCTCCCCCGCCAGTGCCCACGAGGAGCGACCAGCCGGCTTCCCCGACGGCACCGGCCGGCGCCCGACGTACGCCGGTCTCGACAACCCGGACCACCGGGTGGTGTGCACCAGCGACAGCGAGCGCCGGATCCAGGCGATGCCCGCCGGCGCGCTGCGCACCCGCAACCTGGAGCTGCTCGCGGAGTGCAGGTACGGCTCCATCCAGACCGCGGTCAACAGCGTCCGGAAGCGGCACACCTCGGTCTACGTGCTGCCCGGCCGCTACACCGAGTCGCACTGGGCGAACCTGAAGCGCAGCAGCTACTGCTCGCACCTGGCCAGCCAGTCCGACGACCCGCTGCCGGTCTCGGAGTACATCGGCAGCCTCACCGACCCCGACTCGGGCAGCAGGCCGACCGACCCCATCGCGCTGTCGTACGCCGACCAGCGGCGCTGCCCGCACAACCTCAACCTGATCGCGATCATGGGTGACAGCACCCCGCGCAACGACTCGATCCACTGCGACAGCCGGCTCTGCGGCACCCAGGTGGTCGGCACCGGCGCGTCGCAGGGCGACGTCGTGATCGACAACAGGTTCACGAAGCTCAACGCGATCCGGGCCGACCGGGCCGGCGGCGTGCTGTTCCGCAACTTCACCGTGCAGCAGGCGGAGTTCAACGCGTTGTACGTGATGGAGACCGACGGGTTCGTGGTCGACCGGGTCACGGCCCGCGGCAACGACGAGTACGGCATCCTCGCGTTCGCCAGCGACCACGGACTGATCCAGCGCAGCGACGCCTACTACAACGGCGACTCCGGCATCTACCCCGGCTCCGGCTCCGACCTCAACGCCGACAACGAGAGCTTCGAGCCGGTGCGCTACGCGATCGAGATCCGCGACAACCGCAGCCACCACAACACGCTCGGCTACAGCGGCACCGCGGGGAACTCCATCCACGCGCACGACAACGACTTCTACGACAACGCCACCGGCATCTCCACGGACTCGCTGTTCCCGGGCCACCCGGGCCTGCCGCAGGACCACGCCCGGTGGGACCACAACCGGATCTACCGCAACAACGAGAACTGGTACACGAAGTACGTCGACACCGGTGTCTGCGACAAGCCGATGGCCGACCGGGGCTACATCAACGGCACGGTCTGCCCGGTGGTGCCGGTCCCGGTGGGCACCGGGCTGCTGATCGCCGGCGGCAACTACGACTCCACCGACCACAACTGGATCTACGACAACTGGCGCTTCGGCACCATGCAGTTCTGGGTGCCCTCGCCGCTGCGCGACGAGTACGACCCGACCAAGCTCTACGACACCTCCAACCACAACCACTCGGTCGGCAACCAGATGGGCCTCACGCCGTCCGGCGCCAAGCAGCACAACGGGCTGGACTTCTGGTGGGACGACGAGGGCGTCGGCAACTGCTGGGAGGACAACACCTCCTCGCGCGGCACGCCCACCGACAACTTCCTCGTCGACCCGGCCTCGTGCGCCGACGGCGGCTCGGTGCAGTCACCGGGCGCGGCCGTCAAGGACGCCGGCTTCCTGTCCTGCAGCCAGTACGACCGCAGCGACCCGACGTTCCGGCACCCGCCGGCCTGCTCCTGGTTCGACAGCCCGAGCAGGCCGACCGACGACGCGGGCACCCCGGCCGGACCGTTGACGCTGTCCGCCGACCACCCCGACGCGCGCCGGCCGGGCGGGGACGTGCTCGGCGGGGCGAACCTGCTGACGTTCGGCGTGGGCGTGCTGGC
>JABFXA010000326.1 GCA_013361955.1 Nocardioidaceae bacterium
GGAGACGGCACGGTGGTGGCCTGGCGCCCGCGGGTGACCGCGGAGCCCAGCACCGTCGACCTCGCCGCCGCCGAGCGGGCCGCCGCCGACCTCCTCCGCGCCCTGGGCCAGCCGCTCGACTCGCCGCACCTCGCCGAGACCCCCCGGCGGCTGGCCCAGGCCTACGCCGAGCTGCTGACCGTGGAGTCGTTCGACTTCACGACGTTCCCGAACGACGAGGACTACGACGAGCTGGTGCTCGTCGAGGACATCCCGATCCGGTCCCTGTGCGAGCACCACATGCTGCCGTTCGTCGGCGTCGCGCACGTCGGCTACCTCCCGGCGCAGCGGGTCCTCGGGTTGTCGAAGATGGCCCGGGTGGTGGAGTTCTTCAGCCGTCGTACGCAGACCCAGGAGCGCCTCACCAAGCAGGTCGCCGACCACCTGCAGCAGCACCTCGAACCGCGCGGCGTCGGGGTGGTCATCGAGGCCGAGCACACCTGCATGAGCCTGCGCGGCGTCCGGGCCACCGGCACCCGCACGGTCACCTCGTCGCTGCAGGGCATCCTGCGCTCGGACCCCAAGTCCCGCGCCGAGTTCCTCGCCCTCACGCGGAGCCGCACCGCGCACGGGTGAGAGCCCCCTGGCTGCCGGGGAAGGGTGGTCCGGGTCGGCCGGCACGATCTCCTGCCGGCCGGCCCGGACCTGTTCTCCGTAGCGGTCAGGTGTGCGCGACCAGCCGCTCGACGCCGTCGAGGCGTGCGCGGATCCGTTGGTCCCACCCGTGCTCGTGCCGACGGAACGGGTCGAGCGAGTGGGCCAGCGCGCTCGCCGCGACGCAGGCCCGGACCGAAGCGGGTGACGGCACGCCGCGGACCCGGTCGTAGCCGGCGAGCAGCTCGCCGAGCTCGTCCTCCATGGCCGAGACGGCGGCGTCGTCGACCGGGTCGCGCAACCGCTGCGCCACGAAGGAGCCGAGGTCGTACGCCGCGTAGTCGAACGACGCTCGCTCCAGGTCGACGATCCGGACCACCGCGTCGGCGTCGACGACCACGCGGTCCGCGGAGAAGTCGCCATGCGTCAGGCAGGCACCCTGGCCCGGCGCGCCCTCGTGGCCGGGCAGGGCGGAGCCGAGCCGTCCGGCCAGTGACCGGGCCCGGCGTCCGAGGCCGGGGAGCAGCGCGGTGAGGGTCCGCGCGGTGGTCTGCAGGGCGACCGCGTGGTCCCGAGGAGCCACGGCCGGTCCGGGTGGCGTCTGGTGCAGCCGGGCGAGCGCGGCGCCGACGTCCTCCAGGGAGACCTCGGCGGTCCGCACCGTCGGGCTCCCGTCGACGGTGATCCCGCGGTCGAGGTCCTCGTCGAGCACCGTGACCAACCTCCGCCGCTCCAGGTGCCGGCGCAGCGGTGCCGTGGCACGTGCCGTCGCGGGCGCGACCACCCGCACGGTCCCCGGTCGGCCGTGCCAGTCGCCGACCCCGACCCAGCGCCGGCCGGGCCGGTAGCAGAGCGTGCGGAGGGCCGCGGCGTCGACCTCGGCGACCCCGGGCAGCGCCGGGTCCGAGGCCGGCACCGCGACCACCAGCGTCCGCGCCTCGTCGGCGACCGCGCCCCACCCTCCGGCGCCGGGTCGCTGCCGGGCCAGCACCTGCTCGACCTGGTCGTGGTGCCAGGGCGCGACGGCCCGCAGCAGCAGCACCGGGTCCGGGCCTTCCACCTCCACCGCAGCCGTCAGGCTGGCGCCGGGCCTGTAGCGCAGCGAGCGCACCACCGGGTGGCGGGGGAGCAGCGCCCCGGCCGGGAACCGGTCGGCGAGGCAGGCCAACGCGCGCTGCGGGCAGAGCACCCGGTCCAGTCCGGGGATCGCGGGGTCACGGCCCTGCAGCACCGCGTCCTCCGGCGTCAGCCAGGGCCACGCAGCCTCGCTCAGCTCGACGGACACTCGCGTTCTGCTCCCCCGTGCGCGGTGGTTCGCCGACCCCGAGAAGCGTGCACGCACGCGGCGGCTGGATGGATTCCCAAGGGTGACAAGGCATCAATGAGAGGACGATGAGAGCCGACCCCAGGAGGTGCGCGTGCGTGTGCTCGTGGTCGAGGACCACCCCAAGCTCCGCTCGCTGGTCACCCGCGCGCTGCGGAGCGAGGGGTACGCCGTCGACGAGCGCGGCGACGGCGTCGAGGGGCTGCACATGCTCACCGAGGTCGAGTACGACGCGGTCGTCCTCGACCTGATGCTGCCCGGGATGGACGGTCTGCAGGTCCTCAAGGAGGCCCGGGTCCGCGACGTGTGGGCGCCGGTCCTGGTGCTCACCGCGCGGGACTCGGTCCCCGACCGGGTGCAGGGCCTCGATGCCGGGGCCGACGACTACCTGGTCAAGCCGTTCGCGATGGCCGAGCTCCTCGGCAGGGTCCGGGCGCTGGTGCGCCGAGGTGGCGCCGTACGTCCGCACCGGCTGGAGGTCGGACCGCTGGTGCTCGACCCGGCCACCCGGAGCACCACCGTCGGCGACGAGCGCGTCGACCTGTCGCCGCGGGAGTTCGCGCTGCTCGAGTACCTGATGCGCCGCGCCGGCAAGGTGGTCAGCCGCACCGAGCTGCTCGACCACGTCTGGGACGACGCGTACGACGGGGTGTCGAACGTGGTCGACGTGTACGTGAAGTACCTGCGCGACAAGATCGACCGCCGGCACGGGCTGGACCTGCTGCACACGGTCCGCGGCGTCGGCTACCGGCTGGGCCCGGAGACCGAGCCGAGGCCGGGACGGAGCCGGCCGTGACCGGACCGGGCCGGACCCGCCGGGGCCTGCCGATCAGCCTGCGTCTCACCCTGGTCTTCACCGTGCTCCTGCTCGGCAGCCTGGCGATCGTGGCGACGGTCGCCTACCTCCAGCTCGGCCGCGACCTGCGCACCAGCCTGGACTCGGCCGTCCTGGCCGGCACCGACGAGGTGGAGAGCCGGCTCCCCCAGGCCACCCGCGTCGACGCGCGGACCACCGGCGACGTGGCCTCGACCGTGGTGGACAGCCAGGCCCTCGACGCCCGCGGGCGGGTGCGGTCCGCGTCCACGCCCGCGCTCGAGGGGCGGTCGCTGCTCACTGACGAGCAGTTCCGCGACGTGGTGGCCGGCTCGCCGCGCTTCGGCGACTCCGACCGCACCGGCGACCCGATGCGGGTGCACGCCGTACGCGTCCAGGGGGTGCCCGGCGTCCGCGTGCTCGTCGTCGCCACCGAGCTCGACCAGGTCGAGGAGTCCCGGGAGGCGTACCTGTCGCTGGTGTTCCCCCTCGGGCTGATGGCGGCCTGCCTGGCGGGCGTCTCTGGCTGGCTGGTGTCACGGCGCGCGCTGCGGCCGGTGGCGCGGATGACCAGCGAGGCGGCGGACATCGGCGCCGGCGACCTGACCCGGCGGCTGGCCATCGGTGGCACGGAGGACGAGCTGTCCCGGCTCGGTGTCACCCTGAATGCGATGCTGGAGCGGCTGCACGACGCCGTACGACGCGAGCGCGACTTCACCGCGGACGCCAGCCACGAGCTGCGCACCCCGCTGGCCATCCTCCGCGCCGAGCTGGAGATGACCCTGCAGCGCACCGACGACCCGGAGTCTCGCGCGTCGCTGACCAGCGCGCTCGAGGAGTGCGAGCGGCTGCGCGGGCTCACCGAGGACCTGCTGCTGATCGCGCGGGCGGAGGGGACCCGGCTGGACACCCGCGCCCCGACGGACCTCGGGGACCTCACCGACACGGTGCTCTTCCGGTTCCGGGCGCTGGCCGAGCAGAAGGGGGTCACGCTGACCCGCCGGGGCGACGCGGTCATCGACGCGGACCCGCGGGCACTCGAGCGGGCGCTGAGCAACCTGGTCGACAACGCGATGCGGCACACGCAGCCGGGCGGCCACATCGAGGTGACCATCGAACCGGGCGCGGGCCTCTCGGGATCGCCGCTGCTGCTGTGGCGGGTGGCCGACGACGGGCCGGGGGTCCGGGCCGAGGACCGCGAGCGGCTGCTGCAGCGGTTCGCCCGGGCGGACCCGGCCCGCACCACCGGTGGCGCCGGTCTCGGGCTCGCGATCGTCGAGGCGGTCACCCGCAGCCACGGCGGCACGGTGAGCCTCGACCGGAGCCCTGGTGGCGGGCTGCGCGCCACGCTCGCCTTCACGGCGCCGACCGAGGAGGGGTAGCGCCGTCACGTCCGAGCGGTGCCCCCGCCGTCTGGCTGGCGGGGGCACCGGCATGGTGGGTGGCGCGCCGAGAGCCGCGCCGACCGTCCCGGGGCCAAGGGGGGCGGAGGCCCCGAGGACGGGGAAACGCTAGGGCGCGAACCGATCAGCGCGACATGCGCCGATGGTTCTACGACCTTCGGTTGAACCGACAACCCGAGTTGGGGGGGTTGCCTGTCCAGGCCGGCACCGACGACCGCTCGCGCCCGGTCCGGCGACGTGCTGCAGTAGACGGAGAGCAGGCGCCGATGCGCACAAGAGCCAGGTGCGCATCGGCACCGCAACAGCAGGACGCCCGTCCCCACCCAGAGGGAGGACGGGCGTCCTGTCGCCGGTCGCGGGGTCGCCGGCGGGTCAGAAGTTCACCACCGTGCGGCACACCTGGCCGCTGCCGACGTTGCGGGCGCGGAACACGACGTGGTCCTGGCCGGCGTGGTTGGCGATCCGGCGGGAGACCGAGAACGAACCGCTCGGGGCGTGCGTCTGCCGCGTGCCGCGGGCGGCCACCGCGCCGTCGTGGCGGATCCGCCAGCGCCAGGTCTGGCCGTTGCGGTTGCTGTCCACCTCGCCCTCGACCTCGAGCCGACCGTTGTCGGTCTTGACCTTGAGCTCGGTGTGGGCGGCACCGCTGCACGAGCCCACCCGGGTGACCTCACGGCCCTTGGCCTCGGCCGGTGCCGTCACCATCGACAGGGAGGCCAGGGCCACCCCACTGGCCAACACGGCCGCGGCCGTCCGCTTCGAAGTACGCATGTTCGCTCCTCTGAGAAAGTGCTGGGTCCACCTGGACACCCACAGGTTCTCGGGAGTTCGGTCGGAGTCGCCATTGCACGCCGGTGCTACGACTAGATCGGACACGAGCCGTTACTAGTGCATCTGACAAGAAGCAGCCGGCCAGGTTCTTGTCAGGTTGCTGTGGAAGGCTTCCCGCCTTGGCCCCGCGCCCCGTTCGTGCTCGCCTGGCTCGACGAGACGTTGACCACGACGTCGACGTCTCCAGGCTCTGGCCGCCGTTCGGCGACACGTCCCGCCCTGCCGTCGACCCCGGAGACGAGACAAGTGAACCTCTGGAACACCCTCCTTGGTGTCGCCGCCGGCCTGCTGCTGTTGTGGCTCGCCCTCGTCGTCGCGTTGTACGTCGCCGGCCGTCGGCAGGACGAGCCGACCCGGCTCCGCGACGTGCTGCGGCTGATCCCCGACGTCGTACGACTGCTCAAGCGGCTGGCCGCCGACCCGACGCTTCCACGCGGCGTCCTCATCCGGCTCGTCGCGCTGCTCGTCTACCTGGCTCTGCCGATCGACCTGGTCCCCGACTTCATCCCGGTGGCCGGCTACGCCGACGACGCCCTGATCGTCGCCTTCGCGCTCCGCTCGGTGACCCGCCGTGCCGGTGTCGAGGCCATCGACCGGCACTGGCCCGGCACCGACGAAGGACTGGCGGCGGTCAAGCGGCTGGCGGGTCTCTAGGAGCCCATGCGCCGGTAGGGGTCGCGCAGCAGGCAGATCTCCGCGCCGTGGTGGAAGACCTCCACGCTCGTGTACAGCACCAGCCTCGCCACGGGCGCATCCGCGAGCTCCGGCGGGGACGTGCGGCCCTGCGCGCCGGATCGTAGAGGGCGGCCCCGCGTGCGGTGTTACTGTCGCGGGGCCCACACGCCTCGGGGCTGACGGAAAGAAGCATCCGTGGCTGTCGTTGATTCCCAGGAGACATCGGCGGGCCCCACGCCGAGGTCCAGATGGTTGCCGTTGGTGGCCCTGGCCATCGCCCAGTTCGTGATGGTGCTGGACCAGTCGGCGATGAACGTCTCGATCAGCGCGCTGGTGGCGGACTTCGACACGACGGTGACCACCATCCAGGCGGTGATCACGCTGTACTGCCTGGTGATGGCGATGTTCATGCTCACCGGCGGCAAGATCGGCGACATCATCGGCCGGCGCAGGGCGTTCGTCGTCGGACTGGTCGTCTACGCCGTCGGCTCGGCGACCACCGCGCTGGCGCCGTCCGTGGTGGTCCTCGCGCTCGGCTGGTCCGTCCTGGAGGGACTGGGCGCCGCGCTGGTGCTGCCCGCGATGGTGGCGCTGATCGCCGGCAACTTCGAGGGCTCCGCGCGCAAGGTGGCGTACGCCGTGATCGGTGGGGTCGCCGGAGCGGGGATCGCGGTGGGGCCGATCCTGGGCGGCTGGGCCACCACGGAGTACACGTGGCGGATCATCTTCGCCGGCGAGGTGCTGCTGGTGGCACTGATCCTGGTGATGACCCCGCGGGTCGTCGACGCGGTGACGTCCGGTCCGGCGCCGAGGCTCGACCTGGTCGGCACCGTGCTGTCCGCCACGGGCCTGGGCCTCGTCGTCCTCGGAGTGCTGCAGTCGAGCAGCTGGGGCTGGGTCCGACCCAAGGAGGACTCGCCGCTCACGCCGTTCGGCTTCTCCTTGACGGTCTTCGTGATCGGCCTCGGTGGCGTCCTGCTGTGGGCGTTCAGCGTCTGGCAGCGTCACCGGGAGCAGTGGGGCCGCGACCCGCTGGTGCACCTGGCCCTGTTGGGGATCGCACCGTTGCGCTCCGGGCTGGTCGGCCTTTTCAGCCAGAACCTCATCCTGATGGGCGTGTTCTTCACGATCCCGCTGTACCTGCAGCTCGTGATCGGGCTCGACGCCCTCGACACCGGGCTCAAGATGCTGCCCGTCTCCATCACCATGTTCCTCGCCTCCGCAGCCGGTTCACGACTCTCGGCCCGGTTCCCGATCCGCTCGATCGTGCGGGCCGGACTGGTGGTCGCCATGGTCGCGATCGTGATGCTGATGGCCACGATCGAACCGGAGCTGAACGACGCGGGCTTCGCCTGGTCGATGGCCGTGCTCGGCGTGGGCATGGGCCTGATCGTCTCCCAGCTCGGCAACGTCGTGCAGTCGTCGGTCGACACATCCGGCCGGGGAGAGGCCGGTGGCCTGCAGTACACCGGCCAACAGCTCGGCTCGTCGATCGGCGTCGCGCTGCTCGGGGCGATCGTGCTGTCCGGACTCACCAGCTCGTTCGTCTCCCACGTCTCCGACGACGAGCGGATCAGCAGCGAGGTCGCCGACCAGGTCGGCGTGGCCGTCGGGTCCGGCATCGACTTCGTCTCCGCCGACCAGATCGAGGCGGCCGCCCGGAAGGCCGGGCTGGACGCCCCGACCACCGAGGCGATCGTCGACGACTACGAGTCCGCGCAGCTGCAGGCACTCAAGGCCGGCCTGCTCGCCGCGGCCTTCCTGGCCCTGGCGTCCCTCGCGTTCACGCGGGACCTGCCGCACGTGATGTCCCAGCCGCCGGTCGAGACCGCTGCCGGCGGCCCCTGACGCGCGGCCACTGACGCGCGGTCACTGACGTGCGGTCACCCAGGCTCCGGTAGGCCCCGTGGGACTCGAACCCACAACCCGCGGATTAAAAGTCCGCTGCTCTGCCAATTGAGCTAGAGGCCCGGGACACCGGGGACGTCGGTTCGGACAACCCCCGGGACAGCAGCCTTGCCCTTCGTCCCCGTCGCTGGGCTGAGTATGCCGCAGGCGCCGCTGCGGGTCCGACTCCGCCTCTCTGCCGGGGTGCACCGCGAGGGTCGGGGGTCAGACCCCGGACGTGACAGCCCGGCGGATCTCCTCGAGCGGCTCGACCGTCCTGGTGGGCGAGAACCTGGCCGCCACGACCACGGCGACGACGATGAAGCCGAAGGTCGCCGAGGTCATCGGCAGCACGCGCTCGGCGTCCAGCAGGCCCGTCAGGGGCGTGGTCAGCGCGCCGGTCAGGAACGGCAGCCCGCCCCCCAGTGCCGCGGCCGTGCCGGCGGACCGGATGCCGGCCGCCTGCACGATGACGGTGCTGGCCGGGAAGAACAGCCCGAGCGACGCCGTCATCAGCGCGAGCCCCGCCCACACGACGGCGAGCGGCGGTCGATGGTCGGTCGCGACGAGGCAGGAGACCACGAGGTACGACGCGGAGACGAGCAGCCCGGCCAGCGACAGCCGTCGCAGCACCTCCGCTCCCGTGCGCATCACGAGGAGCCGGAAGGTCAGGCTGGCGAGCACCATCGCGAGGGCGTTGCCGGCGAAGACGAGCGTGTAGCCGTCGGGGCCGATGGCGTACTGGCTCTGCAGCACGATCGACGACCCGCCGATGTAGACGAAGAAGCCGGCCACCACCAGGCACTGCACGACCACCGGCGCGACGAAGGCGCCGTCCCGCAGCAGGTCCTGGGTACGTCGAGCCAGGTCGCCGAGCCCGCTCGGCTGACGTCGCTCGGGGACCAGCGTCTCGGGGAACGCGGTCGACGCCAGCACCACCATCAGCACGCCGACGGCGAGCAGGAACAGGAAGACCGTCCGCCAGTCCCCGACGTGCAGCAGGCCGCTGCCGATCACGGGTGCCACCACCGGCCCGATCAGGCCGATCGTGCTCAACGTGCCGAACACGGCGGCCGCACGCGGTCCGGCGTACGTGTCGCTGACGGCGGCGCGACCGACGGACACCCCGACGCCCGCCGCGAGCCCCTGCGCGAGCCGCAGCAGCACCAGCAGGGGGCCGGTGGTCGCAACCGCGCACAGCAGCGAGGTCGCCGCGAACACCACCGACCCGGCGATCACGAGGCGGCGCCGCCCGTGCGCGTCGCTGACCGGCCCGGACAGCACCTGCCCGATCGCCATGCCGCCGATGAACGCGGTCATCGTGAGCTGTGCGACCGCCGCGGAGGTGTGCAGGTCGGCCTGCATCGCGGGCAGCGAGGCGAGGTAGGTGTCGGTGGCGAGCGGGCCGACGGCGGTGACCAGGATCAGCGCGGGCAGCCAGGGACGGGAGAAGGACACCGCGCGGACAATACCGGTAAAGAGAAGCTCGGCGAAATTCGCCGGTGGCCTGCGCGCCCGGCAACAGATGGCAACCCGTTGCCCTTGTGGCCAGGCTGGCACACGGTGCTGGAGTGACCGCCACCACCCGCCGCCCCCTCGTCCGGCTGTCGACCCTGGTCACGGTGCTCGCGACCATCGCGTCGCTGGCCTGCGTGGCAGGCGCGCACCCACCGTCCGCGACGGCCGCCCCCGTCGCGACGGCGGCCAACGGGTCGCCCGACGACTACGACGGCTCGCAGATGTGGTTGCGGTACGTGCGGGCGAGCGACCCGCGGCTGCTCGGCCAGTACCGGCGGCACGCCTCCGCGATCGTGGTCGACAACGTCGACGCGCATCCGGTCTACCGGCACACCGCGGACCTGCACATGTATCCGGGCTCGGACGAGCACCTGGTCACCACGTCCCTCCAGGCGGCGCGCGACGAGCTGGTGCGCGGGCTCGGCGGGCTGCTCGGCCAGAAGGTCCCGGTGACGACCAGCGCGCACGGCGTGCCCGACGGTGCGGTGGTCGTCGGCACGCCCGACAGCTCGCCCGTCGTACGTCGAGAGGTGTCGGCCAGCGCGCTGCGCGGCCTGGGCTCGGACGGCTACCTGATCCGCACGGTCGGCCGCGGCACGGACAGCCACACCGTCATCGCGGGGAACACCGAGGTGGCCGCGCTCTACGGCAGCTATGGGTTCCTGCGACAGCTGCAGACGAGCAGGCCGATCACCGACCTCGACGTGGTGTCGAAGCCGAAGGTCCAGAGCCGTTGGATCGACAACTGGGACACCGAGCGGCTGTACGCCGGCAACGACGCCAGCGGCACCGGCGGCCTCAACGGCGAGAACGGCTCGATCTTCGACTTCACCGCCACCGGCGCCAGCGCCGACAAGAACCTGCCGGCGATCCTGGACCGCTACCTCGTGGCCGCCCGCTCGGCCGCCTCGGTCGGCATCAACGGGATCAACATCAACAACGTCAACGCCAACAACGCCTACCTGACGCCATCGTCGATCGAGCAGGAGGCGGCGCTGGCCGACGCGTTGCGGCCGTACGGCATCCGGCTCGCGCTCTCCGTCCGGTACGACGCGCCCACCGACCAGCGCTTCGCCCCCGACACCCTCACCGCCGACCAGCTCGACCCGAAGGGCGACGACTTCCGCGGCTGGTGGCACCGCAAGGCGAGCGCCCTGCAGGACGCCATCCCGGACTTCGCCGGCTTCACCGTGAAGGCGAACTCGGAGGGCCAGCCGGGCCCGCAGGACTTCGGCGACGACCACGGCGACGGCGCCAACGGGATGGCCGCCGCGGTCGCGTCGCTGGGGATGACGATCTTCTGGCGGACGTTCGTCTACAACGCCGACGTCGACCCCGACCGGCTCAAGCGGGCGTACCTGGAGTTCGGTCCCATCGACGACGAACCGCAGCCCGACGGCAGCACGGGCCGCTTCGCCGACAACGTGCTGCTGCAGACCAAGAACGGCCCGCTCGACTTCCAGGCCCGCGAGCCGGTCAACCCGATGTTCGGCCGGATGGAGAACACCAACCAGGCGCTCGAGCTGCAGGTCACCCAGGAGTACACCGGGCAGAGCACCATGCTCGACTACCTCGCCCCGATGTGGCAGGAGGTGCTGCGGACCGACACCCACGCCACCGGCGCCGGCGGCAGGCCGCTGCCGCACCGCCTGGTGGGCGACGTCGTCGACGGTACGGCGCAGGGTCAGCGCCGGACCGCGATCGTCGGCGTCGGCAACCTGGGCAACGCCGACGACCTGACCGGTCACCAGTTCTCGCAGGCCAACCTGTTCGCGTTCGGGCGGCTCGCCTGGGACTGGGAGCAGGACTCGAGGAGCCTCGCCGACGACTGGACCCGGATGACGTGGAGCAACGACCGGCATGTGGTGGACACGATCGTGCGGATGATGATGGGCTCGCGGGAGGCGGTGGTCAGCTACCAGACCCCGCTCGGCATCGGGCACCAGATGCACGAGGGCAGCCATTACGCGCCCGGTCCCGACGAGACCCTCGCGAGGCCGGACTGGAGCCCGACGTACTACAACCAGGCCGACGCCGCCGGGCTCGGCTACGACCGGTCCCGCAGCGGGAGCGGCTTCGTGGACCAGTACTTCCCCGCGCTCGCCGACCGGTACGACGACATCGCCACCACGCCGGAGAACCTGCTGATGTGGTTCCACCACGTGCCGTGGGGACACCGGATGAAGGACGGTCTGCCGTTCTGGGACGAGCTCGTGTACCGCTACCAGATGGGCGTCCAGTACGTCACCTGGATGCGTCGCGCGTGGGACTCGCTCGAGGGGTCGCTCGACTCCCGGCGGTTCCACGAGGTGCAGGCGAAGCTCGCGAAGCACGAGGTGGACGCCCGGGACTGGCGGGACGCCTGCGTGCGCTACTGGCAGCGGTTCAGCGGCCGCGCGATGCCGACGGACCACGGACCGACGTCGGTCGCGTTCGTCATCGCCGGCAAGCGGTACGACGGGTTCGACCTCTCCGCCGACTCCTACACGTTGTCGGTGCCCGCCGATGCCTCGCCGAGGATCATCCGCGTGGTCCCGGCCGACCGCGCGGCGACGTACCGCATCGTGCGGCAGGCCTCCGGCGTACCGGGCACGGCGGTGGTCGACGTCCGCACGCAGTCCTTCTTCGGACCGCTGGTGAAGAGGTACGAGCTCGACCTCGAGCCGGCCGACTGAGCTACCCGCCGGGCAGCGTGCGCAGCGTGTCGAGGAGGCGCGCCTGCTCGACGGGGGTCAGCCGGGCGTCGAGCGTGGCGAGCCACTCCTCGACCTCGCCCTCCCGCAGCGGCCGGTGCTCGGTCGGCTCGCCCGGGGTGCGCACGGTGAGCGACTCGTGGGTGACCGTGACGTGCCGGCCGTCGAGGTGCCGGGTGAGCATCAGGCCCGAGGTGAAGTGCGAGCCGGGGAAGGTGCTCGTGAAGTGGTGGCCCATCACCACGTCGAGCGGGTGCACGGCCAGCTCGTCGCTGGTGTGCGCGACCTCCCAACCGTCCTCGCGCAGCCGGGACAGTGCCCACTCGCCGGCGTCGGTACGGCGCAGCCGGTAGCGCCACCCCGGGAGGTAGTCGTCCTCGGCGCCGTCGGTCATCGGGATCGGGCGGAGCAGGCTCATCCCGAAGCCGGGGTCGCACAGCAGCCGCTCGCCGTCGAGCACCACCTCGACGACCATGTGCGTGCGGGCCTGCTGGGTGCCCTGGCCGGGGTCACCGACCCTTCCCAGGTGCCGGCGTACGTCGTAGCCGAGGCGTTCCAGGGCGGCGGCGACGACCGTGCTGTGCTCGAAGCAGTAGCCACCCCGGCCGCGGTCGACGAACTTCTCGGAGAGGGCGTCGAGCGAGACGCCGGGGTGCCGGCGCAGCAGCACGTCGACGTTGTCGAAGGTGAACGCGCGCACGTGCGCCTCGTGCAGCTCGTCGAGCGCGGACCGGCTGGGCTCGCGCGCGGGCACCCCGAGACGGGCCAGGTAGCCGTCCAGGTCGAGCCGGTCGGTCTGCCATGCGTCGGTCGGCATGCGGCCAGTCAAGCGCATCGGATACTCGACGGGTGCCGTACCGCTTCCACCGTCCCGCGACCGAGCCGGCCGTGCTGTCCGCGCCGCCGGAGCGCGAGGCGTTCCTGACCGCGGTCGACGAGGACGCCGAGCGGGTGATGACCCGGATCGCCGGCGACGTCGCGGTCGAGCTGGCGGTGGGCGTGGGCCGGCCGGTGAGCTACCTGCTCCCGGTGGTGTCCAGGCTCGGGCAGCGGCGGGTGCCGGCGGCGTTCGCGCGCAGGGCGGTCGCGCACCGGTCCACGCTCGCCGTGGCCCGCGCCGAGCCCGTCGTCCCCGACGACCGACCCGACCTGGAGGTGTACGTCGTCGGAGCGGCCGAGCAGGCGTGGTGGAAGGAGCAGGTGCGCGACGCGACCGAGCGGGCCCTCGCAGGCCCGCCGCACCCGGGCACTGCCGCCCTCGACGTGTCGTTCGCGGTGTCCAGCCTGCGCAACTGGACGAACCTCTGGAAGCCGGCCCTCGACGCGATCGCGGGACCGCTGCTCGGGGCGCCGGACGACGACCGGATCACCCGGCTCGGGCTGCACCGCACCATCGACGACGCGGTCGGCTACGACGTGGTCGTCCGCGCGTGGTGGACGCCGGACTAGCAGCTACGCGAACCCCGGCAGCGCCAGCAGCGCGGCCGCCAGCGTCATGAGGAGAGCGGTCAGGGTCAGCCGCACCGGGTGACGCAGGATCGTCACGTCGTCTCCTTGCTCGTGGGAAGCCGGCTCCGCGCCGACGGGAGTGTTATCGGCAGCAGGTGTCCCCGACCTGAGGCCGGACCCGAAACACGTCCCGGGGCGGAACCCGCGGCGTCGGTCACGACTCGACCTGGTGACCGACACTCTCGTTCTCACAGCCAGGGGGCTCCATGTACGCGACGAAACCGGTCAAGGCAGGCGCAGCAGCGCTTCTCACCGCGGCGATGGTGGTCGGGGGGACCGCCGCGCCGGCCCAGGCCGCACCGCCGGCCAACGACTCCTTCGCGGCCGCCGCCGCGCTCACCGGCACCTTCGGGACGGTCCGGGGCAACACCCTGGAGGCGACCCGGGAGGTCGGTGAGCCCGACCACGCGGGCGTGCTGTCCAACCGCTCGGTCTGGTACCGGTGGACCGCGTCCACCGCCGGTCCGGTCGTGTTCACGACCACGTCGTCGGTCGAGGAGCTGCCGACGTTCGACACCGTCCTCGCGGTCTACCGCGGCGACGCCGTCGGTCAGCTCACGCCGGTGGCGAGCAACGACGACCGGAACCGGTTCGACCCGACCAGCCGGGTCCGCTTCGACGCGGAGGCCGGCGTCACCTACCAGGTCGCCGTCGACTCGGTCGCCGGCAAGACCGGCCGGTTCCGGCTCTCGTGGGGGATGCGGGCCCCGAACGACGACTTCGCCGCCTCGGTGAAGCTCACCGGGTCGTCGGGCACGACCACGACGAGCACGTTCCTGGCCACCTCGGAGGCCGGCGAGGCCACCTGGCACCGTCGGTCGGTCTGGTACCGCTGGACCGCACCACGGTCCGGTGCCCTCGTGGTCACCACCACCGGCAGCCTCTACGACACGGTGCTGGGCGTCTACCAGGGACGCAGCCTCGCGACGGTGCGGCTGCTGCGCCGCAACGACGACTTCTTCGGGTTGGCGAGCCGGGTCCGGCTGCCAGTCGTCCAGGGCCGCACCTACCGCGTCGTGGCCGGAGGGCTGCCCGGCCAGGACGGCTTCACCCAGGTGAGCTGGCGGATGCCCTGATCCCGGTCAGGCCCTCGGGCGACCCAGCCCGAGGGCCTGGTCGATCAGGGCCGGCTCGAGCCTGCCGACGGCGAGGGAAGCGGCGACCATCAGCTCGGTGAGCAGCTCGATCTCCTCGCGCAGCGGTTGGTCCTGCAACGGCACCTGCAACGGGTCCTCGTGCACCGGGTCTCCTCCGACCAGCAGCCGAAGTGGCGCGGCCACCGGGGGACCGGATGACCTGAAGGCCGGAGTTCCCATGCGGCACCGCCGTCTCGTCTCGTGAGCTGTGCCGAGCCGTCTGCTTGAGCCCTGACCCTCACCAGGGTCGCCCATCCGGCGTACCGGTGGGTACCGCACGGTGGTGCTACGACCTCCGTCGACCTCAGGCGAGGAGCCGTGCGGCGTCCGACACCAGGTCGAGCGCGGCGAGTGCCGCGACCGTCACCAGCGCGAGCCGGCCCACCCACCGGAAGCGGGTCACCGCGTGCGGCAGCCCGCCGGCGGCGGCCACCGCGACCGCCACCAGCAGCACCGGGACGGCGAGCAGCAGCGCGGCACCCGCGGCGACCCAGAGCACCAGCAGCGGCAGCACCCGGACCGCCGGCGCGGTCAGGAACCAGGAGCCGTCCGCGAGCCAGCGCTCGGCCAGCGCGGCGAACACCACGACCAGGCCGACCGGCAGCAGCACGAACAGCAGCATCGGCAGCCACGGCGGGTCGAGGCCGGTGAAGTCGAACCCGTCCGGGTCGATCAGCACGGCCGCGGCGGTGACCCCGAAGCCGAGCGCGGACAGCAGCACCCGGCGTACCCCGGTGCCGAGCAGCACCGGCCGGACCAGCAGGTAGACGGTCGCGCCGAGCAGGGTGAGCTGCAGCGAGGCTGCGACCAGCTGCAGGGTGCCGCCGGCCGTGACCTGCCCGATCACGAACCCGTCGTCGGACCGGGCTCCCGTGGCGTCCGGGTTCGCGACGGCCAGCGCGTGCATCGCCAGCCGGCCGCCGAGCGCGCCGACCAGCACGCCGGCCACCGCCGCGGCGCAGCCCGCCGCGGCCACCCGGCGGAGCAGCAGCACCACCGCGTCGCGTCGTCCCGCCATGCCCGCTCCGTCCGTCCGACTGGCGACGGATGCTGTCACACCGGGGCAGCGGGGTCGAGGCCGGCGCGCGTGACAACGGTCGGTCTGGGTAACCCGTCCAGGGAGACGCCGGGGGCGGAGGGAGCCGACGAGCGATGCCATCGAGCCCAGCACGACAGGGTGGCTACCTGTCGCGCCCGG
>JABFXA010000348.1 GCA_013361955.1 Nocardioidaceae bacterium
CGGGTGACGGCACCGTCCCGGTCTACTACGCCGGCGACACCGCCGAGGGGCCGCGGTTGTTCCGCGAGCACCACCGGGCCGGTCCGGACATCGACCCGGCGCTCGCCGCGCTGCGGCTCGCGGACACCGCGGCCGCTGACGACCCCGACCTCCGCTCGCCCTGGCCGGAGGGCACCGACGTGCTGTCGGTGACCCCTGCGGACGCGGCCGGCCCGGTCGTCGTGGACGTCTCCGGCGGCCCGTCGGACTGGACGTCCGACGACGCGCAGCTCGCGCTGCAGCAGCTCGCCTGGACCGTCCACGACGTCCGCCGCACCGCCGCCGCGCTCCGGGTGACCGAGGACGGCGTCACGGTCGCGACGGTCACCCGGAGCCCCGCCGACGTCGTGCTCGCCCTGGTCCAGGTGGACGCCCCGGCCGACGGCGCCACCGTCGCCTCCGGCTCGGTGGTGCGCGGTCGGGCCTCGGCCTTCGAGGCGAACGTGCAGTGGGAGCTCACCCAGGACGGCTCGGTCGTCAAGCGCGGCTTCACCACGGCCCGCGAGTGCTGCAGGCTCGCGCCGTACTCGTTCCGGTTCCCCGACGTCGCGGCCGGCACCTACACGCTGGTGGTGCACGACGAGGACGTCTCCGACGGCGAGGGCGGACCGCCGGCGCAGGACACCAGGCGGGTCACCGTGGAATAGCACCCCGGCAGGTCCCGGTTGACCTGCGCATGACGACGATCGGCTTCATCGGCGCGGGACACATCGGGCAGGCGGTCGCGCAGCGCGCCGTCGCCCACGGGTACGACGTGGTGCTCAGCAACTCCCGGGGCCCCGACACCCTCGCGGACGTCGTGCAGGCGCTCGGCGGGCACGCCTCGGCGGACACCACCGAGGGCGCGGCGACCCGCGGTGACCTGGTGGTGGTGACGATCCCGCTCGTGGCGTATCCGCAGGTCCCGGTCGAGCCGCTCGCCGGCAAGGTCGTCATCGACACCAACAACTACTACCCGCAGCGCGACGGCCGGATCGCGGAGCTCGACGAGAAGCGGGCCACCTCCTCCGGGCTGCTCCAGGCGCACCTGCCGGAGTCCCACGTGGTCAAGGCGTTCAACCACATCCAGTCCCGGCAGATCGGCGAGGACGCGAAGCCCGGCGACACCGAGGGTCGCCGCGCGCTGGTCGTGTCCGGCGACGACGGGGCCGCACGACGGACCGTGGCGGAGCTGCTGGACCGCTTCGGCTTCGACGTGGTCGACCTCGGCCCGCTGGCGGAGTCCTGGCGGATCGAGCCCGGCACCCCCGGGTACGGCGCCCGCCTGGACTCCGCGGGCCTGCGCGACGCGCTGGCCGCCGCCGAGCGCTGACCGGCGGGTGGCCCTGGGTAGGGTCCCGGGATGGGCGTGTCCTGGCTGAGCCACCGGGTGCTGAACCGCACCCTGCTGCAGCGCCAGCACCTGCTCGCCCGCACCGAGGCCGACCCGCTCGCGATGGCCGGCCACCTGCTCGGCCTGCAGGCGCAGGAGCCGTTGCCGCCGTACCTGTCGCTGGCCGCCCGCCTGCACGACTTCGACCCGGCCGCGCTGTCCGCCGCCCTCGAGGACCGCAGCGCGGTCCGGCTGCTGCTGATGCGCGGCACCATCCACCTGGTCGACCCCCGAGACGCCTGGCTGCTGCGGTCGTTCGTGCAGGGCTTCCTCGACAAGGTGGCGCGGACCAGCGTCACCGCGCGCGACGCCGTCGACGTCCCCGTCGACGAGCTCGCCCCGGCCGTGTCGGAGGTGCTCGCGGACGATCCGCTCTCGCCGGCCCGGCTCGGCGAGGAGCTGGCCGCGCGCTTCCCCGGCACCCCCGCCGACGCGCTGACCCACCGGGCGCGGTACACCCTGCCGCTGGTGCAGGTGCCGCCCCGCGGGCTGTGGCAGCAGCCGGGGGGCGTCGCCTACCAGACCCTGCAGCGGTGGGCCGGGCAGCCGCCCGCGGAGCCCGACCCCGCCGAGGTGGTCCGCCGCTACCTGCGTGCGTTCGGACCGGCGGCCCCCGCGGACCTGACCGCCTGGTCGGGCACGACCGGTGCCCGGGCGCTCTTCGCGTCGCTCGGCGATGAGCTGCGCAGCCACACCGACGAGCACGGGCGCGCGCTGGTCGACCTCGACGGGCTGCCGCTGGCCGATTCCGACGAGCCGGCGCCGGTCCGGCTGCTCGGTCGCTACGACAACGTCTGGCTCTCCCACGACCGGCGCGACCGGGTCACCCCCGAGCCGGCGAAGCGGCAGCGGTGGATGGGCGTCAACGGCGGGGTGGGATCCACGGTGCTCGTCGACGGCATGCTCGAGGGGCTGTGGCGGATGACCGAGTCGGGGCGGGTGGAGATGCGGCTGTTCCGGGCGCTCACCACCGCCGAGCGGGCCGACCTCGACGCCGAGGTGGGCCGGGTGGAGGCGCTGCTAGCGCCAGCGGCTGCGCGCGAGTAGCGCCGCCACGGCCGCCACGCCGGCGGTCGACGTGCGCAGCACCGACGAGCCGAGCCGCACCGGCTCCGCGCCGACGGCCGCGAACGCCGCGAGCTCCTCGTCGGTGATCCCACCCTCCGGACCGACCACGACCACGATCTCGCTGCGCCCCGGGACGGGTACGTCGGCGAGCGGGCCGGACGCCGACTCGTGCAGCACCACCGGCACCGACGCGTCGCGCAGCAGCGCGACCACCTCGTCGGTGCCGACCAGGTCTCGCACCTCGGGGAACCAGGACCGGCGCGACTGCTTGGCCGACTCGCGCGCCGTGGAGCGCCACCGGGCCAGCGCCTTGGCCTGCTTGTCGCCGCGCCACACGGCGACCGAGCGCGCCGCCGCCCAGGGCACGATCACGTCGACGCCGACCTCGGTGAGCATCTCCACGGCGAGCTCGCCGCGGTCGCCCTTCGGGATCGCCTGCACCACGACGACGTGGGGCGGCTCGCGGTGGTGCAGCTCGACGGCGTCGACGGTCGCGGTCAGGGCGTCGCGCGACGCCGCGGTCACGGTGGCCAGCGCCGAGACGCCGGCGCCGTCGGTGACCGTGACCTGCTCACCCGGCCGGATCCGCTTCACGGCCGCGTGCCGGGCCTCGTCGCCGGTCAGCTCGACCGCGTCGCCCGCACGGACCCCGCCCAGGTCGAGGTGCACGAAGACGTGCAGGCTCACCGGGGTCCGAAGGCGTCGCGAAGCCGGTCGAACACGGTCCGGTGCGGGGCCTGCACCTTGCCGTCGGGCGCCTCCTCGTCGCGCAGCGCCGCCAGCTCGCGCAGCAGCTCCTCCTGCCGCGGGTCGAGGCGGGTCGGGGTCTCCACGACCATCCGCACCACGAGGTCGCCGCGACCGGTGCCGCGCAGGGACGGCACGCCGCGGCCGCGCAGCACGGTCTGGCTGCCGGACTGGGTGCCGGGCCGGATCTCCAGCGGCACCGACGTCTCCACGTCGGAGCCCTCGCCGGCCACGTCGGCCTCGAGCGTCGGCAGGTCGATCGTGGTGCCGAGCGCCGCGGCGGTCATCGGGATCGTCACGTCGCAGACCAGGTCCGCACCGTCGCGCCGGAACACCGCGTGGTCGGCGACGTGGATCTCGACGTACAGGTCGCCGGCCGGGCCGCCGCCGGGGCCGACCTCGCCCTGGCCGCTCAGCTGCACGCGGGTGCCGGTGTCGACCCCGGGCGGGATCTTCACGGTCAGCGTGCGGCGCGACCGGACCCGGCCGTCGCCGGAGCACTCCCGGCAGGGCTCGGGGATGATGGTGCCGTAGCCGCGGCAGGCGGCGCAGGGCCGCATGGTGCGGATCTCGCCGAGGAACGACCGCTGCACGTGCGCGGTCTCGCCGCGGCCGCCGCAGGTCTCGCACGGCACCGGGTGCGACCCGGGTGCCGCGCCCTCGCCCTGGCAGACCGTGCACAGCACCGCCGTGTCGACCTTGAGCTCGCGGGTGGTGCCGAACGCCGCCTCGGCGAGCTCGACGTCGAGGCGGATCAGGGCGTCCTGGCCACGGCGCACGCGCGGCCGCGGGCCGCGGGTCGCCCCGCCGGCCCCGCCGGCCCCACCGAAGAAGGCGTCCATGATGTCGGTGAACGAGAACCCGGCGCCTGCACCGGCACCGCCGAAGCCGCCGCCGTTGAACGGGTCGCCGCCGAGGTCGTACATCCGCCGCTTCTCGGGGTCGGACAGCACCTCGTAGGCACGCGTGACGTCCTTGAACCGCTCCTGCGTGGCGGGGTCGGGGTTGACGTCGGGGTGCAGCTGGCGGGCCAGCCTGCGGTACGCCTTCTTGATGGCGTCGCCGTCCGCGTCCCGGCTCACGCCGAGGGTCTCGTAGAGGTCCTGGCTCAAGGTCTCAGCTCATCCTTCGTCGAGGATCCGGCTGACGTAGCGCGCCACCGCGCGCACCGCCGCCATGCTCCCGGGGTAGTCCATGCGGGTCGGCCCCACGATGCCCAGCGACGCCAGCGCCTGGTCGCTCGGGCCGTAGCCGGCCGAGACGACGGAGGTGGAGGCGAGCTCCTGGACGGGGCCCTCGTGCCCGATGCGCACCGTCACCGCGGACGACGCCTCGCCGAGCAGCTTGAGCAGCACCACGTGCTCCTCGAGCGCCTCGAGCATCGGGCGGATGGCGACGTCGAAGCTGTCGCCGAAGCGGGCGAGGTTGGCGGTGCCGCCGACGACCACCCGCTCGTCGGCGCGGTGGTCGGACATCGCCTCCACGAGCGAGGCCACCAGCAGCGACACGCTCGGCCGGTGGTCGGGGTCGACCTCGTCGGGCAGCAGCACCAGCGTCGCGGCCGCGTCGGCGAGCCGCTCGCCGACGACCGCCCGGTTCAGCCGGGTGCGCAGGTCGGCCACCTGCTCGTCGTCGAGGGACGCCGGCAGCTCCACGACCCGCTGCTCGACCCGGCCGGTGGAGAGGATCAGCACCAGCAGCACCCGCGCCGCGGTGAGCGGCACCACCTCGACGTGCCGCACGGACGACCGGGACAGCACCGGGTACTGCACGATCGCCACCTGCCGGGTCAGCTGCGCGAGCAGCCGGACGCTGCGCTGCACCACGTCGTCGAGGTCGATCGCACCCTCGAGCAGGGTGGCGATCGCGCGCCGCTCCGCCGCCGACAGCGGCTTGACCTGGCTGAGCCGGTCGACGAACAGCCGGTAGCCCTTGTCGGTGGGGATCCGCCCGGCGCTGGTGTGCGGCTGGGCGATCAGCCCCTCCTCCTCGAGCGCCGCCATGTCGTTGCGGACCGTGGCCGGCGAGACGCCCAGCTGGTGCCGGTCGACGAGCGCCTTGGAGCCGACCGGCTCCTGGGTGGCGACGTAGTCCTCCACGATCGCGCGCAGGACGGCGAGCTTGCGGTCCTCGCTCATCGCTCGCCTCCTCGTCTCCCGGGCACGGCTGAACACTGGCACTCGCTCGTTCAGAGTGCCAATCCTACTAGCCTGCTCCCATGGTCGACATCACGCACGACACCGGGTTCGCGGAAGTCGCGGACCGCTGCTGGGTGGCCCGCTTCGAGTTCCTCGACGTGAACGTCGGGCTCGTCGGCGGCGACCGCGGTCTGCTCGTCGTGGACACCCACGCCAGCGAGGTCGAGGCCCGCCGGGTGGTCGAGCAGGTGCGCACCCTGGGCGTCGGCGAGGTGGTCGCGGTCGTGAACACCCACCAGCACTTCGACCACACCTTCGGCAACGTGGTCTTCGCCGAGGCCTACGGCGACCCGCCGATCTGGGCCCACGAGTCGGTCGTCGACTCGCTGCCGGTGAGCGGGCCGCTGGTCCAGGAGACCGCCCGCGACGACCCGGACGACCCCCGCTACCCCGACATCGCCGCGACCCGGATCAAGCTGCCCACCGAGACCTTCTCGTCGGCCAAGGTCGTCGACCTCGGCGACCGGCTCATCGAGCTGGTGCACCCGGGCCGCGGGCACACCGCCGGCGACGCGGTGGTGCGGGTCGGCGACGCCGACGTGCTGTTCGCCGGCGACCTGGTCGAGGAGTCCGCGGTGCGCTCCGGCGTGCCCGGCTACGGCGACGACTGCTTCCCGATGGAGTGGCCGGCCACCCTCGACCTGGTGGTCGGCCTGCTCACCCCGTCGTCCGTGGTGGTGCCCGGCCACGGGCAGCCCGTGGACCGGGACTTCGTCGAGGACCAGCGCGCCGCGATCGGCGTGGTCGCGGAGACGATCCGCGACCTCGCCACCCGCGGGGTGCCGGCCGACGACGCCGTAGAGCAGGCCGAGTGGCCCTATCCGCGTGAACACCTCACGGTCGCCGTACGCCGGGGCTACGCCCAGCTGCCGCGCGGCACGAAGCCGCTGCCGCTCATCTGACCCAGGTCTGCCGGTCCCAGTGCCGGTGGTCGTGGCGCGAGCGCGCCCAGTGCCGGGACACCTTCGCGAACATGATCCAGCCGACGATCAGCACCACGAACCACGGCAGGTGGGTGAGCACCACCAGCGCGATCAGCGCCATCAGCACCGGTGCCATCCACGCGCCGGCCCACCAGCCCGGGTGCCGGCGCGGGCCGGGACCGCGGTCCCGGGAGCCCTCCGGCTCCGGACGGCGGGCCTGCGGCCGTGGCAGGTCCGCGAACAGCGGGTAGAGCTGCGAGGCGGTCCGTGCCGCCCACGCCTGCTCGCTGCGCTCGTCGTACTCCTCCTTGGTGAGCCGGCCGGCGGCGAAGTGCTCCCCGAGCGAGCTCACCGCGGCCTCGCGCTCGGAGTCACCGATGCGCATCTCGGGCTGGGGGCTCATGGCTTGGGCTCCTCCGACTCGCCCTCGGCCAGCAGGCCGTACAGCTTGCGCCGGGTGTCGGCGAGGATCTCTGCCGCCTCGGCCTGCTGCTGCCGGGTCCCCGACACCACGACCTGCCAGACGGCGGCCATCACCTGGCCGATCACCGGCTTCAGGTCGCCCGGGCCCTCGTCCTCCTCCGGCAGGTCGAAAGGGCGCCAGGTCGCCGCGAGCTCGTCGGGGTGCTCCTCGACGTAGCGGCGGCCCTCCTCGGTCAGCTGGAGGAGCCGGCGGCCCTCGCCCTCGCGGCCCTCGACCAGGCCCTCGTCCTCGAGCTGCTGGACGGTCGGGTACACCGAGCCGGGGCTCGGCTTCCACGCGCCGCCGCTGCGCTCGGCGATCTGCTGGATGATCTGGTAGCCGTTCATCGGCTCCACGGACAGCACGTCCAAGATGGCCGCCCGCACGTCACCGCGGCGCACCTTCGGCCCGCGGTGCCCGAAGTGCCGCTGGCCGCCGAACTCGGCGCCGGACTGGGCCAGGTTGATCAGGCCCTGCACCCACGGCGGCGGGCCGCCCTGCCAGCTGCCGCCCTGCCAGCCGCCTTGCCAGCCGCCGCCCTGCCAGCCGCGCGGCCGGCCACCCGGCCCGCGGCCGCCGTGCCGGCGGTTCGGTCCCCAGGGCTGGTCCCAGGGGCTGTCGCTCTCGTCGCGATCGCGTCCTCCGTGTGTCATGAGAACGCACCTCCCTCATCTGTCTGTGGCCGGGCCCCACCTGGGGCCCGATGCTCGTCGGTCGAGAACATCGCGAGCGTTCTCGATGTATTGACGATATATCGCGACCGGTCGCCACACAAGCAGTCCAGACCGGCCCCCACGAGCGGCGGCGTGGCTGCGGGACCGCGGCGGGTGCCGCCCACTACGGTGCTCGGATGCCCGACCGCTACGGCACCGACGTCCTGGCCACCGACTGGCGCGCACCCCGGCGGGGGCGGGCGGTCGAGATCGAGGCGGACAAGGGCCTGGTCGTCGAGGAGGTCAGCACCGACTGGTGCGGCGAGATCGTCGCGGTCGAGCGCGACCTGCACACGGTGACGCTGGAGGACCGGCGCGGCAAGCGGCGCACGTTCCCGCTCGGGCCCGGTTTCCTGCTCGAGGGCGTGCCGGTGATCCTGGCGGCGCCGTCGCGCACGGGCCCGGCCGCGAAGACCCGGACCGCGTCCGGGTCGGTCGCCGTGCCCGGCACCAAGGCCCGCGTCGCACGGGCCAGCCGGATCTTCGTCGAGGGCCGGCACGACGCCGAGCTGGTCGAGAAGGTGTGGGGCGACGACCTGCGCATCGAGGGCGTGGTCGTGGAGTACATCGAGGGCGTCGACGACCTCGCCGAGCACCTGCGCGACTTCCGCCCGGGCCCGGAGCGCCGGGTCGGAGTGCTCGTCGACCACCTGGTCGCCGGCTCCAAGGAGAGCCGCATCGCGCAGTCGATCGCGAAGAGCCCGGTCGGGCGCGAGGTGCTGATCGTCGGGCACCCGTTCATCGACGTCTGGCAGGCCGTGAAGCCGGAGCGGCTCGGCCTGGAGGCCTGGCCGACGATCCCGCGCAACGTCGAGTGGAAGAAGGGCGTGTGCCAGCGCCTCGGCTGGCCGCACCGCGACCAGGCCGACGTGGCGCGGGCCTGGAAGCACATCCTCGGCAAGGTCACCTCGTACGCCGACCTCGAGCCCAGCCTGCTCGGCCGGGTCGAGGAGCTCATCGACTTCGTCACCGCCCCCTGAGACGATTCCGCCATGACCACGGGGCCCGATTCGCCGTCTCCCGACGACCAGCGGCCGCAGCAGCCGCAGCAGCCGCCCCCTCCGCCGTACGGGCAGCCCCCGGGCGGGTACCCCGCTCCCCCGCCCGGCTACGGGCAGCCGCCGATGCGGCCCGAGGACGAGAAGATGTGGGCGATCGGCGCGCACCTCGGGCCGTTCCTGATCGGGTTCATCGCGCCGCTGATCGTGTGGCTGGTGTTCAAGGACCGCTCGGCGTTCCTGGACCGGCACGGCAAGGAGTCGCTGAACTTCCAGCTCACCGTGCTGATCGCGTACGTCGTGTCGGCGCTGCTGTTCTGCGTGGTGATCGGGATCTTCACGTTCATCGCGACCTGGATCGCCGCACTGGTGTTCCAGATCATCGCCGCGGTCAAGGCGGGCAGCTTCGAGGACTACCGCTACCCGCTGACGATCCGCTTCATCACGTGAGCAGGTCGCGCACCACCGCGTCGGCCAGCAGCCGGCCCCGCGTCGTGAGCACCACCCGCCCCTGACCCAGCGCCGCCGGGTCGACCAGGCCCTGGGCGGCCTGCCCGGGCAGCACCGCCCGTCCGGCGTCGTCGAGCACGTCGACGTCCAGCCCCTGCCGCAGCCGGGTCTCGAGCAGCACCCGCTCCACGCGCCGGGTCTCCGGGTCGAGCACCTCGCGCGCGTGGGCGGGACTGTCCCCGGCGCCGATGCGGGCGGCGTACGCCGTCGGGTGCTTGACGTTCCACCGCCGGGTGCCGCCGACGTGGCTGTGCGCACCCGGGCCGACGCCCCACCAGTCGGCGCCCGTCCAGTAGCCCAGGTTGTGCCGGCAGGCGGCGTCTCGGTCGCGCGCCCAGTTCGACACCTCGTACCAGCGCAGCCCGGCCTTCTCCAGGGCGTCGTCGGCGGCGAGGTACTTGTCCGCGAGGTCGTCGTCGTCGGGCATCGGCAGCTCGCCGCGACGGACCCGCCGTGCCAGCGCCGTGCCCTCCTCCACGATCAGCGAGTACGCCGAGAGATGGTCGGGCTCGCAGGCCAGCGCGGCCTCGAGCGACGCCGCCCAGTCGTCGGCCGACTCCCCCGGCGTGCCGTAGATGAGGTCCAGGCTGACCTGCTCGAAGCCGGCCGCCCGGGCCCACCGGACCACGTGCGGGACCCGCGCGGGGTCGTGGGTGCGGTCGAGCACCCGCAGCACGTGCGGCACCGACGACTGCATGCCGAACGACACCCGGTTGATCCCGCCCTCGCGCAGCCGGGCCAGGTCGGCGGCGGTGACGCTGTCCGGGTTGGACTCGGTGGTCACCTCGGCGTCGTCGGCGAGCCCGAACTCCTCGTCGATCGCCGCGACCACCCGGGCCAGGTCGCGCGGCGGCAGCAGGGTCGGCGTACCGCCGCCGAAGAACACCGTGGCGACCGGGACGTCGGCCTCGCCGAGCACCCGGCGGGCCAGCCGCACCTCGGCGACCGCCGCGTCGGCGTACGTCGCGCGGGAGGCGCCGGGGGCGTCGCCGAGCTCGGTCGCCGTGTAGGTGTTGAAGTCGCAGTAGCCGCACCGCACCGTGCAGAACGGCACGTGCACGTAGAACCCGAACGGCCGCTGCCCGACGCCGGTCAGCGCGCTCGTCGGCAGGGAGCCGTCGGCCGGCGCGGGCTCACCCTCGGGCAGGACGGACGGCACCGCGCCATCCTAGGTCGGGGGGCGAGCGCGCTGGCCCGCGGTCGGGTCAGGCGTAGAGCTTCTCGATGTCGTCCTTGTAGTTCTGCTCGACGACCTTGCGCTTCACCTTCAGCGACGGGGTGAGCTCGCCGGACTCGACGCTCAGGTCGTGGTCGAGCAGGATCCACTTCTTGATGGTCTCCCAGCGGTTCAGCCGCTGGTTGAGGGTCTCCACGTAGCCGCCGACGAGGTCGTGGACCTGCTGCGAGCCGACGATGTCGGCGTACGACGCGCCGGCCATGCCGTTCTCGGCCGCCCAGCCCTCCATCGCGTCCGGGTCGAGGGTGATCAGCGCGACCACGAAGTTGCGCTCGCTGCCGTGCACCAGGAACTGGCTGGCGTAGGGGCAGATCGCCTTGAACTGCGACTCGATCGCCGACGGCGCGATGTACTTCCCACCGGAGGTCTTGAACAGGTCCTTCTTGCGGTCGGTGATCCGCAGGAAGCCGTCGGCGTCGATCTCGCCGATGTCGCCGGTGTGCAGCCAGCCGTCGTCGGACAGCGTCTCGGCGGTCTGCTCGGGGAGGTTGTGGTAGCCCTCCATCACGCCCGGGCCCTTGATCAGGATCTCGCCGTCCTCGGCGATCTTGAGCTCGCTGCCCGGGAACACCTGGCCGACGCTGCCGAACCTGTAGTCGTCGGGGTGGTTGACCACCGAGCCGGCCGAGGACTCGGTCATGCCGTAGCCCTCGAGGATCACGATGCCGGCGGCGTGGAACCACTCCGCGATCTCGCGGTTCAGCGCGGCCGCACCGGAGATGAAGAACCGCACCCGGCCGCCGAAGCGCTCCCGGATCTTGGAGAACACCAGCTTGTCGAAGAGCTGGTGCTGCCTGGCGAGCAGGAACGGCACCGGCTTGCCCTCGCGCACCAGCCGGTCGCGCTCGAGCCCGACCTTGAAGGCCTGCTTGAAGATCTTCTCCTTCAGGCCGCCCTCGGACGCCTGCATGGTGACGATCCGGCCGTGCGCCTTCTCGAAGATGCGCGGCGCCGCGCCCATGAACGTCGGGCGGACGACGGCCAGGTTGTCGATGATCTTGTCGACCCGGCCGTCGACCGCGGTCGCGAAGCCGCAGGCGAGCTGGGTGGACAGCAGCACCTTGCCGAAGGAGTGCGCCATCGGCAGCCACATGAACTGCAGGTCGTTCTCGTCGAGGATGCCCTGTGCCTGGATCGCGGCACCCTCGTAGGTCCACGAGGAGTGCCGCAGCCGCACGCCCTTGGGCCGCCCGGTGGTGCCGGAGGTGTAGATCAGGGTGGCCAGCGCGTCGGGGCCGGTGGCGTCGATGCGCTCCTGCACGGCGGTGGGCCGGTCGGCGAGCAGCTTCTCGCCGAGCTTCTCGAGGTCGGCCATGCCGATCACCCAGTCGTCGTCGGTCGCGCCGTCGAAGGTGATCACCTTCTCCAGGTGCGGCAGCTCGGACTTGCGCTCGGTGAGCTTGGCGATCTGGGTGTCGTCCTCGGCGAACACCACCCGGCACTCGGAGTCGGCGAGGATGTAGCCGACGTCCTCACCGATCGTCGAGGGGTAGACCGTGGTGGTCGCGCCGCCGGCGCACATCACCGCGAGGTCGGCCAGGATCCAGTCGAAGCGGGTGCCCGACGCGATGCCGACGCGCTGCTCCGGCTCGAGGCCGAGGGCGACCAGGCCGGCGGCGAGCCTGGTGACGTGCTCGCCGGTCTCCTTCCAGGTCTGCGACTCCCAGCGGTCCCCCTTCGGGTAGCGGTAGGCCTCCCGGTGCGGGGTCGCCTCGACGCGGTCGAAGAACTGGCGGCCGACGTTGGGAGCCCGGTTGTCGACGAGGGTCATGTCGTGCTTGACGGCGCTGGACATCTCTCTCCTGGACTCGCGGGCGTCCGGGCACGCCCCCGGACCTGGTTGCAGCACAAGGTAGAGCACCCGGCTACCGAAGGGTAGGTTAGCGTCCTCCCGGCCGGCCCGGTCCAGGCCCCGACCGTGCGAACACCTCGATCATGCACCCTTCGCGACGTACGCGCGCACCTCGTCGTAGACCGCGGCGGGCAGGCCGTCGACGCGGGCGAGCTCCGGCAGCCGGGACCGGTCGGTGGTCATCGCGGCGAACATGGTGGCCACCGTGACGCCGTGGTCGGGCACGTGCTCGACCACGATCTCGTCGCCCGCCCGCAGGACGCCCTCCTCGAGGACCCGGAGGTACGGCCCGGGCCGGCCCTCGGCCGTGAAGCGGCGCACCCAGCGGGCGTCGTCGTAGTCGTTCAGCCCGAGCCAGCCCTTGAACACCGAGCACGGGATGCGGACCTCGATCGGCTGCAGCAGCGCGGTGCCGATGCGCCAGTGCGACCCGAGGACGGCCTCGTTGACGTCGAGGCCGACGGTGGTGAGGTTCTCCCCGAACAGGCCGGGCGGCACCCGCTGCCCGAGCCGCCCGGTCCAGACGTCGAGGTCCTCCTGCGCGAACGCGTAGACCGCCTGGTAGACGCCGCCGTGGTGCTTGGTGTCGGCGACCTGGTCGCCCTCGACGCCGAGCGTGTGCACGCGCACCGGCCCCTGCACGGCGTGCTTCTTGATCGCGGTACGGCGCAGGGTGCCGGCCCAGTCCGCGTCGACCGGGGTGCCGACGTTGACGGACGCGACGTACGGGGTGCTCATGGGCGCCATCCTCCCCGACCGGCGCGGCGACCGCACGGGCGTTTCGCGGCTCAGTCCTGGACGGCCTTGGCGATGGTGACGGCGACCGTGATGTCGTCGCGGTCCTCCGCGCTCAGCGGGCGGGACATGGTCGCGGCGTCCTCGATCACCCAGAGCACGTTGTGCAGCTCGCGGACCACCACCCAGTGGCGGGCCCGGTCCTCGTCGAGGCCGGCGGCGTCGACGATCGTGTGGAACCGGCGGCGCAGCGCGAAGCGGACGTCGCCGGTGGCGACCGCCTCCTCCCACCGGTTCCACAGCATCGGCGCGATCTCGTAGTGCGCGTCGCCGGCCATCGGCTTGGGGTCGATCACCAGCCACGGCTCGCGGTCGGCGGCGAGGACGTTCTGGAAGTGCAGGTCGCCGTGGATCATCACGGCGTCGGTGTCCGGGTCGGCGACGAAGGCGCGGCCCAGCGACACCGCCTGCTCGACGAGCCGGTGCGGGACGGCGGAGTCGGCGGGCAGCAGCGCGAGGCGCTCCGTCCAGCGGTCGATGTACGTCGAGAGCCGCTGCAGCCGCGGCAGCGCCGGGACGTGCAGGCGCTCGTACATCGCGGCCACCACCTCGCACGCCTCCAGCACCGGCAGGGCGTCGAGGTCGCGGCCGGAGTCGAGCCGTTCGAGCACGAGGGCGCGGCGGCGCGGGTCGGCGCGGTACATCCGCACGGTGCCGTTGCCGTCCCAGTGCTGCAGGCCGAGCGCCTCGTGCAGGCCCTCCTGGTCGCCGTCGAACGACACCTTGAGCACCGAGGCCCGGCCCGAGGCCTCGCGCACCGGCACCACCACCGACCCGAAGCCGTGCATCGCGTCGCCGTCGAAGGTCAGCTCCCACTCGTCGGCGAGCTCGTGCACCCGGCCGGGCAGCACGTCGAGCCAGGCGCCCCAGGTCGGCCCGAGCTCCCGTCGGCGTTCCAGCGCCTCGGGCAGCTGGAACGTCGACGTCATGGCGTCCACGCTAGCGAGCGGGTCCTTCCTCCCCCGCGGGCACGTGTGAGAGGGTGCCGACAGCCGCAGTGTTCGGGAAGCCGGTGCGATTCCGGCGTGGTCCTCGCCACTGTGACCGGGGAGCCCCCTCCCACCCGCCACTGGTGCACGTGCACCGGGAAGGCAGGAGACGGGCGTCGATCCGGAAGCCAGGAGACCGGCTGCGGCGTGATCTGTCCACGAGGTATGGAAGGAAAGGTCAGTCATGGCCGAGTCCGCTGCTGTCCCCACCCCTGCGCCCGTCGCCGTCCCGCTGTGGGCCTGGGCGCTGGTCGCGTTCGCGCTGGTCACGCTCTACCTGCTGCTGCAGGAGAACGGCACGCTGCTCACCGCCGCCCAGGCCACCTGGGTGCACGAGGTGACGCACGACGCGCGGCACGCCCTCGGCGTGCCCTGCCACTGAGCGGCAGGCGCCGTGCGCTTCTCACGGCTGCTGCGTGACGGAGCTCTCTCCGGCGCGGCCGCCGGGCTCGTCGCTGCCCTGGTCATGTGGCTGCACACCGAGCCGGTGATCCGGCGCGCCCTCGCGATCGAGGACGCCCGGATGACCAGCGCGCACCACCACGACGACGAGATCGTGTCCCGCACCGCCCAGGTGTTCTTCGGGGCGGCCACCGCTGCGTTGGCCGGCGTGCTGTTCGGCCTAGTGTTCGCGGTGGTGTTCGCGAGGACCCGGCACCGGCTGCCCGGGCTCGGCGACCACGCGCGGTCGCTGTGGCTGGCGGCGTTCGGGTACGGCGTCTTCGTGCTGCTGCCCGCGCTGGCGATCCCGTCGAACCCGCCGGCGGTCGGCGATCCGTCGACCGTCACCCGGCGCACGCTGGTCTACGTGCTCGCGCTGCTCGTCGGGCTGCTGCTGGTCGGCGTGGTCTCCGCGCTCGACGCCCGGCTGCGCTCGCGCGGCACCGACGGGCCGGTGCGGGTCAGCGCGGTCGTGACCGCCACGGTGGCGCTGGGCGCGCTGGCCCTGTGGCTGCTTCCCGGTACGCCGGACCGGATCCCGTCCGACGTGCCCGCGGCGCTGGTCTGGGACTTCCGGGTGGCGTCACTGATGCAGCTCGGTGCGATGTGGCTGGTGCTCGGCCTGGCGTTCGGGCTGCTCGTGACGCGCGACGCGGCCGACGTACCGGACCGGGACCGGCAGGCCGCCCGGACTTGACGCGGGTCCGGGTCTGCCGCGACTGCTGCTGCGGCACCACCGGCAAGCACCCGGGGGTCGACCACGACGGGCTGCTGGACCGGCTGGTGGCGACGGCCGGCGCCGGTGCGCGCGTCGAGGTCTCGACCTGCCTGCTCGCGTGCGAGAAGTCGAACGTGGTCGTGGTCCAGCCGGGTGCCGAGGGCCGGCTGGCCGGCGGCCGCGCGGTGTGGCTGCGCGCGGTGCTGGACACTGACGCGGTGGACGCGATCGCCGGCTGGGTGCGCGACGGCGGACCGGGGCTGGCCGACGTGCCGCCCGGACGGGCGCCGCTCGTCACGACGCCGGGAGTGCTCGGGGAGGCGGTGCTGTGAGCGCGCTGCTGGTGGCCGGGACGACGTCGGACGCGGGCAAGTCGGTGGTCGCCTCCGGGCTGTGCCGGGCGTTCGCGCGCCGCGGCGTGCGGGTCGCGCCGTACAAGGCGCAGAACATGTCGAACAACTCGATGGTCCCCGCCGACGACGCCGAGATCGGGCGGGCCCAGTGGGTGCAGGCGGTGGCCG
>JABFXA010000007.1 GCA_013361955.1 Nocardioidaceae bacterium
GCCGCGGCCAAGCCGCTTGACGCGCTCCGCCGCACCCCCTGCGCACCCCTCGGTCGGCCACGGGCATGGGTGTGGCCCGGCCACCGGAGGGGGTGGTCGGGTCACACGCGTGCACGTTGCTCAGTTGAGGTGCGGGACGAGGTGTTCTCGGCCGAGCGGGCTGCGCCATTCGTAGCCGTCGTCGGTGCGTTGGTATCGCCAGCCGTGGTGGGTCTTCTGGTTGTGGTGTCGCCGGCACAGGGGCGCGAGGTTCTTCGGTGAGGTCTGGCCGGGCGGGCCGTGCTCCTCGTACGGAGTGATGTGGTCGAGGTCGCAGGACCGGGCGGCGGTGCGGCAGCCCCGGAACACGCAGTGCCGATCCCGCAGCACCACCAGCGTGTGCATCCACTCGGGTGGGTCGTGCCGGTCCACCGCCCCTGACGTGCTCATGTCCAGGACCGGCTGGATCCGGACCTTGCCGACCCGTTCGAGCCAGGTGGCGATCAGGGCGAGGGTGGCGGGGCCGAGCTTCTCGATGCTGCCGGCGGTGCCGGTCTCGAGGTCGTCGGCGTCCACGTGCAGGTACAGGATCGGAGTCGTCACCGGTCGGGCCGGGGCCGGCATGTCGAGGTCGAGGACGTGCTGGGGGTCGGCCAGCATCCCCAGCGCGGTCGCCCGTCTCGTGTCTAGGGGTGACTGGTCGCCCAGCCGGCCCAACGTCGTCGCGAGGTCGCTGACGGTCTCGTCCAACGCCTGGGCGTCCAACGTGTCGAGCCGGGCGTACACGTCGGTGGTGGCGGGAGTGTCGGGGCTGATGTCGAACCAGACCCCGCGTGCGGCCAGCGCGTCCTGCTCGCGGGTGCGGGCCCGCTCCGGGTCGAACCGTGCCTCCGCCAGCCCGACCGTGGCGCTGATGGTCTGGCCGGTGAGGCGACCGCGCTTCCCGGCGACGGCGAGGTGCCGGTCCACGAACGCCGCCGCCTCCGGCGACAGCGGGATGGTCTGCTCGGCGGCCTTGAGCGCCTGCCACGCCGGCAACGTGAGCTCGTGCACGAGCCGCCAGAGGCGTGGGAGGCGGAACCGGAGCTCCAGGGTCTGGCCGACCAGACGCAGCGCGGTGTGGTGGCTGATGCCCAGCGCCGCGCAGAGCTCGTGCACGGCGTCCTCGGTCACCTGCGGGCACCCTTCGCCGTTCAAGGGCGGTCCGACGGGCTCGCCGTCCAGGCTGATCTCCACCGGCCACGCCGCCGCGATGTCCCGTTCGTCGACCACCGGGTGGCAGTCGCAGAACGCCACGACCGCCGCCAGCCGGTTCGCCTCCGCCCGCGCCGCAACCCGCTGCTCACGCACCACCGACTCGAGCGCGGATGTCGCGTCGAGGTCGAGGAGCGTTGCGGGGTCGGACATGAGTCCATCCAAGCAGTCGGCACCGACAGTTTCCGGGCCGAATCCCCTGCTGTGGAAAGGGATTCTCTACTGATGCCTGTGGACGAAATCCGGCGCGGACGGGTTGGTTTCGAGGCTCGCGGTAGCCCGCCCGCACCCCAACCAGCGGGCCGGCGGACGTCAGTCGCCGACCAGGCCCAGGTCGCGGCGCGCGGGCTCGGGGAGGCGTCGCATGCGGAGGGCGGTCACGAACCCCAGCGCGCCCGCGAGCAGGGGCACCAGCAGGGCGACCTGGAGCGCCCGGTGGCGGGCGTCGGTGTTGATGCTGAGGATCTCCGCGCGGGTGGCGGCGGGCTGGCCCGCGAGCTGCTGGTCGAGCTGGGTGTTGCTCATCACCTGGGCGTCGTCCTCGAGGACGGTGGCCACCTGCTGCTGCTCGGCCGGAGCGAGCACGGTGCTGTCGTCCGCCATCGCGGTGAAGCTGGCGGAGAGGGTGGCGAGCATGATCGCGCCACCGAAGGCCAGCCCGAAGGAGAGGCCGAACGAGCCGCCGGCGGAGTTCACCCCGGCGGCCTCGCTGACCCGCTCCTCCGAGATCGGCGCCAGCGTGTAGTTGTTCAGCTGCGAGACCAGCAGGCCCAGTCCGGAGCCGGCGACGAGCAGCGGCAGCAGCAGGTCGAACCCGGAGTCGGCGCGAGGCACGAGGGGCTCGAGCACGGCCACGCCGAGGACCAGCAGGCCGAACCCGAGCCGGATCACGTCGGCGGCCCGCGTCTTGGCCGCGCGCCGGCCCGCGAGGAGGGCGACGGCGAACATGCTCAGCGACAGCGGCGCGATGGAGAGACCCGCCTCGAGGGCGTCGTACTCCAGCACCATCTGCAGGTAGAGCGGCAGCACGATCATCAACCCACCCAGGGAGATCTGCTGCAGCAGCTGGCCCGAGATGCCCAGTCGGAACGGCTTGGCGTCGAACAGGCCGGGGTCGATCAGGGCGGCACGGCCGGCCGCCTTGCGGCGCCGCAGCCAGGTGGCCAGCAGCACGAGTGCCACGACGCCGAGGGTGATCAGCAGGCCGACGAGCTCGCCGCCCTCCTGCCAGACCAGGATGCCGAGCACCACGCCGCCCATGCCGACCACGGACAGCACCGCCCCGACGCCGTCGATCTCCCGGGAGCCGGTGTACGGCGCGTCGCGGACCAGCCCCAGCCCGGAGAGCACCACCGCGATCACGACGGCCTCGACGAGGAACCCCACCCGCCAGGACAGGTACGTCGTGACCAGGCCGCCGAGCAACGGACCGACCGCCGCCGCGATGGCCGCCGCCGCACCCACCATCGCGTAGACCTGCTTCTGCGCGGCGCCCTCGAAGTTCCCGTGGATCAGCGACTGCATGGCCGGCAGCAGCAGCGACGCACCGAGGCCGCCGATGATCGCCCAGAACACCAGGATCGCGGTCAGCCCCTGAGCCAGCGTCATCGCGATCGCGCCGATGCCGTACCCGACCAGCCCGAGGGCGTAGGCCCGCTTGCGGCCGAACAGGTCGCCGACCTTGCTGCCGATCAGGATGAACGCCGCCGAGACCAGCGCCTCGAGCGCGATCGCGCCCTGCACGCCGCTGACCGTGGTGTCCAGGTCGCGCACCACTGCCGAGATCGACACGTTCATCAGCGACGTGTCGACGACGAGGACGAACATCGCCATCGACAGCAACAGGGCCAACCGCCGGTTCACCCCGGCAGGGTGCACCCACCCCCTGGCGCCGGCACCACCCGGAACGGGTGGACCGGCTCAGCGCTCGTAGGCGGGCTCGGACTCCTCCTCGGCCGCGGGCTCGGTCGGGCCTGGCTCCGGCCCCTGGTCGGCGTGCCCGGGCCACCAGGCCGCGTGGCCGATCAGCGCGGTCAGCGACGGGGTCAGGAACAGCGCCATCACGAACGCCGCGATCAGGATCCCGATCGACAGTGCGAAGCCCATCGACTGCAGCAGCGCGTTGCCGCCCAGCATCAGAGAGGCGAAGGTGCCGGCCAGGATCACGCCCGCAGCGGCCACGGTCGGCCCGGCGTGCTCGATGGCCTTCGCCGCGGCCGGTCTCGGCTCGAGCCCTCCCCTGGCCTCCTCGCGCAGCCGGGCGATCATCAGGATGTTGTAGTCGGTGCCGAGCGCGACCACGAACAGGTAGATGTAGATCGGCAGCATGAAGATCAGGCCGTCCTGGCCGAGCAGGTGCTGGAAGACGATCACCGTCGCGCCGAGGGTGGCGCCGAAGCCCAGGCCGACCGAGGCCATCAGGTACCACGGCGCGACCAGGCTGCGCAGCAGCAGCGCCAGGATCAGCATGATCACCAGCGCGGCGACCGGGAACACGACGGAGTAGTCGCGGTCCATCGCGTCGCGCAGGTCGACGAACACCGACGTGGTCCCGCCGACCAGCGCCTGGGTGCCCTCGGGGGCGGCGCTGTGCGCGGCGGCGCGGATCGGCCCGCGCACGTTCGCGAGCGCCGCGTCGGACGCCGGGTCGTCGGCGAGCACCAGGCTGACCACCGCGGTCGACCCGTCCTTGGTCTGGCCGGCGAGGCCCGCCTGCGCGACCCCGTCGACCTGGCCGAGCCGTTCGGCGTACGACGTGAGCTCGGTGGAGCTCAGCGGGCTGCCGTCGGTCGAGGTGACCAGCACCGACGTGGGGTCGGCCGCCCCGCGGGCCTGTCCCTTCTGGAAGGTCTTCAACGCGACCACGGACTCGGCGTCGCTCGAGCTGCCGCTGTCCGAGAAGTCGAACGTCGGTGTGAAGCCGAGCGCGAAGACGGACAGCACCGCGAGCAGACCGGCCGCGGACGCCGCGTAGCGGACCGGCCGCCTCGCCAGCGAAGCGCCGAGCGCGCGGAACCGGGTCGCGTCGGGCTCCGTGCGCCACGACTTCGACGGCCAGAAGATCGCGCGGCTGCCGATCAGGGAGACCACGGCCGGGACGAGCGTGAGCGCGGCGACGACGGTGGTGGCGACCGCGATCGCGAGGGCCGGGCCGATCGCCCGGAACAGCACCAGTGACGAGAGCACCAGCGCCATGAACGACACGATCACGGCGCCGCCGGCGGACGCGATCGCCTCACCCGCGCGCTCGACGGCATGGGCGACGGCCGGGCGGCTCTCCTCGCCGTTGCGGAGCGCTTCTCGGTAGCGGAACAGGAAGAACAGGATGTAGTCGGTGCCGATCCCGTAGAGCACCACCACCAGGATGACCTGGATCGAGCTGTCCGCCTTGAGGTCGAACGCCTCGTTGGCGATCGCGATCAGACCGGTGGCCACGAACGACACGATGCCGACCACGATGATCGGCATCAGTGAGACCAGGACGCTGCGGAAGATCAGCGCGAGCAGGCCGACGATCAGCGCGACGGTCGCGATCCCGACGATGGCGAGCGCGGTCTCCGAGGACTCCTGGGAGTCCAGCGACTGCGCGGCCGGGCCGGTCACGCCGGTGCTCAGGCCGGTGTCGGCGACCAGCGGTTCCAGGTCGGACCGCAGCTTCTTCGCGTCGTCCATCGCCGCGGGGTCGAAGGCGTTCTTGCCCTTCTGCACGGTCATGAAGATCGCCTGCACCAGGCCGTTGTGGGAGCCCGGCGTGGCGGCGGCGGTGCCGAGGCTCTTCCAGTCCTCGGTGTTGAGGCGGGTGGCGATCTGCGCGACCTTCGCCTGGTCCTGCCGGCTGAGCCGGCCCCCGTCGGACCGGTCGAAGACCACGATCGCGCCGATCTCGCCGCGCTCCGGGAACGCCTTCTGCTGCAGGGCCTGCGCCTGCACCGACTCGTAGTGCCGCGGCAGGAACTCCGACTGGTCCTGCGTCGACGTCAACGCCGGCGCCGTGGACACCACCACCACGGCCGCGACCACCCAGGCGGCGACGACGTACCAGGGCCGATGGGCCACCAAGCGACCGAGCGCAGCGAACATGGTCGAAACGCTATCGAGATCTGTCCCGTCCGACCCCGGCTTTTCGGCGCGTCCCGGAGACGGGAACCGCACATTCCCGTGATACCCGGACAGGTCGGACGACTTTCGAGCCTCGACCGTCCGACCCTTTCCTGAAGCTGTCCCACCGCTGGCTCGCAGACTTCGGCGCGAGCGTGTTCGACTCGCCGCCGACCGGCGCCGAGGCGACCCGTCCGACCGAGCTGATGGCCGACGCCGCCCGGCCGCAGGGTCGCACGCCTCAGTGCCCGGACCCGACCTTGATCTTCCGGCGCTCGGACTCGTGCGCCCCACCCTTGACCGCCAGCGTCCGGCAGGCCTCCTCGATGTCGGCGGCGAGCGTGTCGACGCTCTCGCGGCTCAACGTCTGCTTCACCAGCGCGCGCATGATCGTCACGTCCTGCGCGTCCGGCGGCAGCGTGTACGCCGGCACCATCCAGCCCCGCTCCGCGGAGAGCTGCCAGGCCAGGTCGAACTCGTCGTACCCCTGGTCGCCGCGGAGCCGGAAGGCGACGAGTGGCAGCTGCTCGTCGTGCTCCCCGATCACCTCGAACAGCCCCATCGCGTCGAGCTTCTCGGCCAGCACCCGCGCGTTCTCCTGCATGCTCCGCATGATGTAGGTGTAGCCCTCGCGGCCGTAGCGGATCAGGTTGTAGTACTGCGCGAGCACCATCGAGGAGCCGGTGGAGAAGTTCAGCGTGAACGTCGCGTCGGTCTTGCCCAGGTAGTTCTCCTCGAAGACCAGGTCGTGCGCGAGGTCGTCCTTCTCGCGGAAGACCAGCCAGCCCACGCCCGGGTACACCAGCCCGAACTTGTGCCCCGACACGTTGATCGAGCGCACCTGCTCGAGGCGGAAGTCCCACGGCGAGTCCGGGTAGAGGAACGGCCACACGAACCCGCCGCTCGCCCCGTCCACGTGCAGGGGTACGTCGATCCCCTGCTCGCGCTTGGTCCGCACCAGCAGGTCGTTGATGCCGACGATGTCGTCCTTGTGGCCGGTGAACGTGGTGCCGAGCACGGCCGCGACGCCGATGGTGTTCTCGTCCACGTGCGGCCGCACGTCCTCGGGGCCGATCGTGTACTTGCCCTTCTGCAGCGGGACGATCCGCGGCTCCACGTCGAAGTACCGGCAGAACTTCTCCCAGACCACGTGCACGTCGCCGCCGAAGACCAGGTTCGGGCTCGACGTGGGACGGCCGGCCGACTGGCGCCGCTCGCGCCACTTCCACTTCATCGACAGCGCACCCAGCATGATCGCCTCGGACGACCCCTGGGTCCGCGCGCCGACGGTCTCCCCCGGTGCGTGGAAGAGGTCGGCCAGCATCCGGATGCAGCGCTGCTCGATCTCGGCGGTGCGGGGGTACTCGGCGTGGTCGATGAAGTTGCGGTGCAGGTTCTCGGCGATGAGCCGGTTCGCCTCGGGTTCCATCCAGGTGGTGACGAAGGTGGCGAGGTTCCGGATCGGCAGCCCTTCGAGCGCCACGTCGAGGGCCACCAGGCGCATCGCGTCGGTCGCCGACATCCCGGCCTCGGGGAAGTCGTGGGTCGGCACCTCCTCGGTGAGGAACCGGTTCCCGAACAGTGCGGCGGCTTCTTCGGACGGTTCAACGGCCATGGCACTCCCTCCTGGGGCTCTCGACGGCCTGGCCAGGGTCGCCGGGCGAGGTGCCGCGCCGCTTCACCCGTGGCGGGTGAGAGCGTCGCCGACCGGACAGGCCGACGGCCCGCCCCTGGCAGGGACGGGCCGTCGCTCTTCGCCGGACCTGGGGATCAGGGCGCTGCCGGGGTGATCTCGACCTCGGAGAGGGTGCCGTCCGCGGCGAGCAGGATCTCGTCGACGCCGGTGCCGGCCACCAGCAGGCTGGTGTCGCTCTTCTGGCCGTGGCCGAGCTCGACGTCGGTGGCGTCGGTGACCGTGTGGGTCACGGTGGTCACGCCGTCGGACAGCATGATGACCAGCGCGCCGGTGGTCGCGTCGTACGAGGCGATGGTGCCGAGGAAGTCGTCGGCGTCCTCGGTCTCGTTCTCGCACTCGTCGTCGGCGTGGTCGTCGAGGTCCTCGTTGGTGACGCCGTCGTGGTTAGGGTCCTCGGCGCCGTCGAGCACGCCGTCGTCGTCGCTGTCGCGGTCGCGGACCGAGGTGTGCTGCTCGTTCTCGTCCTCGTCGGCGACACCGTCGTGGTCGCGGTCGTCGTCGTTGAAGAGGCAAGTCTCGGACGCGTCGTCCTCGTCCTCGTTGCGCACGCCGTCGTGGTCGGCGTCCTCGTCGCCGTCGAGACGGCCGTCGTCGTCGGTGTCGCGGTCGCGGACGTTCGTCGAGCCACGGCCGTCGCGGACCTCGTCGCCGTCGTCCATGCCGTCGTTGTCGCTGTCCTCGTCGCGCGGGTCCGTGCGGTGCCGGAACTCTGCGAGGTTGCTCAGCCGGTCGTGGTCCGCGTCGCCGCCGCCGTTGGCGACCCGCGGGTTGAGGCCGTGCGCGGCCTCCCAGCGGTTCGGCATCCCGTCGTGGTCGCGGTCGGCCGAGACCGCGGACGCCGACGGCGTGGCGAGGGCCAGCGTGCCGATCAGGGCGAAGGCGGTCGCCGTGGCCGCGCCGACGAGGCGCTGCGTGCTGCGGTGCTTGCTGTCCATGGTTGCTCCCCAGGTCCTCCGTCAGCCGGCGGGGCGTCGCCGACCTGACAGGAAGCATGAGTGCGGACGCGGGCAGCCGGACAGTTGTCCCCTGGTCGTAGCACCACAAGTAAAGAAGCGGACACTCGCCCGCTAGCACGGCCGACACCCCGCCGACCGCTGACACACCACTCGCCCGGGGGTCCCCCAGACGGACTCCCGGGCGAGGGCGTGCGGACTCCTTACGGAGCCGTGAGCGGGGCGTTCAGCCCGTCGGTTGACTCCCGCGGCGTGAGCCGGCTGCCGGCCGGCACCGGGAAGGGCGAGCCCAGGTTGGCCAGTCGGCCGCGGACCTGGTTCTGCGCCTGGCACTGGTGCGTGCAGGTCGTCGGCGGGTTCGCCACCTCGGTGGCGTCCTCACCGGTCACCATGCCGAGCCGGCCGCCGCTGGCGACGTCCCACACGGACATGCCGCCACAGTGGTCGCGGGTCTCGGACAGCCCGAGGTTGTTGGTGAAGTCCGGGCCACAGGCGGCCTGCCGGATCCGGGTCGCGACCTGGGAGCTGTCGCGGACCACGAAGTCGGGCGAGACGTCGTTGCCGATGTTCACGCGCGGGGTGACCTGCACGCAGAACTTGCTCGGCGGGCCGGTCTGGACGCTGGTGCACTCGGAGCCGAGGAACTCGCCCAGGTGCGCGCGGAAGTTCGGGTTGTCGTAGTAGAACGCGCTCGGCGCGAGCCGGTGCACGATCCTGGTGCGGGTGCCGTCACCGCGCGACGGCTCCATCTGGAAGATGCCGCCGTTGGCGCAGTCCTTGGCCTGCAGCTTCATGGACAGCCCGGGGCCGGTGCGCGAGATCACCAGGTCGCCGCCGGACAGCTCGACGGTGATCGGGCTGGTCAGGGTCAGGCCCCGGTGGTCGGGCACCTTGCTGGCGTAGATCGGGGTGAAGCGGCCACCGGTCTGGTCGAGCGGGTTGGGGGCGCCGGTGAACGCCTGGTCGTAGACGGCGAAGTCGGCCGGGTCGACGTCGAACTGGGCGTAGCGACCCTGCACCCGGAACCGGCCGGCCGGCGCAGGCACCGTGCCGGTGAACGTCCCGGACTTGCCGAGCACCGAGAACCCGCCGTTCTCGCAGCCCGTCGACGATGCGGCATGAGCGGGGCCCGAGAGAGCCGTGTACCCGAAGGCGGGCAGGAGGAGCGCCGCCAGGACCGCCACCGTGCGGGTGACGACGCGGGGACGCCTGAGCGAGGACAACATTCGTGAGTCTCCAATCGATGCGGTGCGTCCCCCCAAGTCCTCGACGAATCGTGCCGACCCTGGCCCATTCGGACTACCCCGACATAGGTCGTACGACCTACGTCGATAGCCGGTCCGGGGGGAAATCGGGCCTCGGCGCGGGTGTCCGGTCCAGACCCGCCGTGGTCGCGGCCGTCGTCGAGGTGGCGGTCGAGGGCGAGGCCACCCGGGTCACCGTCGACCTCGCCGACGTGGACTTCGTCGACTCCAGCGGGCTCGCGACGTTCATCAAGGCGCACCGGCTGCTCGAGGTGAGGGGCGCACGCCTGACCGTCGCCGGCGCGCAGCCGCACGTCCGGAGGATGTTCCCGATCACCGGCATCGACCAGGTGGTGCGTCTCGTGGACGCACCACCCGGCCAGGTCGGCTAGCGACGGGTCAGCGCGGCCGCGAGACCGTCGACCACCCGGAGGTGGCCGTGCCGAAGGTGGTCACCACGGTCACCGTGAACCGGTACCGACCGGCGGTCAGCCGCAGTGTGCGCGAGCGCGCACTGCCGCCGAGCGACACCGTGCTGGTCCCGACGGCGCGGTAACCGGTCGCGGCGAGACGGGTCACCGTGAGCCGCTGGCGCAGCACCGGCGAGCCGCCGGCGTTCGGCACCGACCAGCGCGCCGTCAGCGTGAGCGGGCCGCCGGTGGCACCGCGCAGCGACGAGCGCATCACCGGGGCGCCGGGCGGGCCCTGCGGCAGCACCGACTCGCAGGCGTCGGACGCCGGTCCCGCGCCCGCCGCGGTCAGCGGGTGCACCACGAACGTGTAGCGGGTGCCGTTGCGCAGACCCGTGACGAAGTACTCGGTCGTCGCCGGGTCGTGCACGTCGACGGTGCGCACCAGGCCGGCGTGGGTGCGGACGTCGATCCGCCAGCCGGTCTGCTTGAACCCACCGGCCTCCCCCGGCGTCCAGCTCACCTGCGCGTACGCGTTGCCCGCGATCGCGACCACGTCGGTCGGCGCCGTCATCGTGCCGTTCACCGTGACCGGATCGCTCTCGTCGGACCACTCCCCCGCCCCGAACAGGTTCCGCTCCCGGACCCGGAAGGTGTAGGTGCGGCCGTTGGTGAGCGTGGTCAGGGTGCGGGTGGTCGCCGCCCCGTCGAGCGAGATCACCTGCTCCACGGTGCCGCCGACCCGCGCCTCGACGTCGATGCCGGTGGTGGGCGGCAGCCCGTCCGCGGCCGCCGAGAAGCTCAGCGTCACGGTGCCGTTGCCGGCGACCGGGCCCGCGGTGAACGTCGGCCGGTCCGGCGTGCTCGCGGTCAGGGTCTGGTCGCTGAACTGCAGCCGCTCGACGTTGCGCAGCGTGTCGGTGCCGTCGGAGACCTTCTGGCCGACCAGGTTCTGGCCGGTCTGGGCGACCGTCACCGTGTCGCCCTTCGTGCTGATGTCGTACGACGAGCGGGGTCCGCTGAACACGGCGGTGTCGACGTCACCGGAATTGCCGGAGTCCACGATCTCGCGCACCGCGACCAGTTGGCGCGGGCTCACCTTCCCGTCGAAGATCGCCGACTCCAGCGTGGTCGGGTCGTCCGGAAGGTACGCGTGCTCGAGCGCGTCGGTGCTGCCGATCTCCGTCGACGGGTCGGCCGGGTCGGTGCGCACGCTGATCCGGACCCGGAGCTCGCGGTCGCCGTCGATGATGTCGTCGCCGCCGCGGCCGGTGATGGTGTCGTTGCCGCCCCCGCCGAGCAGGATGTTGCCGGCACCCCAGACGCCGCCCTCGAGCGGGCAGGCCCCGGCCGCCGACAGCGCCTCGACCGCGGACAGGTCGCCGGTCAGCGGCGGCACCAGCTCACCGAGCCCCTTGATCCGGTTCACGCCTGCCTGGTCGAGCACGTCGCACCCGGTGAACCCGGCGCCGCCGAGCTCGGCCGGCACGTCGTTGGTGCCCTTGATGACGTCGTCGAACGGCGAGCCGGAGTTGCCCTCGACCTCCTGCCACCGGTCCCGGTTCACGACCACCTGGATCGGCAGCGGGCCGAGGTTGTTGTTGATCTCCATGTCGTCGTCGGCGCCGACGGTGTCGTACTGGTGGATCGCCCAGTCGAAGCCACCCGCACCGGCGTTGCGGTCGATGGCGGCGTTCTGCGACATGATGTCGTCGCCGCCCTCGGCGTCGTAGTCGTTCTCACCGACCTGGCCGACGAACACGTCGTTGCCGGGGCGCTGCTCGGCCGGGTCGTCGAAGAACGGCGCGCCGTGGTCGCCCTGCAGCAGGTCCTGCCCGGAGCCGCCTTCGATCCAGTCGTCGCCGCCGTCGCCGAACACCGCGTCGGCGCCCTCACCGGCGCGGATGAAGTCGTCCCCCTCGCCGGCGAACGTCTCGTTGTCGTTCTGGCCGCCGTCGATCAGGTCCTTGCCGTCGCCGCCCTGGACGATGTCGTCACCGATGCCGGCGTCGAGCGCGTCGTCGCCCGGACCGCCGCGGAGCACGTCGGCGCCCCCGGCGTCGGTGACCCGGTCGTCGCCCGCGCCGCCGAGCACCACGTCGTCACCGAAGTAGCCGTCGACGACGTCGTCGCCACCGTCACCCCAGACGGTGTCGTTGTCGTTGCCGCCGACGACCTTGTCCGCGCCGTCGGTGCCGTTGTAGACGCCCTGGCCGTTGATGCCGGGCGGGTCGACGGAGTTGCGGGCCCGGTACTGGATGGTGCCATCGGGCTTGCGCAGCAGCAGCTCGTGCTCGTCGCAGTCCGGGGTGGCCGGGTCGTCGGCCACGCTCGGGCCGTCCACGGCGTACCCCTCCGGCGTACCGGCGAGGTGCGAGAGCTGGAACTTGCAGTCCGCGGTCGCGAACGCGTCGGCCTTCAGCGTGTCCGCGCCGTCCACGTTGCGCATCACCATCTCGCCGAACGAGTTGCCCTCCAGCGCGGTGCGCAGGTTCATGCCCGGCGTCCGCGCGAGGTAGTAGAGACGGTCGCCGTTCTGCAGGTCGGTCAGGGTCTTCTCGAAGACGTAGTTGAAGGTGCTGCCGAGGTGGCCGCCGAACAGCTGGGTGTTCTCCGCGAGGCCGCCGATCCACAGGTCCACGTCGTCGAGGCCGGTGGTCGACATCCCGTCGGGCCGGTCCGCCCACGCACCGGTGCTGTTCATGAAGTCCACCTGGTCCGCGGTCGGCGACACCCCGCTCGGCGGGTCGACGACCAGCTGGGCGGCCGCGCGCTTGTCCGCGACCGTCTTCGCGGCGGTGACCGTCGGGTAGGTGCCGTACGCCGCGACCAGGTTGACCAGCGTCTCGGGGTGCTTGAGGTTCTGCCCGTAGTCGGCCCAGCTGGTGTACGGCTTCAGCTGCGCGTCGTGGGTCTTCTCGAAGAGCTGGCGACGGAACTGGTTGAGCGGCAGTACGCCCTCGGACCGGCCGCGGGTCAGGTTGATGGCGGCGAGGTCCAGCGGCAGGCCGAGCAGGTTGTTGCGCAGCGTCTCCACCACGAACTCGTCGATCTCGTTGCCGGTCTGGTCCGACATCCCCATCATGATGCCGGCGGCCGCCTTCTCCGAGCTCTCCACGTGGCCGTCGGCGTCGCGGTTGAACTCCGGGGGGTTCAAGAACCCGTCCAGCAGCGGGATGTTGTAGTTGCGGCCCTGCGCGTCGCGGCGGTCGATCGTGTCGGTCAGCATCGAGTGACCGAACCGGTACACGGCGTGCGCGAACTCGGCGGGGATCGCCGCGTTGACGTCCGCGTGGTAGACGTGGAACGGCTGGATCGCCGGCACCACCTTGCGCGCGAACTCCTCGAAGACCGTGTGCTGGTACTCCATCTCGTCGACGAACCGGGCGGCCTGGAAGAGCCGCTGCCCGTAGTCCCAGCCGGCCGGGCCGGTGGTGCGCTGCCAGGCCGCGAGCGCCTGGACGCCGGCCGGTGAGGTGTCCGACTCGAGGGTGTTCTGCATGTCCGCGACGAGCCGGTTGTGCTCGGAGTGGAACACCTGGTGGATCGAGGTCAGGCCGATGTTCTCGTTGCAGCGGCCGTCACCGCAGATGAAGTGCGAGTCGAGCAGCTCGTCGTCGTACGTGCCGGGCGGCTGGCTGGCGAAGTCGTGCGACGCGGTGGTGTCGTCGTCGGGCCGCGGCGCGACCGGCGGGGTGCGCGGGTCGCCGTCGGCGTCGGCCGGCGACGGGTCGGCGTTGTGCGCGATGTCGGTGAGGAACGGGGTGTCGAAGGTGAGCACGTTCGAGGGCACCGGCACCGGGTTCGCGGTGTCGCCCTCGACCAGGCCGGTCTTCGTGACGTACTGCGGCAGCCCGCGCGCCGGGCCGGGGAGGAAGTTGCCGTAGGGGTCCACGGCCAGCATCGGGACGTTGAGCACGTCCTTGTCCTCGAGCTTCAGGCCGAGCAGGTCCGCGGCCTGCTTCTTCACGTCCACCCAGCGGGCCTGGCCGCCGGCCAGCGGCGTGCCGGCCGGACCGGTGAGCAGCCGGCCGGTGTCGACGGGCCGGCCGTCGACCGCCTGGTACTCGCGCAGGAACACCTGGTGCGAGGCGTGCGAGGCGTAGGTCTGGCTGTTGTCCACCCACGGGGTGTCGGTGTTCGCGGCCTCCTGGACGTCGTCCGCGGTGCCCAGCTTGCCGTCCTTGCCGGGCTGGTTCGCGGCCCGGGAGAGCACCATGAACCGCAGGTCCGGGCGCAGGTCGTCGGAGGTGCCGAGCTTGTGGTCCGGGCCGGCGATCAGCGGGTCGTCGTCCTTCAGCGGCACGAAGACGGTGCCGCCGCCCTTCACGGTCTGGTCCACGCCGTGGTCGAAGAACTGGCCGAAGAGCGTGAACAGCCCGTTGAACGGAGGCGACAGCCCGGCGTCGGTGGTGACGTTCGGGATCGGCAGGGACTGGTGGTCCGGGATGCAGCCCTCGGGCGAGCCGGGGGTGCCGGCGACCGGGTCGGGCTGCACGTCGCAGGGCACGGAGCCCTCGGCGCCCTGGGTGCGCACCGGGTGGCCCGCGGCGGCGACGGCCGCCGGGTTGGACGAGGTCTGGTCGACGACCAGGTTGCTGATCACCCGCGGCTCGGAGTCGAAGACCAGCCCGCTCTTCGACGTGTACGACGTGGGGTGCGACGGCCCGAACGCCGGCGGGCTGTCCTCGGCCGCCTGGAACGACGGCGTGGTCAGCCGCGGGAACAGCTGGTCGGAGGCGGCGAACCGCTCACGACCCGGCAGCAGGTTGTTGCACGAGCCGTCCACGGTGCGCAGGCCGTAGGAGGTCAGCGCGTCCGGGACCTGCTCGGAGTCGGGGATGCCGTCGCCGGGCTCGGCGAGCAGACCCTTGCAGGGGTCCTCGGCGGTGAAGGTCGCGGCGTGCCGCTCGGAGATGGTGATCTGCTTGAGGATGTAGGCCAGGTCGCCCTTGGTGACCGTGAAGCCCTGGCCCACCGGTGCGGTCGCGGCCTGGCTGGCCGACGGCGCGACCACCTGCACCAGCACGCCGGCGACGATCAGCAGCACCGCGACCACCGCGGTGGCACGGCGCCGCCGACGCTCCGACTCCCCCTTCTCGGCCTTGTGTCGTGCAGGCGTGCGTCCAGCACCGAACGTCGTCATCGCGGGCCCCCCAGCTCGTCGAGTGTCAGCGCCGACGAGCGCCCGATGCCCGGCCCCCAAGCCGGCTCCCAGTGAGCGGTTCCCCGTCAGCAGGACGACGGTGACGGGCACACCTTGTGAAATGTTTGTGAAACGGACAGCCCGCGGACCCACGGGCCCCAGGAGTGCACTCCCGTCACGCCGACCTGGTGAAATCCCGGCGCGGCACCAGCGCGAGGAGCGGGACCACTGCCCCGGCGAGCAGCACCGCACCGGCGAGCCTCTGGTCGCCGGGGGCGTCGCCCCACCACCAGTCCAGCTCCTCGAAGAAGCCGTCCGCGACGGGCAGGCCGGTGCTGCGCAGGTGCCAGCCCTGCACGAGGAGCACCGCGGCGAGCAGCAGGCCGGCGGCCGACGCGCCGTCGCGGCTCTGCAGCGCGGGCACGGTGAGCAGCCCGACCACGACCGCGGCCAGAGTGAGCAGCAGGTGCCCGGCCGTGCTGCGCAGCGACAGCCCGAGCAGCGGGGTCTGCATGACCAGGGTCAGGAACGCCACCACGAGCAGCGCTGCGTTGACCGGCCGCGCGAGCGGGGCCGCCGCGGCCGGCAGCCGGAGCAGGTCGGGCGGGATGGTCTGCGCCAGGAGCAGCGGGAGCACCAGCAGCAGCACCAGCAGCTGGCCGACGGTCGCGGAGAAGGTCGCGGTGGCGTACGCGCCGAGCCCGCCGACCAGCGCCCAGCCGAGCAGCAGCACCGCGGCCCCGGCGCCGAGCCGACGGGCCGGCGCCCAGGACCGCCACGGCCCGCGGAGCGC
>JABFXA010000235.1 GCA_013361955.1 Nocardioidaceae bacterium
CGGGCCCCGGTCACCGTGGCGAGATCGACCTCCTCCCCCGACGCGGTCCGGTCGAGGATCCGCCCCGCGCTCGGGTCGGCCAGCCGCGCGACGCAGCGGCCGAGCGTGGTCTTCCCGCAGCCCGACTCCCCCACCAGGCCGAGCGTCCGGCCGGGCGGGATCGTCAGATCGACCCCGTCCACGGCGCGGACGACCCCCGTCGGCCGGCGGAACAGGCCGCCGCCGATCGGGTAGTGCTTGGCCAGCCCCTCGACCCTGAGCAGGGGTCCGGCCGTCTCGGCGGCGGGGGCGGCCCGCTCGGCGACCTGGAGCGCCACGGCGGGGGGCTCGGCGGGGGGCTCGGCCGGGACCTGGTCGAGGTGGCAGGAGGCCACGTGCGCCTCGCCGTACCTCTTGAGCGGGGGTGGCGTGGTGTCGCAGAGCCCGTCGATCGCGTGGTCGCAGCGGGTGTGGAACGGGCACCCGTCCGGCACCCGGTGCAGCGACGGCACCATGCCGCGGATCGCGGTCAGCCGCCGGCGGGCCCCGCTGCCCCGCAGCTCCGGGATCGAGCGGAGCAGGGCGCGCGTGTACGGGTGGCGGGGGTCGGAGAAGATCTGCTCCACGGTGCCGTGCTCGACGACCTTGCCGAGGTACATCACGGCGACCTCGTCGGCGATCTCCGCGACCACGCCGAGGTCGTGAGTGATGAACAGGATCGCCATGTCGTTCTGCGCGCGCAGGTCCATCATCAGGTCGAGGATGCGCGCCTGGGTGGTGACGTCGAGCGCGGTGGTCGGCTCGTCGGCGATCAGCAGCGCCGGGTCACAGCACAGCGCGATCGCGATCATCACGCGCTGGCACATGCCGCCCGACAGCTGGAACGGGTAGGCGTCGAAGCGCCGCTCGGCGTCGGGGATGCCGACCTTGCGCAGCAGCGCGACGCCTTCCTGCCGGGCCTCCTGCCTGGTCAGGTCGCGATGCAGCCGCAGGGCCTGGGAGAGCTGCGCGCCCACGGTGTACATGGGCGACAGGGACGCCATCGGCTCCTGGAAGATCATGCCGATCTCGCCGCCGCGCACCCGCCGGAGCTCCTCCCCGGCCGGGTCGAGCCCGGCCAGGTCGGTCGCGCCCTTCCAGCGGATCGAGCCCTCGACGATCCGGCCCGGCCGGTCCACGAGCTGCAGGATCGAGCGGGCGGTGACGGACTTGCCGCACCCCGACTCGCCGACCAGGCAGACGGTCCTGCCCGCCGGCACCGACAGGTCCACCCCGTCCACGGCCTTGAGCACGCCTTCCGAGGTGAAGAAGTGGGTGCGCAGCCCTTCGATGCCGAGCAGCGGCTCTGCCACGAGGTCCTCCCGAAAAGGGGCGTCAGTGCTTGTACGGGTCGGCCGCGTCGCGCAGGCCGTCGCCGAAGAAGTTCATGGCCAGCACGGTCACCACGACCGCGATGCCGGGGATCAGCATCCAGGGCGCGGTGGACACCGCCCGGATGTTCTGCGCCTCCTGCAGCAGCACGCCCCAGCTGATCATCGGGGTCTGCAGGCCGAGCCCGATGAACGACAGCGCGGTCTCGGCCAGGATCACCGACGGGATCGACAGCGACAGGTTGGCGATGATGTGGCTGGTGAACGACGGCAGCATGTGCCGGAACATGATGCGCAGGCGCCCGGCGCCGTCGGCGGTCGCGGCCATGACGTACTCCTCGCCGCGCACCGCGAAGAACTTGCCCCGCACCTCCCTGGCCATGCCGGTCCAGCCGACCAGCGAGATGACGACGGTGAGCGCGAAGTAGCGTTCGAGCTGGCTCCACGAGGCCGGCACGGCCGCGAACAGCGCCATCCACAGCGGGATCGTCGGGATCGACATGATGATCTCGACGACGCGCTGGATCACCGTGTCGGTCCGGCCGCCCACGTACCCGGAGACGCCGCCGAGCACGACGCCCAGCACCAGCGAGAGCAGCACGCCGACCAGCCCGATCGACATGGAGACCGTGGTGCCCCTGATGATCCTGGACAGCAGGTCGCGGCCGACCGAGTCGGTGCCCAGCAGGTACATGTTCCCCCCGCTCGAAGGGCCGATCAGGTGCCGGTCCCAGGGGATGAACCCGAGCAGTTCGTACGGCTCGCCCTTGACGAAGAACCCGACCGGCACCTTCTTGCCCTCGTCGGCCTCGAACGACAGCGCCAGCGTCTCCGGGTCCTGCTTGAAGGTGTACGGGTGGACGTACAGGCCCGTATCGGTGTCGAAGCGCAGCGCCTGCGGCGGGGCGTAGGTGTAGTCGGCGTTCGTCCTCTGGCCGGAGCCGGGGGCGAGGAACGGCGCGAAGACCGCCACCAGGTAGATGGCGACGGTGACGAAGCCGCAGACCAGCGCGACCCGGTGGCGCTTGAAGCCCCACCAGACGAGCTTCCACTGCGAGGCGACGGCGAGGGTCTCATCCTTCACGATCGGCCCCTCCTAGTACCTGAGCCGGACGCGCGGGTCCAGCCAGCCGAGCGCGACGTCGGAGACCAGCGTGCCGACCACCACCAGCACGGCGCTGATCAGCAGGATCGCCCCGGCCAGGTACATGTCCTGGGCGAGCAGCGCGCGCAGCATCAGCGGGCCGGTGGTCTGCAGGTTGAGCACCTTGGAGGTGATCGCGTCCGCCGCGATGAGGCCGGGCAGCACCCAGCCGATGGTGGAGAAGAACGGGTTCATCGCCACCCGCACCGGATACATGATCGTCATCTTCCGTTCGGGCATGCCGCGCGCCCTGGCCGCGACCACGTACGGCTTGCGCAGCTCGTCCAGCAGGTTGGCGCGCAGGACGCGGATGTTGCCCGCGGTGCCGGCCGTGCCCCAGATGACGATCGGGATCCACAGATGGGCCACCAGATCGCCCACCTTGGCCAGGCTCCACGGGGCGTCGCGGTACTCCGGCGACAGGATCCCGCCCGCGTTCAGGCCGAAGAACTTGAGCCCGATCCACATCAGCACCAGCGCGATCAGGAAGTTGGGCACGGCGAGCCCGAGATAGCCGAGGAAGGTGAAGGTGTAGTCGCCCGCGGAGTACTGCCGGATCGCGGAGTAGACGCCGATGGGGAACGACACCGCCCAGATGAAGATCAGCGTGACCAGCGACAGCGTGATCGTCAGCGGCAGCCGTTCGGCGAGCAGCGCGGTGACCGGCCGGGCGTAGTCGAAGGACTCGCCGAAGTCGCCGTGGAACAGGATGTTGGAGATCCACTGCCAGTACTGCACGATGACCGGCTGGTCCAGGCCGTAACGCTCGGTCAGCCGGGCCAGCTCGCCCGTGGGCACGGCGTCGCCCTGGGCGGCCCGCTGCGCGGTCAGCGTGGTCAGGTAGTCGCCCGGCGGGAGCTGGATCACCACGAACGTGATGACGGAGATGGCGACCAGCGTCGGGATGAGGACGAGGACGCGCCTGCCGAGGTAGCGCAGCATCGGCTCAGGCCCCGAAGTACCAGGTCGGCACGTTGACGAGCCCGGGTGAGAGGAACTGGAAGGCGTCGGGGTAGCTGGCCGGCACGTTCTTCAGCTTGTTGCTGACGATCGCGTAGCCGTCGGTGGGCAGCACGATCCCGATGGCGTAGAACTGCTCCTTGGCGATCGCGAGGATCTGCCGGAACAGCTCCTTGCGCTTGGCCTGGTCCGGCTCGGTCCGCATCTGCCAGTAGAGCTCCATCTGGCGCAGCGTCTGCGCGGGCGGCTTCTCCCCGTCCTCGCTCTTGCCGCGGGTCTGGAAGTACATGCCCCAGCGGGTGGCGTAGTTGGACTCCTCGCCGTTGGGGAACCACCAGCGCGGCTCGTCGATCTCGATGCGCAGGCCGCCGTCCCCGGCCCAGACGTTCGCGTCGTGGTCGTTGGCCTTGGCCGCCTTGCGGTCGTAGAACAGGGTGCGCTCGATCGGGTTGACCTTCATCTCGACGCCGACCGCCGCCCA
>JABFXA010000299.1 GCA_013361955.1 Nocardioidaceae bacterium
CGGGGCGCGGGCCAGCGGCGACAGCGGCGGGTGCAGCAGCAGGAACCTCGCGGTCTCCCGGGCGGCCGGCGTGCCCGTCAGCTCCGGCCGGTACGCCGTCAGGGTGGCCCGCAGCTGCGCCTCGGTGCGCGGCGGCTCCGGGACGCCGAGGGCCTCGGCGACCCGGGCGGCCTGCCCGACGTACGCGTCGCGGCCTTCCTGGTCGAGCGGCGCGGCGCCGTAGCGCTGGTGGGCGGCGAGGAAGCTGTCGATCTCGGCGACGTGCACCCAGGTGAGCAGGTGCGGGTCGCCGGCGGCGTACGGCCGGCCGTCGGGCGCGACCCCGACGACGTCGTCGTGCACCCGGCGGACCACGTCGACCATCCGCTGCGCGTCGTCGGCCGGTCCGAACGTCGTCACCGCCAGGAAGTACGACGTCCGCTGCAGCCGCCCCCACGGGTCGCCCTGGAAGCCCGAGTGGTCGGTCACGCCGGCCATCGCCAGCGGGTGCAGGGACTGCAGCAGCAGCGCGCGGATGCCGCCGACGAACATCGACGCGTCGGCGTGCACGCGGCGGATCTCGGTGCCCTCGTCGAACCAGCGCGGTCCCTCGGCGCCGTGGATCCGCTCGCGGCGGCGCGGTCCCTCCGGCCCGGCGACCCGCGCGAACAGCCGTGCGCCGAGGTCGCGGCGCAGGCCTTCGAGGGCGCCGTCGAGACGCGCGGGGAGGGCGGGTGCGGCCACGTACCGATGATGCCCCACCACTAGAGTCGGAACCATGGCGCGCGCATCGGCCACCAGCTGGCGGAGCTGGCGCAACTGGTCCGGGCTGGCGAGCGCCCACCCCACCCAGGTGATGGCCCCGACGTCCGCGGACGAGGTGGCCGACGCGGTGGTGGCGGCCGGCACCCACGAGCTGCGCGTCAAGATGGTCGGCTCCGGCCACTCCTTCACCGACATCGCGGTGACCGACGGGCTGCTGCTGCGCCCCGACCGGCTGGTCGGGATCCGCACCGTCGACCGGGACGCGATGACCGTGACCGTGCTGGCCGGCACCCCGCTGCACCTGCTCAACGAGCGTCTGCACGGGCTCGGGCTGGCGCTGCACAACATGGGCGACGTCGACCGGCAGACCGTGGCCGGCGCCATCTCCACCGGCACCCACGGCACCGGCGGCACCTGGGCCTCCCTTGCCGCGCAGGTCGCGGCGCTCGAGCTGGTCACCGGCGACGGCAGCCTCGTGCACGGCCGCCCCGACGGCGGCGACGACGAGCGCCGGGTCTTCGAGGGCGCGCGCATCGGGCTCGGCGCGCTCGGGGTGCTCACTGCCGTGACGTTCCGGGTGGAGCCGGCGTTCACGCTCGAGGCGGTCGAGGAGCCGATGGCCTGGGACGAGGTGGTCGACCGCTTCGACGAGCTGGCCGCCGACAACCACTACTTCGAGGCGTACTGGTTCCCGCACACCGACCGGATGCTCACGAAGCGCAACAACCGCACGGTCGACGACGCCGAGCCGTTGTCCCGGCTGCGCTCCCTCGTCGACGACGTGCTGCTGTCGTACACCGTGTTCGGCGCGCTCAACCGGGTCGGCAACGTCGCGCCCGGCACCATCCGGCCGCTCAACCAGGTGGCCGCGCGGGCGCTGTCCGCACGCACCTTCAGCGACGCCTCGCACCGGGTGTTCACCTCGCCGCGCCGGGTGGTCTTCCGGGAGATGGAGTACGCCGTGCCGCGCGAGGTCGGCATGCAGGCGCTCACCGAGGTGCGGGCGCTGGTCGAGCAGCGCGACTGGCGGATCAGCTTCCCGGTCGAGCTCCGGCACGCCCCCGCCGACGACGTCTGGCTGTCCACCGCCCACGACCGCGCGTCGGTGTACCTCGCCTTCCACGTCAACGCGCAGACCGACCACCGCGCGTACTTCGAGGACGTCGAGCGGGTGCTGCGCGGCTACGACGGCCGGCCGCACTGGGGCAAGCTGCACACCCGGTCGGCGGCCGACCTGGCCCCGGCGTACCCGCACTTCGCGGACTTCGTGGCCCTGCGCGACCGGCTCGACCCCGACCGGAGGTTCGCGAACCGGTACCTCGACCGGGTTCTCGGGTCGTGACCGGCCGGCCGACCCCCGAGGTGCCCGGGCCGGGCCAGGAGTCGGTGTGGGACTACCCGCGGCCGCCGCGCGTCGAGCGGTCCAGCGAGGAGGTCGTGGTCACCCTCGGCGGCGCCCTGGTGGCGCGCACGACCTCAGCGCTGCGGGTGCTCGAGACCAGCCACCCGCCCACCTACTACCTGCCGCGCCCGGCGTTCGCCCCCGGCTCACTGCGCACGGCCGGCGGCGGGTCGTACTGCGAGTGGAAGGGCGCGGCGACGTACCTCGACGTGATCGGCGGCGACGTGGTGGCGTCCCGCGCCGGCTGGTTCTACCCGGTCCCGACCGCGCCGTACGCCGCGATCGTCGAGCACGTCGCGCTCTACCCCGGCCTGATGGACGAGTGCACCGTCGACGGCGAGGTGGTCACCGCGCAGCCCGGCGGCTTCTACGGCGGCTGGGTGACGTCGCGGGTGGTCGGCCCGTTCAAGGGCGGACCCGGCACCGAGGGCTGGTGACCGGGGCTCACGTGCTCGCCGACCGGGCCGCCCGGGGCGCGTTCCAGCCGCGGCGTACCGCCAGCACCCGCCACCCGAAGCACACCGACGCCCCCACCACCGCGACCAGGCCGGTGTCCAGCCCGGCCCGCTCCCCCAGCACCGCGATCGCCGCGCCGACGAGGGCCGGCGTCGCGTACAGCTCGCCGCGGAACACCAGCGGCACCCGGCCGGCGAGCACGTCGCGGACCATCCCGCCGCCGATGCCGGTGATCATCCCGAGCAGCGCCGCCGGCACCAGCCCGAGGCCGCGGTCGAGTGCCGCGAGCGCGCCGGTCACGCAGAAGAGCCCGAGCCCCGCCGCGTCGAGCACCGTGACGTAGCGCTCCACGCGGCCGAGGGCGGGATGGAAGAAGAAGGTGACCAGCCCGGCGACCACCGGCACCAGCAGGTAGCGCCAGTCCGCGAGGGCGGCCGGCGGCACCGCGCCGATCAGCACGTCACGGATGAACCCGCCGCCGAGACCGGTCGCACCGGCCAGCACCAGCACCGCGAAGATGTCCAGGTCCTTGCGGACGGCGACCAGCGCGCCCGTGATGGCGAACACGAAGATGCCGACCAGGTCCAGGACGGTGAGCATCCGGTCAGGGTAGAGGTCACCATTCCCCCGGCGACCCGCGCGCCACGTCCCGTGCCCCGGGGTGCGGAACGGTTAGGCTCGGCCGCACGACCAAGCAAAGGAGCAGGCGACCCCATGAAGGAGCAGGACCTCACGCTCGTGGGGCTGACCGAGGACAAGAAGCGCCTCGTTCTCGTCAGCGACGCGGGCGAGGAGTTCACCCTTCCTGCCGACGCCAGGCTCCGGGCCGCGCTGCGCGGCGAGCACGCCCGACTCGGCCAGTTGGAGATCACCATGGAAAGCGCTCTGCGTCCCCGCGACATCCAGGCCCGGATCCGCGCCGGCGAGTCCCCCGAGGACGTCGCCACCGCGGCCCAGACCTCGGTCGAGAAGATCATCGGCTATGCGACGCCGGTGCTCGCCGAGCGCGCGCACGTGGCCGAGCGGGCCCAGAAGGCCAGCGTCCGGCGCAAGGGCAGCGAGGGCCCGTCGCGGCCGCTCGGCGACGCGGTCGGTGAGCGGCTCCGAGGCCGCAACGTCGACCCGGCGAGCGTCGAGTGGGACGCCTGGCGCCGCGAGGACGGCCGCTGGACCCTGGTCGCCGACTACCGCTCGGGCGACTCCCCTCGGCACGCCGAGTTCGTGTTCGACGCCCCGGGCCGCTACGTCGTCGCCGAGGACGAGGAGGCCCGCTGGCTGGTCGGCGAGCACTCGAGCAGCCGCGGACCGCAGCCCCGGACCGCGGCTGCC
>JABFXA010000408.1 GCA_013361955.1 Nocardioidaceae bacterium
CGGCTGGCCGAGCACGGCCGCCGCGCCGAGCACCGTCCGGGCGTCCGCCGACAACCGGGCGACCCGGCCGAGCACGGCATCGCGGACCGTCGCCGGCAGCCGCTCGCGCCGGCTCGCCAGCACCTCGGTGACGTAGAAGGCGTTGCCGCCGGTGGTGCGGAACAGCTCGTCGGCGTCCAGCGCCGAGCCCGCCCGCGCGGCCAGCTCCCGGACCGCGGCGGCGCTGAGCGGCGGCACCTGCAGCCGGACCACGACGGGCGACGACGTGAGCCGGCCCAGCGTCGCGGCCAGCGGGTGCCCGGACCCGACCTCCTCCGAGCGGTACGTCGCGACCACCAGCAGCGGGAGGCCGTCGATCCGCCGACCCAGGTAGCGCAGCAGGTCGAGCGTCGCCTCGTCGGCCCAGTGCACGTCGTCGAGCACGAGCAGCGTGGGCCCGGCGGCGAGCAGGTCGCGGACCCGGCGGAACAGCGACAGCCGGCCCACCGAGACGTGCTCCTCGAGGGCGTCGTCGAGCTCGGGCAGCGCCTCCAGGACCGGGCCGAGCGCGGCCGGGGTGGTGAGGTCGTCGCACCCGCCGCGACGTACGGTCATCGGCCGGTCGGCGACCTCGGCGGCCACCGCGTTGACCAGCGTGGTCTTGCCGACGCCCGCCTCGCCTGCGACGAACACGAGACGGCCGTGGGAGGACTCCGCCTCCACGGCCAGGTGCCGCAGCCCGAGCAGCAGCTCGTCGCGTTCGAGCAGCACCGGACCATTGAATCCGTCGCGGACCGGCCGGTCCAGGTCCGGTCCACCCACGGCACGCGGCAGACTGGGGGAGTGACGCGACGGATCGACCTGCTGGCGCTGTCGGCGGCCGTGCTCACGTTCGGGGTGGTGCTGCTCTACCTGGTCCTCGTCGCCCAGGAGGGCGGCGACGTCGCGGGCTGGGCGGTGGCCCTGCTCACCCTGGCCGGCGTGGGCGCGTTGTACGGCGCCTGGCCGACCTCTCGCGCCCGCCGGGCGGTGCTGTGGCCCAGCGCGGCGGTGCTGTTCTTCCTCGGCTACCTGACGATCCTGTCGATCGGGCTGCCGCTGATCCTCGCCTGCGCGCTGTGCGTGCTGGCCGCGATGCGGGCCAGGCCGCGCCGTGACTGGCGGGACCTGGTCTAGCGGTCCGGGGCCGTGACTAGGATTCTGACGCGGCTGAGCCACCACGCCCGCGAGGACCCGACAGAAGAGTGAGACGTGCAACTCGACATCCGACGTGACGTGCAGGGCAGCACCCTGGTGCTGTCCGGCCGTGGTGAGATCGACCTGGGGACGCTCGACGTCCTCGACGAGGAGCTGGCCAAGGCCGTGCAGGACGACGCGCAGGCCGTGGTCGTGGACCTCACCGGCGTGGGCTTCATCGACTCCACGGGGCTGGGCGTGCTGGTCAACGCCCACAAGCGGCTGGTCGCCGCGGGCAAGGCGCTGACCCTGCGGATCGTGGCCCCCTCCGAGATGCTGAAGCTGTTCACGCTGACCGGCCTGGACCAGCTGTTCACCATCGAGCAGGTGGCGAAGGGCGGCGACGCGGCGCCGAGCGCTTCCTGAGCTCGGGCTCGGCGGGCAGCTCAGGCGGCGATGTCGCGCGGCAGCGACAGCCGCGGCACGCCGCCGAGCCGCCGGTGGAACCGCACGTGGTCGCCGTGCCCGTCGAGCACCTGCCACAGCGCCGCGTGCGCCGCCCAGGGCAGAGGCTCGTCGCCGGCGTGCCACGACGGGCCGAAGCCCACCCACACGGGAGTCCAGTCGGCGGCGAGGTCCCACGCGCCCCGGTGCTGCATCAGCAGCTTGCGGCGGATCTGGAACGCCGTACGCGGACCGTCGGTGCAGATCGGCGCGGTGCGGACCGGCCACACCTGCAGATCCATCGCCATCAGCTCCAGCTCGAGGTCCGGGAGCAGGCGCGGGTCGACGAGCACCGTGGCGACGTTCTCGTGCGGTTCGCGTCTCACACGGGCACGCTAACCCGGCCCCCGGACAGTCGTCAGCCCTTCGCCCTGGCTTCCGTCCCACGACGCGGTCCACTACTGTGCCGGTCCATGTCTGCGTTCCGCTGGCCGGTCCGGGCGCTCGCCGTCGCCGGCGCTGTCGTCCTCGCCGTCACGCTCCTCCCCGCGGTCAGCTCCTCGCAGGAGCCCGGCCCGATCCACGCGGGCAACACCTACGGCTGGTACCGCAGCGACCTCTGGCGCCAGGAGTTCAAGGGCGCCAAGCCGGCGTTCTGGCACAAGCACGGGCGCGGCACGGTGCGCACCCAGCACGGGATGCTCACCCTGAACACCACCCGCCGGGGCAGCGTCAGCGCCACGCTGGCCAAGCCCGGCCACCGCACCGGCCGCTGGGAGATCCGGCTGCGGTCGAGGCGGTACGAGACCCGGCACGCCAACTACCGCGTCGTCACCGAGCTGATCCCGGCCGGCACCCGCGAGCAGCACTGCGGCGCCCGCAACATCGCCCTCGAGAACTACCGGCTCGGCAGCGACCGCGCGAAGTTCTACATCCACACCCTGCCGAACAACTCGTTCCGTGCGTTCAAGGGCCGCAACCTGGCCAACGACCGGTGGCACACGTTCGCCGTCGAGGTCACCCGGAACCACATCTCCTGGTTCGTCGACGCCCGCGTGGTCCGCACCGAGCGCCGCCAGGCCGCGCTGTCCGGCGTACCGCTCACCGTCCGGTTCACCATGAAGGCGGTCCCCGGCAAGGTGATGAACCAGAGCCGGATGCAGATGGACTGGATGCGGTACTGGACCACCGACACCCCCAACACCCGCTCGATCCGCGCGCCCCGCACCGACCGGAGCACCTTCGGCAAGGCCTGCTGACCCGCTACCGCCGGATCGCGGCGACCGTCGCGCCAGTGACCTCGACCAGGTCTCTCGGTGCCAGCCCGAGGTCGAGGCCGCGCCGGCCTCCGGAGACGTACACCGTCTCGAACCCCATCGCCGACTCGTCCAGCACGGTCGGGTGCGCCCGCTTCTGCCCGACGGGGGAGATACCGCCGACGACGTACCCGGTGGCCCGCTCGGCCGCCGCCGGGTCGGCCATCGTCGCCTTCTTGCCGCCGACCGCCGCGGCCACCGCCTTGAGGTCGAGCTGCCCGGAGACCGGGACGATGCCCACCACGAGCCGCCCGTGGACCGCCGTCAACAGGGTCTTGAACACCTGCTCCGGGTCGAGCCCGAGCGCCTCCGCCGCCTCGAGCCCGTACGACGACGCACCCGGGTCGTGGGCGTACACATGCTCGCTGAACGCCACCCCCGCGCGGGTCAGCGCCACCGTCGCCGGCGTCCCGCCCGCGCCCTTCTTCTTCGCCATCGTGCACATTCTGCTGGCTCGCCGGTGCGAGCCCGTTGGGGCGAGCCTGTCGCCACCAGGGGACTGTGCCTCTGGGGTGGGGAGTGGTGTTGGTGACCGGGGCTCTTGGGTGACCCTGGTTGCTTGCTGGGGGTGCTCCGGGGGTGCGCCGGGCGCTGCGGCGGCGCGTCGCCGACCGCCGGCTCCTGTTTCTGCCTTGGGTCGCGTTCGGTGTCCGGCGGTCGTCGCCGCGGCCAAGCCGCTTGAGGCGCTCCGCCGCACCCCCTGCGCACCCCTGACTCAGCCAGGGGGCATGGCTGTGGCCCGGCCACCTGGAGGGGGTGGTCGGGTCGCACGCGTGCACGTCGCTAGTTGAGGTGTGGGACGAGGTGTTCTCGGCCGAGAGGTCTGAACCATCGATACCCGTCGGGTTCTCGGGTGTAGTGCCAGTCGTGGTGGGTCTTCTGGTTGTGATGGCGCCGGCACAACGGCGCCAGGTTCGCAGGCGATGTCTGACCAGGCGGGCCGTGCTCCTCGTACGGAGTGATGTGGTCGAGGTCGCAGGCCCGGGCGTC
>JABFXA010000358.1 GCA_013361955.1 Nocardioidaceae bacterium
CCGGGTTCTTCGCCAGCGCGTTGCTGAGCATGTTGACCTGGACCTCGATGTCCTGCTCGGTCGGCGGGCCCTCGAAGGTGATCCGCACGTTCTCCTTCTCGGCCTGCTCCTCCGCGCCCTTCTTCACCGCCTGCCAGAACTGGTGCTGGAAGCCCTTGGACACGATGGCGACGTACTTCTGGTCACCGGAGCCCGACCCGGACCCGCTGTCCGAGCCGCAGGCGCTCACGCCGAGCGCCAGGGCCAGCGAGGCCGCGACGACGCTGAACCTTCTGATCTTCATCTGCTGGAAATCCCTTCGAGGTGAGCCGCGCGAGAGCACGGCGGCAGGGGCGCTCGACCGAGCGCCGGCTACGTGGGTGCGAGGTCGGGGCGCTGCTCAGGCCTCCTTCTTGCGGATCATGTCCGCGTAGACGGCGACCAGGATGACCAGCCCGAGAACGACGTTCTGCCACTCCTGCGGGATGGACATGATCTGCAGCCCGTTGTTCAGGACCGAGATGATCAGCGCGCCGATCACGGTGCCGACGACCGAGCCCTTGCCGCCGGCGAGCGAGGTGCCGCCGATCACGACGGCCGCGATCGCCTGCAGCTCGTAGCCCATGCCGGTGGCGGGCTGCGCGGAGCCCAGCCGGGCCGAGATCATCACACCGGCGAGCCCGATGAACAGGCCGGCGAGCGTGTAGATGACGATCTTCCAGCGGCGCACGTTGATGCCGGAGAGCGCGGTGGCCTCCTCGTTGCTGCCGATCGAGTAGGTGTAGCGGCCGAGGATCGTCTTGTTGAGCAGCACCACGGACACCACGACCGCGACCAGCAGCACCAGCACGGCGTTCGGGAAGTTGACCCCGAAGATGCTGCCGGTGGAGATCTTCACGTAGCCGGGGTCCTTGGTGAAGTAGATCGGCGCGCTGTGCGAGATCACCAGGGCGAGCCCCTGCGCGACCAGCATCATCGCCAGCGTCGCGATGAACGGCGGCAGCCGCAGCACCGACACGTTGAACCCGTTGACCAGGCCGATCAGCCCGCCGAACAGCAGCGTGAGCAGCACCCCGAGCGGGACCGCGATCCCCATGTTCGTGATGAACACCCCGGACATCACCGCGCACAGCGCCATCCCGGTGCCGATCGACAGGTCGATGCCGCCGGTGATGATCACGAACGTCGTGCCCAGCGCGAGCGTGCCGATCACCACGGTCGAGAACAGGATGTTCGTGACGTTGCCGTAGGTGAAGAAGCTGGAGCTCGCGACGGAGAAGAAGCCGAAGATCACGATCAGGCTGGCGAACGCCAGCAGCTGCTGCAGGCGGTCCTTCAGGCCGGCCGCCCAGCCGCTCGGAGCGGCCTGGCCCGTGGTGGCGTCGAGCGTCGTCACTGGTCGGGGTCCTTTCGGTCGTCGCCGGCGCCGGGTACGGCGGACGCCAGCACGGACTCGTCGACGAGGCCGAGCTCGGCCGCGTCACGGAGGTTCTCGTCGGGGCGCAGGGTGGCGAGGTGCATCACCGACTCCTGGGTGGCCTCGTCGCTGTCGAGGACGCCGCTGACCCGGCCCTCGGTCATCACCACGATGCGGTGCGACATCCGCAGCACCTCGGGCAGCTCGGAGGAGATCATCACGATCGACTTGCCCTGCTCGGCGAGGTCGTTGAGGAGCCGGTAGATCTCCTCCTTGGCACCGACGTCGATGCCGCGGGTGGGCTCGTCGAAGATCAGGATGTCGCAGTCCTTCACCAGCCACTTCGCGATGACGACCTTCTGCTGGTTGCCGCCGGAGAGGTTCTTCGTGGTCTGCTGCACCGACGGCGTCTTGATGCCGAGGGTGCGCACCATCTCCTTGGCCCGCTCGCGCATCGCCTTGAAGTCGACGAAGCCGAACGTCGTGAACCGCTCGGCCACCGAGCTGATCGCGATGTTCGAGGCGACGTCCTGCTCGAGCAGCAGACCGAGGTTCTTGCGGTCCTCGGAGAGGTAGCCGATCCGGTGCCTGGCGGCCTCGGCGGGGTTGTGGATCCGCACCTGCCGGCCGCGCAGCCGCACGGTGCCGGCGGACATCTTGTCGGCGCCGACCAGGGCCCGCGCCACCTCGGTGCGACCGGCGCCCATCAGGCCGGCGAACCCGAGGATCTCGCCCTTGCGCAGGTCGAAGCCGACGTCCTTGAGCAGGTCCTTGGTGCACAGGCCCTCGACCTCGAGGACGGTCTCGCGGTCGGCGCGCACGCCCTGCGGCCTGGCCTCCGAGGTCAGCGTCCGGCCGACCATCAGCGAGATCACCTCGGGCATCGACGTCGCGCGGGTGTCGACGGTGTCGACGTACTCGCCGTCGCGGATCACCGTCACCCGGTCGCTGATCGCCTTGAGCTCGTCCATCCGGTGCGAGATGTAGATGACCCCGGTCTCGGGGCTGCGGAACCTGCGGATCAGGTCGTGCAGCGTGCTCACCTCGGCGTCGTTGAGCGCCGCGGTCGGCTCGTCCATGATCAGCACCCGCGCGTCGTACGACAGGGCCTTGGCGATCTCGACCATCTGCTGGCGGGCGACGGTGAGGTTGCCGACGACCTGTCGCGGCTTCAGCGGCAGCCCGAGGCGGTCGAGCAGCTCGGCGGCCCGGCGGTTCTGCTCGCGGTCGGACAGGAAGCCGGCGACCCGCGGCTCGCGACCGATGAAGATGTTCTGCGCCACCGTGAGGTGGGGCATCAGGTTGAACTCCTGGTGGATGATGCTGATGCCCTGCTCCAGCGCGTCCTTCGGCCCGGACACCGACAGCGGCCGACCGGCCAGCCAGAACTCGCCGGCGTCGGCGGTGTAGATGCCCGACAGCAGCTTCATCAGCGTGGACTTGCCGGCGCCGTTCTCGCCGACCAGCGCGAGCACCTCGCCGTGCCGCAGCGTCAGGTGCATCTCGTGAAGCGCCCGGACGCCGGGGAAGCCCTTGCTCACCCCGCGCACCTCCAGCAGGTGCTCCGAGCCGGCCACCTCCGCGGTCACGACGCGGCGCCCGGGTCGGGGACGACGCCCTTGCGGACGATCGCGTTGCCGTAGGTGCGGGTCTCGCCGGTGCGCACCACCAGGAACGCCGACGCGGCCTCCTCGTAGAACCCGAACCGGTCGAGGAACCGGACGTCGCGCTCGGCCAGCCCGGCCGCGGCCACCAGCTCCTCCTGCACCGGGAGCACGTCGCCGTCGGCGGACGTCATCAGGTCCAGCGCCGGCGCGTCGTCGAGGGGCAGCACCGTGCACACCGCCCGGAGCAGGTCGGGCGTCGAGACGCCGGGAAGTACCGCGGTGCGAGCGCCGATGCGCTCGGCCGGGAAGTGCGCGTCGGCGAGCACGACGGCGTCGGAGTGGCCCATCGCGTCGAGCGCGTGGAGCAGCTCGCCCGTCAGCAGACGGTCGATGCCGAGCAGCACGAGTCACCTCCAGAAATCGATTTCCGTAACGTACGACCCACGACCGGAGGCGTCAACAACTCCGCGCCCTCAGAAGTCATCCGGCGGCTCCGTCCGGTAGACCCGGCTCGCGGTGCCGCTCAGCACGGCGCACTGCTCGTCGGCGCCGAGCTCCCCCACGAGCCCGCGCACGACGTCCCAGTGCGCGGCGTACCCACCGGCCGGCACGGTCATCGGCCAGTCGCCGCCGTACATCAGCCGGTCGGGGCCGAAGCACTCCAGCGCTAGCTCCCAGACCGGACGCAGCGCGTCGGCCGTGAACGGCTGGCCGGGGCGCTGCAGGCCGGACACCTTCGCGACCACGTGGGGCCGCCGCGTCAGCTCGCGGACCGAGGCGGCCCAGGCGTCCAGCTCGTCGGTCCCGCGCGGCGGCTTGCCCAGGTGGTCGAGCACCAGCGTCAGGTCCGGCGCGACGTCCGCCAGCGCGGGCAGGCCGGGCAGGTGCCGCGGCCAGGCGTCGGGGACGTCGAGCGGCAGGCCGGCCTCGGCGAGCAGGTCCAGCGAGCGGCGTACGGGCGGCAGGTCGAGGACGTCGTCGCGCGGGTCGTCGTGCACGAGCTGGCGCTCCCCGACCGGGCGGCCAGCTCCGTGGCGAGCCGCTCCGGCTCCTCGAGCGGCAGCCAGCCGACCACCCCGACGACGGACGCGTGCCGGGCCGCCACGTCGAGCAGGTAGTCGGTGTCGCGCAGCGAGTCCTCGGCCTGCACCAGCACCATCGCGGGCACGCCCGCATCGGCCAGCGTCGAGACGGCCTCGTCGGGGAGGAAGGAGCGGTGCAGCGGTCCGTGCTGCGGGCCGAGCCACGCGTAGGCGCCGTGGTCCAGGTCCCACACGTGCACGTGGCTGTCCAGGACCGGGGTCACGACAGGTCGTCCCAGAGCGCGGCCGGGATCTCGGCGGCCATCGCGGCGGCGTTGGCGCGGGCCTGCTCGGGGGCGGCCGCGCCCGCCACCACCGTGCTCACCAGCGGCTCCTGGAGCGGGAACCGCAGCGCCGCCACCGGCAGCGGCACACCGTGCGCGTGGCACACCTCGGCCAGCCGGCGCGCGCGGGCCAGCTCGTCCCCGGAGGGTGCGCGGTAGTCGAACAGGTCGGTGCCGGAAGGCCGCTCGGTGGCGAGAAGGCCGGAGTTGAAGACGGCCGCGGCGACCACGCGGACGCCGTGCTCGCGACAGGCGGGCAGCACGTCCGCGGCCGCCGACCGGTCGAGCAGCGTCCACCGTCCCGCGACCATCAGCCGGTCGAGCACCCCGGTGCGCGCCGACGCGGCGAGCGCGGCGGTGTCCATCGACGCGACCCCGACCTCGGCGACCAGCCCGGCCTCGCGCAGCGCGGCCAGGCCCGTCAGCCCCTCGTCGAGCGTCCGGTCGAGGTCGTAGCGCTCCGGGTCGTGCAGGTAGACGACGTCGACGCGGTCCAGCCCCATCCGCTCGAGCGACTCCTCGAGGCTCCGTCGCAGCCCGGCGGGCGAGGTGTCCCAGACCCGGTGCTGCCGCGCGGGCACCACGAAGTCGTGGGCGTCGTCGTCGCCACCGGTCCACGAGGGATCCGGGCGCAGCAGCCGGCCGACCTTGGTGGACAGCACGAAGTCGTCGCGCGGCTTGGTGCGCAGGAACCGCCCGAGCCGCTCCTCGGAGAGCCCGAGCCCGTAGTGCGGCGCGGTGTCGAAGGTGCGCACGCCCCCGTCCCACGCCGCCTGCAGCACCGCCTGCGCCTCGTCGTCGGACAGCGCGCGGTAGAGGTTGCCGACGTTGGCGGCGCCGAGCCCGAGCCGGCCGACCGGATCACGCGGGTCACTCATCGGACCGGTACCGGTACTTCTCGATCGACGCCGGCAGCATCTCCGCCCCCGAGCCGGGTACGGTCGGCGGGTGGTAGCGGCCGCCGCGCACGTCGACGGGGGTGACGAAGTGCTCGTGCAGGTGGTCGACGTACTCGATCATCCGGCCGTCCATCGTCCCCGACACCGCGAGGAAGTCGAACATCGACAGGTGCTGCACCATCTCGCACAGCCCGACGCCGCCGGCGTGCGGGCAGACCCGGACGCCGAAGCGGGCGGCGAGCAGCAGCAGCGCGATGTTCTCGTTGACGCCGGCCACCCGGCTGGCGTCGATCTGCAGCACCTGCAGCGCGCCGGCCTGCAGGAACTGCTTGGCCAGCACCCGGTTGGCGAGGTGCTCGCCGGTCGCCACCGGCACCGGCGCGACGCCCTCGGCGATCCGGGCGTGCCCGAGGACGTCGTCGGGGTTGGTGGGCTCCTCGATCCAGGCCACGTCGTACGGCGCCAGCTCGCGCACCCACGCGATCGCCTCATCGACGTCCCAGCGCTGGTTGGCGTCGACGGCGATGCGGACGTCGGGTCCGCAGGCCTCGCGGGCGATGCCGAGCCGGCGCACGTCCTCGGCGAGGTCCGCGCCGACCTTGAGCTTGACCTGCTCGAACCCGTCGGCGACCGCCTCGCGGCACAGCCGCTCGAGCTTCTCGTCGTCGTACCCGAGCCAGCCCGGCGTCGTCGTGTAGGCCGGGTACCCGTCACGGAGCAGCCTCGCCTCCCGGGCCGCGCGGCCGGGCTTCGCGCGCTCGAGGATGTCGAGCGCCTGCTCGCGGGTGAGCGCGTCGGTGAGGTAGCGGAAGTCGACCAGGTCGACGACCTCCTCGGGACTCAGCGCGGCGAGCTCCTGCCACAGCGGCCGACCGTGCCGCTTGGCGCGCAGGTCCCAGCAGGCGTTGACCACCGCGCCGACGGCCATGTGCATGATGCCCTTCTCGGGCCCGAGCCAGCGCAGCTGCGAGTCGTGCACCAGCTCCCGCCACAGCCCACCGAGGTCGGCGAGCAAGGCCTCGACCTCGCGCCCGACGAGGTGGTCGCGCAGGCTCTCGATCGCCGCGACCTGCACGTCGGTGCCGCGGCCGATCGTGAACACGAAGCCGTGGCCGACCAGCCCGTCGTCCGCGTCGGTGTGCAGCTCGACGTACGCCGCGGAGTAGTCGGGGTCCGGGTTCATCGCGTCGGAGCCGTCCAGCGACGTCGACGTCGGGAAGCGCACGTCGTCGGTGCGCAGGGCCACGAAGCGGCTCACGGGGACCTTCCGGCGGATGACGCCGGCACCGGACGGTGACGGCGGCCACACGGTAGACATCCGATGTTTCCGCGGTCAAGCCCCTTCCGTGTTCTGCCGGTCGTCCCGTAGGGTCACGAACGGCTGTCGGCTGTCCCGGCCGATAGATCGGATCTTCGACCCCTCAGGAGTACCCGTGCGACTCGGCCGCCTCGGCCCGCCCGGGGCCGAGCGCCCCGTCCTGCTCACCGACGACCAGGTGCTCGACCTCGGCGGCTTCACCGCCGACATCGACGCCGCCTTCTGGCGATCCGACGGTCCCGCCCGGGTGCGCGAGGCGCACGCGGCCGGGCTGCTGCCGGTGCTCGACGGCGCCGCGGACCTGCGGGTCGGCCCGCCCATCGCGCGGCCGAGCGCGGTGGTCTGCATCGGCATGAACTACGCCGCGCACGCCGCCGAGTCCGGTTCGGAGCCGCCCGAGCTGCCGATCATGTTCCTCAAGACGCCGAACACCGTGGTCGGCCCGTACGACGACGTCGCGGTGCCGCGCGGCAGCGTCAGGACCGACTGGGAGGTCGAGCTCGGCGTGGTGATCGGCCGCCGGGCGTCGTACCTCGACTCGCCGGCGCAGAGCCTCGACCACGTCGCCGGCTTCGTGCTCGCCAACGACCTCTCCGAGCGCGACTTCCAGATGACCGTCTCGGGCGGCCAGTGGAGCAAGGGCAAGTGCGCGCCCGGGTTCAACCCGACCGGCCCGTGGCTGGTCACCCCCGACGAGGTCGACCACGGCGCGCTCGGGCTGCGCAGCTGGGTGAACGGCGAGCCGCGCCAGGACTCCAGCACCGCCGACATGGTCTTCGGCGTCGAGCACCTCGTGCACCACCTGAGCCAGTACCTCGCGCTCGAGCCCGGCGACCTGCTGCTCACCGGCACCCCCGAGGGGGTCGCGCTGTCCGGCCGGTTCCCGTACCTCGTTGCCGGCGACGTGGTCGAGGTGGAGATCGACGGCCTCGGCCGGCAGCACGTGCAGATGAGCACGGCATGAGCGGCTACGACGGCCTGGTGGCCGTGGTCACCGGCGGCGCGTCCGGCATCGGGGCCGCGGTCACCACGGCGCTCGGCGCCCGCGGTGCGCGGGTCGCGGTGCTCGACCTCGACGTCTCCGGCGCACCCGAGGCCGCGCTCGCCCTGCAGGTCGACGTCACCGACGACGCGTCCGTGCGCGCGGCCGTCGACACCGTGGCCGACCGGCTCGGCCGGCTCGACATCGTGGTGAACAACGCCGGCATCGGCGCCCAGGGCACGGTCGCCGACAACGACGACGAGGAGTGGCACCGGGTCCTCGACGTCAACGTGCTGGGCATCGTCCGGACCACCCGCGCGGCGCTGCCGCACCTGCGGCGCTCGCCGGCCGCCGTGGTCGTGAACACCTGCTCGATCGCGGCGACCGCCGGGCTCCCCCAGCGCGCGTTGTACAGCGCCAGCAAGGGCGCCGTGCTCGCGCTGACGCGGGCGATGGCCGCCGACCACCTGCACGAGGGCATCCGGGTCAGCTGCGTGAACCCGGGCACCGCCGACACCCCGTGGATCGGCCGGCTGCTGGAGCGGGCCGACGACCCCGCCACCGAGCGGGCCGCGCTCGAGGCCCGCCAGCCGCACGGCCGGCTGGTCTCCGCGGCGGAGGTGGCCGAGGCGGTCTGCTACCTCGCCTCCCCCGACGCCGGGTCGACCACCGGTACGGCGCTGGCCGTCGACGGCGGCATGCAGGATCTCCGGCTCCGCCCGCGGACCTGAACCCGGCACTATCCTGAGCACACCCAGCGTCAGCAAGGCGGTCTCGGGGGAAGGAGCGTCGGTTGGCGACCACCATCCGTGACGTGGCCGACGCCGCCCGGGTCTCGCCCGCGACCGTGTCACGCGTGCTCAACGGACGCGACGTCGCCGCCGACCTCGCCGCCCGCGTGCACGATGCGGTGACCCGGCTGGGCTACCGGCCGAACAGCCTGGCCCGCAACCTCCGCAAGCAGGCCACCATGGTGCTCGGCGTGGTGATCTCCGACGTCACGAACCCGTTCTTCACCTCGATGGTCCGCGGCGTCGAGGACCTCGCGCAGGCGCACGAGTACTCCGTCGTGCTCGCGAACTCCGACGAGGACCTGGCCAAGGAGCAGCGGTACCTCGAGGTGGCCGCCGCCGAGCACATGGCCGGCGTGGTGCTGTCCCCGGCGTCGTCGCGGCGCACCGACGTCTCCGTGCTCGCGGACCACCGGATCCCGGTGGTGACCGTCGACCGGCTGCTCCGCGGGGTGGACGTCGACAGCGTGGTGATCGACAACCACCACGCCGCCCGGGAGGCCACCGAGCACCTGGCCGCGCAGGGCTGCCGCCGCATCGCGTTCGTCTCCGGCCCGTCCACCACGACCACGGGTGAGCGCCGGCTGGCGGGCTACCGCGCCGCCCTCAAGCACGCCGGCCTCCGGGACGACCCCGACCTGGTGGTGCGCGCCGACTTCCGGGTCGACGGCGGCCACCGGGCCACCCTCGAGCTCCTTGACGGCCCGGCCCGCCCCGACGCCGTGCTCGTCTCCAACAACCTGATGGCGCTCGGCGCGCTGCAGGCTCTGCACGAGCGCCGGGTCCGGTTGCCCGACGACCTCTGCTTCGCGAGCTTCGACGGCGTCGCCTGGGCCGGGGCGCTGCGCCCGACGCTCACGGTCGTCGAGCAGCCGACGTACGACATCGGCCGGACGGCCGCCGAGCTGCTGCTGGCCCGGATCGCGGAGCGGAGCCGGGCCACCCAGCAGGTGGTGCTGCCCTCGCAGCTGGTGGTCGGGGAGTCGTCGCAGCGGCGCTGACCCTCGCGCCCAGGCGCTCCGACGCCCGGCGGTACTCTCGCGGCACCGACACCCGCTCGACCCCACTGGAGAACCCGTGCCAGCACGCCGCGTGATGCCCACCGAGGAGGCCACCGACCTGCTCCGACTCGTCCGCGAGCTGGCCGAGCGGGAGCTGCTGCCGCGGGTCGCGGAGGCGGAGGCGACCGGGACGTTCCCGCGCGAGGTGTTCAAGACCCTCGGGCAGGCGGGCGTGCTGGGGCTCCCCTACCCCGAGGAGTACGGCGGCGGCGGTCAGCCGTACGAGGTGTACCTGCAGGTCCTCGAGGAGATCGGCCGGGTCTGGGCGAGCGTCGGCGTCGGCGTCTCCGTGCACGCGCTGAGCTGCTTCGGCCTGGTCACCCGCGGCAGCGAGGAGCAGAAGCAGCAGTTGCTGCCGGAGCTGCTCGGCGGTGACCTGCTCGGCGCGTACTGCCTCTCCGAGCCGCACGCCGGATCCGACCCGGCCGCGATGCGCACCACCGCCCGCCGCGACGGCGACGACTACGTCATCGACGGCACCAAGGCGTGGGTCACCCACGGCGGCGAGGCCGACTTCTACAAGGTGATGGCGCGCACCTCGGGTCAGCCGGGTGACCGCACCGGCATCTCCTGCTTCCTGGTCCCGGCCGACACCGCAGGCCTGCATGCCGACCCGCCCGAACGGAAGATGGGGCTGACCGGCAGCACGACCGCGACGATGCGCTTCGAGAAGGTGCGGGTCCCGGTGGAGCGCCGGCTGGGCGACGAGGGCGACGGCCTCAAGATCGCCCTCGCCGGCCTCGACTCCGGGAGGCTCGGCATCGCCGCCGTCGCCACCGGCCTGGCGCAGGGCGCGCTCGACAACGCGGTCGCCTACGCCAAGGAGCGGGAGACCTTCGGCAGCAAGATCATCGACCACCAGGGCCTGGCGTTCGTGCTCGCCGACATGGCCGCGGCGATCGACACCGCGCGGGCGACGTACCTCGCGGCCGCCCGGCTGCGCGACCGCGGCCTGCCGTTCAGCACCGAGGCGTCGGTCGCCAAGCTGGTCGCCACCGACAACGCGATGAAGGTGACCACCGACGCGGTGCAGGTGCTCGGCGGCTACGGCTACACCCGCGACTTCCCGGTCGAGCGCTACATGCGCGAGGCCAAGGTGATGCAGATCTTCGAGGGCACCAACCAGATCCAGCGCCTCGTCGTCTCGCGGGCGCTGGCGCACGGACGCCCCGCCACCATCACCACCGACCCGTCCGCTCGCTGACCCCGCGCACCCAGGAGAGATCCATGCAGCTGACCGACACGTCCGCCCTCGTCACCGGAGGGGCGTCCGGCCTCGGCGGCGCGACCGCCGCCGCCCTCGCCGCGCGGGGCGCCCGGGTGTTCGCGCTCGACCTGCCCGCCGCGATCGAGAAGGCCGACGCCGTCGAGGGCATCACGTACGTCGCCACCGACGTCACCGAGCCCGAGCAGGTGCGCGTCGCTGTGGCGCAGGCAGCCGAGGCGGGCCCGCTGCGCACGGCGGTGAACTGTGCGGGCATCGGTCCGTCGGCGCGCATCCTCGGCCGCAAGGGCGTCCACGACCTCGACCTCTACGCGACCGTCGTCAAGGTGAACCTGGTCGGCTCCTTCAACGTGCTCGCGCTGGCCAGCGAGGCCATCGCGCAGACCGACGCCGACGAGCACGGGCAGCGGGGCGTGGTCGTGAACACCGCCTCGATCGCGGCGTACGACGGACAGGTCGGCCAGGCGGCGTACGCGTCGTCCAAGGGCGGCATCGTCGGCCTCACCCTGCCGGCGGCGCGCGACCTCGCGCAGTACGGCATCCGGGTCTGCACGATCGCGCCCGGCATCGTCGACACCCCGATGCTGGCCACCGTCTCCGACGAGTTCCGGGCCGGTCTCGCGGCCGGGGTGCCGTTCCCGCAGCGGCTGGCCCGCCCCGACGAGTTCGCCCAGCTGGCCGTCGACATCGTCGAGCACGACTACCTCAACGGCGAGGTGATCCGGATGGACGGCGCACTGCGGATGGCGCCGCGCTGACCCTCCGCCCACGAACGGGCACGGCACGAGGGCGTGTCCAGGCCCACCGCCGGACACGCCCTCGTCGTCCTCACCCGAGGGTCAGGACCGCGACTCCTTGCGACGGGCGCGCATCGTCACCACGCCCAGGCCGACCAGCGCCACACCCGCGACGCCGAGCAGCTCGATGCCGACGGTGGCACCGGTGTTCGGCAGCGCGGCAGCCGCCGGAGCGGCAGCCAGCCGGACGGCGGGGCGGAACGCCTCGGCACCCTTGACCGTCGGCGGTCGGCGGCTCTCGGTGCCGGCGACGCAGTTCTCGTCCTCACCCGGCTGCGGCACGCACCCCGGCGGGACCGGCTGGCAGTTCTCGTCCTCACCCGGCTGCGGGACACAGCCCGGCGGGACCGGCTGGCAGTTCTCGTCCTCACCCGGCTGCGGCACGCACCCCGGCGGGACCGGCTGGCAGTTCTCGTCCTGCCCCGGCTGTGGCACGCAGCCCGGCGGCGCCGGCGTGCACCCGGTGTGCGCCGGGTTGGTCTTGCCGATGCCGTTGTTCTGGTCGCACTCGTAGCCCTTGTTGTGGTCGGACCCGTTGGGCTTCTGACCCTTCGGGTTCTTGTTGTCGGCCTTGCCGACACAGCCCGCGCAGGGCTTGCCGGTCGCCTTGCCGTTGCCGTTGCCGTTCAACGACGGCGAGCCGTCCCGGGTCGAGCAGTACGGTCCGCCCGGACACTGACCGTTGGCGCCGCCGTTGTTCGCGTCGGCGTTGCTGATCGGCTGCGGCTTGGTCGGGTCACCGGCCGTCCCCGCGGTCCCCTGCGACGTGTGCGCCGAGGACTTCGGCGGCTTCGCCTTGGCGGGCTTCGCCGGCTTGGCCGCCGACGACGCCGAGGCCTTGGCCGGCTTCGAGGCCTTCGGCTTCTGTGCCCCGTTGGCCTTCGCGGTCGAGCCCGCTGCCGGTGCGACTGCTGCCGCCGCGGGCTTGTCGGCCTGCCCCTTGGCCTTGGCCTTGGCGGGATCGGCGAGCGCCGCCCCGCTTCCCAGGCTCAGCGCCACCACGGTGGCGGCGACGAGCACTGCCAGCGGCCGTGCACGGCCGCGCAGAGATAGATCCATGACACACCTGTCCCCCCGGACGCGAAGCGCCGGGTCTCACCGATGGGTGTGCGAGCCCCCCTCGCACCATGTCCCCAACCCAGCACGCTAAGCGCCGGGCGCGGCGGTGCGCATGGCACGATCACGTCATTCTTCGGCAAAACCGGACCGTCGCGGCATGCGACCTGGTATAGGACCGGTCCCGTTACCGTCCGAGGTACGCCGCCACCTCGTCGTACGCCGCGCGGCCGAAGGCCACGATGCGCGCCTCCTCCACGGACGTCGGCGTCTCGCGCAGGGTGTCGACCGCGGCCGCGATGGCGTCGTCGCGCGGCCAGCCGTAGATGCCGGCGGACACCAGCGGGAAGGCCACCGTGCGGGCGCCGACCTCGTCGGCGACGCGGAGCGCGTTCGCGTAGCAGGAGACCAGCAGCGAGCGGTCGGTCTCACCGGCGGTGTGGTTGGGGCCGACCACGTGGATCACCCAGCGGGCCTCGAGCAGGTGGCCCGAGGTCCAGCCGGCCTGGCCGGTGGGCAGCCCGTCGGGGAACCGCTGCACGCACTCCTCGAGCAGCCCCGGGCCCGCGGCCAGGTGGATCGCGCCGTCCACGCCGCCACCGCCACGCATCCGGCTGTTCGCGGCGTTCACCACCGCGTCCACCGGCTGCGTGGTGATGTCGCCCTCGACGACGGTGACGTCCATGACCCCAGCCAACCCGCTCTCCTCTCGCGACGCCAGGGCCGTGCCCCGACCGGTCGCGGTCAAACGGAGGGCGTCAGCGGGACTGCTGCAGCACCGCGAGCAGGGCGGGCTCGTCGTGCGCGGCCCACCGCTCCATCCGGGCGCGGGCGGAGTCGTGGCCGTCGTCGCGCCAGGGCCGGAGCGCCCGCGCGTCGAGCGGCGGCACGGCGACGTGCGAGACCAGCGGGTGCACCGGGCGGGCGGACGACTCGTCCTCGCTGAGCAGCACCTCGTGCAGCTTCTCGCCCTCGCGGAGCCCGGTGTAGACGATCTCGATCGGCCGGCCGGACTGATCGATGAGCTGCTCGGCGACGTCCTGGATCCGGATCGGCTCACCCATGTCGAGGATCAGCGCCTCGCCGTCGTTGCCGATCGCCGCGGCCTGGATCACCAGCAGCACCGCCTCGTCGACGGTCATGAAGTAGCGGGTGACGTCGGGGTGGGTGACCGTCACCGGACCGCCGGCCGCGATCTGCGCCGCGAACGCGGTGAGCACCGAGCCGCGGCTGCCCAGCACGTTGCCGAACCGGACGCTCAGGTAGGTGCCGCTGTCGCGGGTGGCCATCGCCGCGGTGAGCCGTTCGGCGACCCGCTTGGAGCAACCGAGCACGCTGGACGGGTCGGCGGCCTTGTCGGTGGAGATGTTCACGAACCGCTCGACGCCCACGGCGGCCGCCGCCTCGAGCACGTTGGCGGTGCCGACCACGTTGGTCTTCATCGCCTCGGCGGGGTACTGCTCGAGCATCGTCAGATGCTTCAGCGCCGCCGCGTGGAAGACCACCTGCGGCTGCCGCTCGCGGAACACGGTGCCCAGCGCCGCCGCGTCGCGGATGTCGGCCAGCACCAGGCTCCCGGAGTCGAGCAGCGCCCGGCCCATGATCGACAGCTCGGTCGCGTGCAGCCCGGACTCGTCGCGGTCGAGCATGATCAGCTCGGAGGGACCCCACCGGTTGATCTGCCGGCAGAGCTCGGACCCGATCGAGCCACCGGCCCCCGTCACCAGGACCCGCTTGCCGGTGAGGTACCCGGCGATGCTGGACACGTCGGTCTCCACCGGGTTGCGGCCGAGCACGTCGTGGATGTCGATGTCGCGGACGTCGCGGATGCTGACCCGTTCGGCGAGCAGGTCGTCGACGCCGGGGATCACCTTGACCCGCAGCCCGCAGGCCCGCGCGTCGCGGCTCACCTCACGGATCAGCTCGGGCGACGCGCTCGGGATCGCGATGACCAGCACCCCGGCGCCGGTCTCCCGTGCGGCCGAGGCGAGCTCGCCACGGGACCCGATCACCGGGACGCCGGCCACCCGCAGCCGCCGCTTCCAGGGGTCGTCGTCCAGGAAGCCCACCGGGCGGAGCTGGGAGGCCGGGTTGCGCATCATCGAGGCGACCAGCTGGGTGCCCCCCGCGCCGGCGCCGAACACCAGCGCCGGCACCGCCGACTCGGACCAGCGCACCCCGCCGTGCTGGCGCAGCCGCCACACGGCGCGGCCGAGCAGCATCACGAACAGCGCCATGAAGGTCGCCGCAAGCGGCACGCCGCGGGAGATGACGTACGGCTGGAAGGCGATGTTCACCAGGGACAGGGCGCAGCCGATGCAGACCACCGTCGAGGCGAGCAGGAACGTCTCGTCGAGGCTGGCGACGGTCGCGCGGCCCTGGTACATCCGCAGGAACGACCCGACGGACCACTGCAGGACGATGGCCACGAGGGCGATCCCGAGCGCGTGCTCCGCGATCGCGCTGGTGGCGTCCTGCGTGTCGGCGGCGCCCCAGTAGCGCACCACGGTGAAGAACAGGTAGGAGAACAGCAGGGCGACGCCGTCGAGCGTCATCAAGGTCACGGTTCGTCGAGCCCGAACCGCCGCGCTGATCGCGCCTCCGCGCATGTATCCCCCTCCCGAGACGGTGCGTGAAGAACCGGACCGCAGCGGCTTTTGGTTAAAGAAAACCGTCGAATACCGTAATGCACGACTCGTCGGACTTCCAAGTCCCACGAGTACCATGAAAAACAGAATTCACAGGCGGCCCGTAACAAACGAGGCATATCTCCTGCGACGGTACCGAAACCTTCAGCGGCCGGTCAGGGCCCGCATCGCCGGCCGGGCATCCACGATGTAGACG
>JABFXA010000395.1 GCA_013361955.1 Nocardioidaceae bacterium
GTCCGGCCGGCGGCCGTGGCCGTGGCCGCACCGGCCGGCACGTGGACGTCGGCCGCGTCGGCGGTGACGGTCTCGGCAGGCGTCCAGACCCGCAGCAGGACCACGACGCTGGCGGCGGCCACCAGCGAGGCGATGATGTCGGCCAGCGGCACCGAGATGAAGTTGGCGGCGACGAACTGCGCGAGGCCGAACGCCAGGCCACAGACGATCGCCGGGAGCCAGGTCTGCCGCACGCCGCGCCGGCCGTCGACGACCAGCACCAGCACGAGCGGCACGAACACCGCGAGGATCGGGGTCTGCCGGCCCACCATCGAGCCGAGGGTGTCGACGGTCATGCCCGGGTTGTCGCTGACGCCGGAGGTGACCGTGGCCAGCGTGACGATCGGGGTGGCCAGCGCGCCGAACGCGACCGGCGCGGTGTTCGCGATCAACGCGACCGCGGCCGCCTTGACCGGCTTGAACCCGAGCGCCATCAGCATCACCACGGTGATCGCCACCGGGGTGCCGAACCCGGCGAGCGCCTCGAGCAGCGCGCCGAAGCAGAAGGCGATGATGATCGCCTGCACGCGCTGGTCGGCGCTGACCTTCTCGAACGACCGGCGCAGCACGTCGAAGTGCCCCGAGTCGACGGTCAGGTTGTAGACCCAGATCGCGTTGATGACGATCCACAGGATCGGGAAGAAGCCGAACGCGGCTCCCTCGGTGCCCGCCAGCAGCGCCTGGCCGACCGGCATGGAGAACAGCAGGACCGCGACCACCAGGGACACGGCCAGCGAGATCACCCCGGCGAGCCACGCCTTCATGCGCAGGCCGCCGAGCAGGACGAACAGGGTGAGCAGCGGGATCGCCGCACACAGCGCACTCAACGCCAGCGAGTCGCCGACGGGTTGTAGGTCTTGCTGGAACATCCGGATCACTCCCGAGTCAGGCGGGCGGAGGCGGGCGAGAAGATTCCGCATCGTGGAATAGACCTTCTGCCCACCGGAACCTTAGGACCGCTGTGAGGCACGACACAAGCCCCCAATCCGGGCACCGGCTGACATGACGACGGCCCCGGGACCGGGTCGGTCGCGGGGCCGTCGGACGAGCGTCGCGGCCGGCTCAGGGCAACGGCGGGATCGCGGAGGAGTCGTCGCGACCCCGACCCGCCGCCCGGCGCTCCTGGTTGAGGCGGATCAGCTCGCGCAGCCCCCGCCCCAGCAGCAGGGCGCCGACGACGAAGACCGCCAGGTCGAGCACCCGCCAGAGCGCTCCACGGGGGCCGGCCAGCAGGTCGACCCCGCAGATGAGCAGGATCGCGGCCCCCACCACGATCAGGCGGACGGCGTTGGACTCCGGGATCGACACGGTTCTCCCTCTCAGATGCGCGGTCGCGTGACGGCCCGACTCGCGTCGGCGCACGCAAGGACCGTTCCCCGGCCGGCACGGCTCATTCGGGAGGGAGACGTGCCGCAGATCACCAGCGTTTCCTGACCGATCGGTTTGCATCTGACCGATCGGTCAGGACAATGGTGTCCGTGACCCGACCACCCCGTGACGCGCTCCGGCGCGAGGTGCTGGTCGTGGCCCGGCGGCTGTTCAGCACGATCGGCTACCGCGGTACGTCGCTGCAGATGATCGCCGACGAGTCGCAGTGCTCGAAGGCCGCGCTGCTCTACCACTTCAAGGGCAAGTCCGCGATCCTCGCCGCGCTCGTGGGCGAGCTCGTGGACGACATCGAGCGGCAGCAGGGCCGCCTCGCCGCCCTGCCGGCCGACCGGCGCCGGGCGCACGCGATCGCCGTCGGCGTCGCGGTGGTCGTCAAGCACCGGGAGGCCCTCGCCATGCTGCGCGGCCTGGACGACCTCGACGAGCTCGGCGACCTGGCGGCCAGCGGCGACGCGTGGGCGCAGGAGATGCGGTCGTTCCTGGTCGGGCCGAACCCGGCACCCCTCGACCTGGCGCTGGCGCACACCTTCGAGCACGGCCTGCTCGGCACCTGCCTGGTGATGCCGCACCTCACCGACGAGGAGCTCTCCGAGGTGCTGTTCCAGATCGCCGGCCGGCTGTTCGACGTCGACCCGCGGACCCTCTCGCCCGCCGAGCTCTGACCCCTCCCACCCGCGCCACCCCGATCGGAGTCCACACCCCTCATGGCCACCTTCCTCTACCGCATCGGCCGGTTCGCGTTCCGCCGGCGCGGCCTCGTCCTGGCCGCCTGGCTGCTGCTGCTGGCCGGCGTCGTCGGCGCCGTGGCCGCGGCCGGGACGGCGCCCACCGCCGACGTCACCATCCCCGGGACCGAGTCGCAGCGCGCGCTGGACGCCCTCGCCGAGGAGTTCCCGCACGCCAGCGGCGCGTCCGGCACCGTCGTCGTCCGGGCCCCGCACGGCCACACGGTGCTCGACGCGACCGGCAGGAAAGTCGTGCTCGGGGTGGTCCAGGACGCCGACGCCCTCCCGGGTGCCGTCGGGGCGACCAGCCCGTACGACTCGAAGGCGATCAGCCGGGACGGCCGGTACGCCCTGGTCACCGTGCAGCTCGACAAGGCGGCGGACGCGCTCAGCGACGCCGAGCGGTCGGCGTACGAGGGGCTCGGCGACCACGCACCGGCCGGCTGGAAGGTCGCGGCCGGCGGCGAACCCACCCAGGCGCCGACGGAGGTCGGCTCGACCGAGGGCATCGGCGTCCTGGTCGCCCTGGTCGTCCTGGTGATCACGTTCGGGTCGATGGTGGCCGCCGGGATGACGATGCTCAACGCCCTGATCGGCGTGGGCATCGGGTACGCCGGGATCACCCTGGCCGGGCACGTCTTCGACATGACCAGCGTGACCCCGGTGCTGGCGCTGATGCTCGGGCTCGCCGTCGGCATCGACTACTCGCTGTTCATCACCTCGCGGTACCGGCACAACCTGGCCATCGGGCTGGAGCGGGCCGAGGCCGCCGGTCGCGCGGTCGGCACCGCCGGCTCGGCCGTGGTGTTCGCCGGTCTCACCGTCGTGATCGCCCTCGCCGGCCTGTCGATCGTCGGCATCCCGTTCCTGGCCGCGATGGGCCTCGCCGCCGCGGGGACGGTGGCGGTCGCGGTGCTGGTGGCGATCACGCTGCTGCCGGCCGTGCTCGCGTTCGCCGGCGACAAGGTGCTCTCGCGGCGGCAGCGAGGCGGCGCCGCGGGTCACGACCCCGAGGAGGAGTCCGCCACCGCCGGGTTCACCTGGGGCCGGCTGATGGCCCGGTTCCGGGTCCCGGTCCTGCTCGCCGGCGTCGTCGTCCTCGGCGTGCTGTCGGTCCCGGTCCTGCACATGCAGCTCGCGCTGCCCGACGACGGGACCGCGGCCGCGGGGACCAGCAAGCGGGAGGCGTACGACCTGATCGCCGACGGGTTCGGCGAGGGCTTCAACGGCCGGCTCGTGATGGTCGTGCACGGCGACGACCCGGCGGCCGTCCAGGGCGCCGCCGGACGGGCCGCGAAGGCCGCCACCGTGGACGACGTCGCCGCCGCCACCGCGCCGCAGCTGAGCGGCGACGGGCGCACCGCCCTGGTCGCGGTGATCCCGACGAGCGGGCCGAGCGACCCGGCCACCTTCGACCTGGTCCGCGACCTGCGCACCCGGCTGACGGGTACGGCGCGGGCGACCGGCACCACGATCTCGGTCACCGGTGCGACCGCCGTCGGCGTCGACGTCTCCGACAAGCTCCGCGACGCGCTGCCGGTCTACCTGCTGGTGGTGGTCGGGCTCAGCTTCGTGCTGCTGACCCTGGTGTTCCGCTCGCTGCTGGTGCCGCTCAAGGCCACGCTCGGCTTCCTGCTCACCATCGGTGCGTCGTTCGGTGCCACCGTCGCGCTGTTCCAGTGGGGCTGGCTCTCCGCGCTGCTCGGCATCGACACCACCGGGCCGCTGGTGAGCT
>JABFXA010000351.1 GCA_013361955.1 Nocardioidaceae bacterium
GTGCGCAGGGAGATGCCACGGGAGATGCCACGGCCTCGCCGGCCGACCGGCGAAAGGTCTCGGGGCATGCTCGGTGCACAGACACCCGACGCCCCGCTCGATCCACTCCCGTCCGGCCCACTGCGGATGCCGCTCGATCAGCAGCGCTCGGACCTCGGCCACGATCTCGCCCTCGTCCATGGCGGAGTCACGTCGCCGCCAGGTCTCGTCGCGCAGCTCACGCAGATAGTCACGGACGTCGCTGAGCACCTGCGGGCCATCGGGGTCGCCGTGCCCGGGCACCACCACCCGAGGCCCGGCGGTGGCCAGTTGGTCCATCACCGCCAGCCAGCGCACGCCGGAGACGTCCGTGTCGTACGGCGGGAACCACGGGAAGATGGCGAACTGCCCGGTCTCGGCCAGGTCGCCGGTGAACAGGACGCCGGCGTCCGGCACCTCGATCACCTGGTCGCCCTTGGTGTGGCCTCGGCCGGTGGGTCGCAGCCGCACGGTCCGGCCGCCGAGGTCCAGGTCGTGCCCGCCGTCGTACACCAGGTCCGGGGAGGGCACCGGGACACCGTCGAGGCGGTCGGCGATCGGCCCGCCGAGGTCCCGGAACATCTCCAGGTAGCCCGGACCCTTCGTCTTCAGGTCGTCGGCCTGTGCGCGATTGACCAAGTAGGTGGCCCGGTCGGCGAACACGTGCGCGCCAAAGGCATGCTCGGGGTGAAAGTGGGTCGTGGTCAGGTACAGCCGACGGCCCTTCGCCACCTCGGAGACGAAGGCGAGGACCTGCTCGGCGTTGGCGGTGCCGAGGCCCGTCTCGACGACGAGCACGGCGCGTGTGCCGCCGATGATGCCGATGTTGGGTACCAGTTGGACCCGCCGGTTCGGGATCACCAGCAGGTCGGTGGCGATCTCCTGAGCACCGGCGACCTGTACGGCGGGGTCGGCGATCGGTTCGCTGGTGATGGGGGCGTCCGTCATGCTCCGAGTTCACCGCCCCGGCCCTTCGGCCGTCCAAGACCGTCTGGGTGGGCTCGATACCGTACGGGTATCGTCGCGGGTCATGGAGCTACGCACGCTGCGCTATTTCGTGGCCGTCGCCGAGGAACTCCACTTCGGCCGGGCCGCCGCCCGGCTGCACATGAGCCAGCCTCCACTGAGCCGGGCGATCAAGCGGCTGGAGACGGATGTCGGTGCCGCGCTGCTGCGCCGCTCCGCCGCAGGCGTCACGCTCACCCCCGCCGGGGCAACGCTGCTGGACGAGGCGCGCGCCCTGCTCGACCAGATCGACCGGATACGCGTGCGCGTGGCCGCGGCCGCCGGCACCGCGACCGTGACTGCCGGCATCCTGGGCGACGGCACCGATCCGGGTGCCGCACGGCTGGCCGCCGCGTTCCGCCGACTGCACCCGGGCGTCGAGGTCCGCATCCGCGAGACCGACCTGACCGATCCGACCTGCGGCCTCAGTGCCGGACTGGTCGACATCGCCCTGACCCGCGCACCGTTCGACGCGACCGGCCTGACCGTGCACGAGTTGCGCGCCGACCCGGTGGGAGCGGTACTTCGCGCCGACGACCCGCTGGCCGTCCGCGACCACCTTCGACTGGCCGACCTGGCCGACCGGCGCTGGTTCCGGCTCCCGGACGGCACCGACCCGCTCTGGCGGTCGTACTGGAACGGCGGCGAGACGCGCCAGGGCCCGGTGGTGCGCGCCGTCCAGGAGTGCGTGCAGGCCGTGCTCTGGAACGGCACGGTCGGAATGGCCCCGCTCGGCCACGACCTGCCCGAGGAACTGACCGTCGTACCGCTGACCGATATGGCACCGAGCCGCGTCGTGGTCGCGGTGAAAGAGGGCGACAAGAACCCGCTGATCCAGTCCTTCGTTCAGATCGCGACGGCCGCCTACCGAGACTGAGCCCCGCCCACCGCACCACGCCGGCTTGTGAAGGCCGGCGGTCGCGGGCCTGGTGGTGGCGAGCTCGTCGACCCTGCTCACGCTCCTGACCGTCGCCGTCATCGGCCACCTGGTGTGGCTCGGCAGGGGCGTGCTCAAGCTCGCCGACGTCGAGATCACACACCGCTCTGGGGCGGCCCCCTCGGCGGACCGCGTGGTTCCCCTCGATCGGATACGAGCCCGGCGCGGGCATCGCATGGGCGGGCCCTGCGCAACCTGATGGGAGGTCGAGAGCGGTCACCGTCGTCGGGATCGTTTGCGTCCTGGTTGTCAGGTGTTCGCTCGGCAATGAGAGCGCCAAGGCGGGACCGAGCCCGGCAACCCGGAAGTTGTCAGCCATCCCCCCTCTCATCAGGGAAAATAAACTCCGCACCGCTGGTACGAACAACTTCTCGGCGAACATCACAGCCGGAAAGTTTCTCGCCCGATGGGGACGAAAAGTACCTTGGACCGCTGATCAGCCTGTTCTTCTTGTGTGCGAAAGAGGCTTTGCGGTGGGACGTCCTGAACTACCGGTCGACCCGGCGGCCGGTCCCGTGCAGCGACTCGCACATGATCTCCGGGAGCTGCGTCGCTCGGCGGGTGGTGTGTCGTACCGGGCCATGGCGAAGCAGGCCGGCTTCTCGGTGACGACCCTGGCGAAGGCGGCGAGCGGCGAGCGGCTGCCGTCGTTGGCCGTGGTCCAGGCGTACGTCCAGGCATGCGGCGCCGACCCCGCTCCGTGGGAGGCACGGTGGGCGGAGGCCGAGGCGCTGGCCGGGGACGAGAGGCAGGAGGACGACGACGCCGCACCGCCCTACCGCGGCCTCGCACGCTTCGAGCCGGACGACCGTGAGCTGTTCTTCGGCCGGAACCGGCTGGTGGACGAGCTGAGCGAGCTGGGGTGCGAGTCCCCCTTCGCCGTGGTGTTCGGGGCGTCCGGCAGCGGCAAATCCTCCCTGCTGCGGGCCGGTCTGATTCCCTTGCTGCGGGAGCAGATCGCGCAGCAGGGGCGTGAGGCGGTGCTGCGCATCCTCACTCCGGGAGCCCGGCCCGCCACCACCTACGGACATCTGCTGACGCCCGAGGCCGACGATCCGGAGAGCTGGGTGGTGGTGGACCAGTTCGAGGAGGTCTTCACCCTCTGCCGCGAGCGTGCCGAGCGGGACCGCTTCCTCGACCTTCTGCTTGCCGCCCGCGACCCGGGAAGCCGGCTGCGCGTGCTCATCGCCGTACGGTCCGACTTCTATGCGCGGTGCGCCGAGCACCCGCGACTGGCGGAGGCGCTGCACACCAGCGGGCTCCTGGTCAGGCCGATGACCGCCGACGAGCTGCGCGAGGCGGTGGTCGGTCCCGCGCAGGCGGCCGGGCTCATCGTGGAGCGAACCCTGACCGCGCGGATCGTCGAGGACGTGCTCGACGAGCCCGGCGGACTGCCGATGCTCTCGCACGCCCTGCTGGAGACCTGGCGGCGGCGCAAGGGACGGATGCTGACCCTGGCCGCGTACGAAGCGGCCGGCGGGGTGCGCGGCGCGATCGCGGCCAGCGCCGAGGAGGCGTACGGCGAACTCTCACCGGCGCAGGCCCATGCCGCCCGGCACCTGCTCCTGCGGATGGTCGAGCCCGGCCAGGGCAACGCCGACACGCGCCGCCCGCTCAGCTGGGAGGAAATGGCCGGGTGGGAGGACCCCGAAGTGCGGGCCGTCGCCGCGCGCCTTACCCGGGCCCGGCTGCTGACCAGCGACGACGACGCAGTGCAGCTCGCCCATGAGGCGCTCATCAGCTGCTGGCCGCGGCTGCGCGAGTGGATCGACGCGGACCGGGAGCGGCTGCGCCACCACCGGCAGCTGACCGACGCCGCCCGCACCTGGCTGGAGCACGACCGCGACCCGGGCACGCTCTACCGGGGCACCCGCCTGGCGCGGGCCGAGGAACTGTTCGCGGGC
>JABFXA010000015.1 GCA_013361955.1 Nocardioidaceae bacterium
TTGCGCGGCGGATCGCGCGCCGGGCCAGCGCGCCCTTGGTGTCCCACAGGTTCCGGCAGCCGGTCACGGCCACGAACAAGGCATAGATGTCGGTACGCATGTAGACCTGAAGCTGGACGACGATTCCGGTGGCCTTGAGGAACAACAGCGCCTTCAGCAGATGGGCGATCGGCGACGAGGGGTCCGGCGGCCACGACAACTGCACCACCACGAGGACGCCGACCGTCGCCGCGTCCGACAGCATCCCCGCAAGCAGCGGCACGATTCTGTCCCGGCGAGGCAGGCCCCACAGCGTCGTCAAATCCGTCTGGTACGCCAGATTCAGCAACCGGCGACTGATGGTCACCCGGCCCCGGACGCCCTTAGCCGCAGCCGCGAGAAGATGTGCCACCTCGTGCACGAGACCCGACGCCAACCCGAGGAACGTCACGGCGACCAGGTTGACGAGCGGCACGGAGCTCACGATCAGATCCGTGTACGCGAGCCGCAGCGACGGCGTGATCACCATCGCGACGACGGCGGTGATTGCCAGGGCCGACTGCACGGCGAGTCCTACCTTGCCGAACAGGATGCGGCCGGCGATCACCTGCCAGCGAGCGGGCTTGGGTTCCGAGACATCGGCAGAGGTCAGGACTCCCGCTGCGGCCAACCCGTCGAGGAAGCCTGCGACGTCGACCGGTTGACCGGCGTACTGCTCGGCTCGGGCGGTGCACTCCTCGACGTCGGCGCCCTCCTGCAGCCATCGCATGACGTCGCCGCCGATCTCCGGCACGATCACGTACTCACCGGTGCGCGCGCTGCCGAGCACGTATCCGTCGCCGTCGCGAACGATGCTGACACCGGTGAACCGGGCCGCCTGCCGGTCGTCCAGGGTGGTCATCCGGCACCGTCGCACAGCAGGCACTTCGGATGACGGGACCAGGACGACCGGGAGGTGGTCATGCCGTCGGCCAGTTCGATCACGTTGTACGCAGCAGCGGCGACGGGCGGATCAGTGTGCGTGACGTATCGCATGGCCTCCATCGCCATGAGCCCCGACAGGATCTGCGCGACCGGGCCGGTCGCCCGGTTGACGCGGGGCGGATCGATGAAGACGCCGTCCCGCAGTTCGGCCGGCAGCTCGGCGGCCTCGTCAGCGCGGTTCAGCTCCAGGCACTGACGGCACGGCGTACGCCCCGGCCACACCGACCAGTACGACAACGTCGAGTACGCGAGCCCGCCCGCGACGAACGGTATGCCCAAGGCGAAGCAGACCTCGTTGATCATCAGATGCAGATCGGGTGGCGAGTCGGCGGCGCAGACGACGACGTCACAGCCGGTCGCGAGGTCCTGAATGGACTGCACGTCGGTGATGCGGCGGTTGACCGGCGTCACCCGGGTGCCCGGCGAGTAGCCCGCCACCCAGTCCGACGCCGCGAGCACCTTGGGCCGGCCCAGCGCAGCCAGCCCGTAGACGAACTGGCGGGCGAGGTTCTTGACCTCGACGATGTCGTCGTCGACCAGGACGATCTCCCCGACGCCCAGGCCAGCCAGCGCCTGCAGTACGCCGCTGCCCAGCCCGCCCGCGCCCACCAAAAGCACCCGGGCGCGGGCCACGGCGGTGTGGATGTCGGCGCTGCTGCGGTGCAGGCTCGCGAAGAGGTCGTAGAACCGCAGGTTGCTCTGGTGACGTCGGCGGACGTCCTCGTCGAGCCGGTCGTCGCCGTCGGCGTCCGCCAAGACCTCCAGGCCGTCGAGGTGAGCCAGCGCGGCTGAGACCTCGGCGTCGCTCACCGAGACGCCGCGCTCCGACAACGCACCGGGCAGCTCCCCGACCGTATGCCTGCCCTCGGCCAGGACCTGCAGCAAGGTCGCGACCGAACCGGTCGGGTCGTCGAGATACACACGTTCCAGCGCCCGCCGGCAGATGATCACCTGCGATCCGGCGCGTTGCACGATGATCGACTTCAATCGGGGCCGTTCCACCTGCGCGTCCTTTCGCCGAGGTCTTCCCGGTGCCTGCGTGGCTGCGGCATGGGTGCGGTGGGTGACCCGGCTGGCACCGGGTCACCCACGACCGCTACGCGAGCTGGTCGTCGCGATAGTGGATGTAGGTCGGCTCGATGCGCTCGGCCTTCACGATGGTGATCGTCATGCGGGATGCACCTCCTCGGTCCGTCGACGGGTCGTCGAGGGCCGATCTGTCGGCCCGGACCGAGAGTCGGCGACCGGGTTCACAGCCCGATCACGCTTTGGTCACACCGGGCGTTGATCATGAAGGTGGGTGCGCGACACGCCGGGCTGGCGGGACCATTGAGCCTGTTGGCAATGCATGCACGGTCATGATCGTCGGTTCCCGACAGTTTGGAGGATTGTGCGCAGATGATCGTCGGCTTCCGACATTCATGGCGGAGATCAGCGGAGAAAATGTGGGGCCATGGCACCGCGAATCTTCCGCTGATCATGGCCACCCAAGATCAGGGTCAATTCTGCGTCGCTATCACAGCCCAGAAGTGACCATGATCATGGAACTCGGACAATTCGGCAGCAGCGAACCCCAGCCTCCACCCTCGTCGGTGCGATTACGGACAGCGCCACCCGAAAGCCGCAGCCTTCACCCTGGCGACGAAGTAGGTGGGGGTTAGACCCAGGGGACGAGGGGTGGCACGATGCGGCCCTGGTGCGCGGCGTCGAGGCGGGCGAGCCAGCTGGCGACGCCGACTGATCCCTGCATGAATCCCGGCTCGGGCGGCAGGTCGGGCGGTGTCGCGGTGTGCTCGAAGTTCGACCAGGTCACCCCGTCCGGTGTGGTCAGCGCGCGGTCGAGCACGTCTGCGGCCAGCCGATCGCACCAGGTCAGGTACCTCTCGTCGCCGGTCGCCTCGTGGCGGTTCAGCAACAGCTGGCCGACCCCGGCGGTGCCGCAACAGCGGGCCACGTTGTCCCAATAACCCGGGTAGAGCCGCTCGGGAAGTCGACTGTCCTCGATCGCTTGGAGACACGCGTCGATGGCGTACTGCCATTGTGGGTGCGGCGCGATCTCGTTGAGCAGCAGAAACAGCCGGATAGTGCCGGTCGGTCCGTGGCACCAGCCGAACGCGACGCTCTGCCGCTCCGGCCGCGGCGGAATCAACACCGGCACGGCCCATCCGGTCGGGTGGTCGCCCAGCGTCAGGATCGTACGGGCGCCGTCGACAGCCACGTCGATCAGCTCCGGGCGATCGCCCACTCGGCCTGCCATTCCCAGCGCGTACGCCACGCCGGCGGTGCCGTGGGAGAAGTTCGGTGTCAGCCGCTCCCGACCCGCGACGGCCCGCCATTGCAGTCCGTCCGCAGTGGACTCGGCCGACGCCGCCAGCCGGTCGGCCAAGACGTTCGCCGCCACCGTCACGGCCTCGTCCGCCGACTCCAGCAGGGTCAGCAGCGTGCCCGCATCGCCGAAGATGATGTCGGTGTACCGCCCCGGGTCCGGCTCGTCGTTCAGGATCCGCCCGGCGATCTGCACACGCACGTCGTCGGCGGCTTCAAGGCTCGCCTGATCACCCGAGACACCCGCCCATGCCTGTAAAGCCGAAGCGACGCCGGCCCAGCCGGTGAACAGTCCGTCGTTGCTCATCCGACCGTGATGGGCGAGGTGAACGAGCCGCCCCTGGGCCGCGTCCGCGAGGTCGCCGACGTCGAGCCCCGCCAGGGTCGCCTCAGCCGCAGCGAGCAGTACGCCCGCAGTGCCCTTGTAGAGGTAATCGACCGGCTCGTTCCCTTCGCACCAGGCCTTTCCGCCGTCCGCCTCGACGGCCTGGGCCCGAATCCAATCGAATGCGCGGCGCGCGGCGTACTCCCCGTCCATGACCCCAGAACGTACGCCATCCACAGCCCGATC
>JABFXA010000138.1 GCA_013361955.1 Nocardioidaceae bacterium
GGTGGCGGCCGCCGAACGGGCCGCCGACGCCGCGAACCGCAACAGCTCCGAGGCGCGGGTCCGCGACCGCGAGCGCGACGCGCACCCGAGCCACGAGCGGCAGCACACCGACCTGCCCTGGGACCGCAGCCGGGACCCGCGCCGGGAGTCCGGGCTGCACCCGACCCGGCAGCAGTCCGGCGTGTGGGAGCAGGCCGCCCGGCAGTCGCAGGCGACCCGGAAGGCCGAGCCGGTCGCCTCGGTGCAGCTGGCGCTCGACCTCGGCGACGCCCCGGTCGACGGGGAGGCCAGCGGGCTGCCGGAGATGACCGCCTCCGAACGCGTCCGCGCCGAGCTGGAGATCCTCGGCCTCGACGTGAGCAAGCACGTCGTGGAGTTCTACGACCCGTTCCTCGACGCGCTCGGGGTCACCCGGTCCGTCGACCTGCTGCGCCGGCGCAGCAGCTCCGAGCTGCTGGTCGCCGGGGTCAAGGTGGCCACCCAGACCCCGCCGATCCGGTCCGGGCGCCGGGTGATCTTCCTGACCCTCGACGACGCGACCGGCCCCGTCGACGCGACGTTCTTCGAAGACGTGCAGGGCCCGTACGCCGCCACCGTGTTCCACTCCTGGCTGCTGGTGGTCCGCGGGGTGCTGCGCCGCACCGGGCACAAGGGCGTCTCGCTGCGCGCCACCGGCTGCTGGGAGCTGCCCGCGCTGCACGAGACCTGGGAGCAGGGCGGCCTGGAGGCGGTGCACGAGCTGATGGCGACGGTCCCCGAGGGGTTCGGCGCGGCCGGCTCGGCCGACGGCGGGGCGGTCGAAGGAGCCGCCGCGAGCCGGGCCACCCGGCCGGTGATGGCCAAGCCGCAGTCGTTCGGCGACGAGGAGGGTCCGCACCACCCGGGCGCCGCCGGCGGCATGGGCCGACGGCGGGTGCTGGTGCACTCGAGCGGGTTCACCATGTCGCCGTACGCCGACATCCGGCCGGCTGGCGAGGACACCAAGTCCGCGTCCGCGCGGGAGGTCTCGAAGACGCCGCGCGAGGCGCCGCGCAAGCTGTGGCACTCCTCGCCGGGGAGCTCGGGTGGATAGCCGCCGGGAGGGCAGCGGGTCACCACTAGGGTGGGCCGCATGCCAGACCAGGGCCGACCCACGAGCCTGCAGCGCCGCAGTGCCGCGCGCACCGCGGTGGTGTGGGACGCGCTGCGCGAGGTGCTCGACGACGTCGGCCGGGACGGCGCGACCGTGGTCGACATCGGCGGCGGCACCGGCGGTTTCGCGGTCCGGGTCGCCGAGCTCGGCCACCGGGTGGTGGTCGTCGACCCCAGCCCCGACGCGCTCGCGATCCTGGCCCGGCGGGCCGAGGAGACCGGCGTCGCCGACCGGGTCGACGGCCGGCAGGGCGACCTGGCCACCGTCGCCGACGTGCTCGCCGACGCGGTCCCGCCGGGCCGTGCCGACGTGGTGCTCTGCCACGGCGTGCTGGAGATCGTCGACGACCCGGCGGCCGCCCTCGACGCGCTGGCCGCGCTGCTGCGACCCGGCGGGGTGCTCAGCCTGCTGGTCGCCCAGCGGCACGCGGCCGTGGTCGCCCGCGCGATGGCCGGCCACTTCCAGCAGGCCCGGGCGCTGCTCGACGACCCGGCCCCGCCGTCCGGCACCCCGCACCGCCGGTTCACCGCCGACGAGCTGGAGGCCGCGCTCGACACCGCCGGGTTCGACACCACGGCCATGCACGCGGTCCGGGTGTTCGTCGACCTGGTGCCCAGCTCGCTGGTCGACCTGGAGCCGGGGGCGGCCGGTGCGCTCGTCGAGCTCGAGCAGGCGGTGTCCACCCGACCCGAGTACCTCGCCCTGGCCACCCAGGTGCACGCCCTGGCCACCCGCCGCTGACCTGCGCCGGGGGCCGTGATGGCCCGCGACCGGTCCTGGCCGTGCCCGGTCCTGCACGTCGACATGGACGCCTTCTACGCGTCGGTGGCGATCCGCGACCGGCCCGACCTGCACGACGTGCCGGTGGCGGTGGGCGGCGGCTTCCGCGGGGTGGTGCTGTCCGCGAACTACCCGGCCCGGCAGTACGGCGTGCGCTCGGCGATGCCGATGACCCGGGCCCGCCGGCTGTGCCCGAACCTCACCGTGGTGAGCCCCGACTACGACGTGGTCACGTCGGTGTCCACCTCGGTGATGGAGGTGTTCCGCGAGGTGACGCCGCTGGTGCAGGTGCTGTCCCTCGACGAGGCGTTCCTCGACGTCTCCGGGTCGGTGCGACGGCTCGGGTCGCCGTACACCATCGCGGAGCGGCTGCGCGCCCGCGTCTACGACGAGCAGGGCGTCACCTGCTCGGTCGGCGTGGCCGGGACGATCGCGGTCGCCAAGCTGGCCAGCCGGCGCGCGAAGCCGGACGGCGTGGTGGTGGTGCCGCCGGCGGAGGTGACCCGGTTCCTGCACCCGCTCGACGTCGGCGAGCTGTGGGGGGTGGGGGAGCGGACCACCGACGTGCTGCACCGGCTCGGCCTGGTCACCGTGGGCGACGTCGCGCACACCCCGCGCGGCACCCTGCAGCGGGCGCTCGGCCCGGCGATGGCGACCCAGCTGCACCAGCTCGCCTGGGGCGAGGACCAGCGGCAGGTCACCGCCCGGCGCGGGCCCGACGAGCCCGACAAGAGCATGGGCGCCAACGAGACGTTCGGCCGCGACACCGACGACCGGGAGGTGATCCTGCGGGAGGTGCTGCGGCTCTCGGAGAAGGTGGGCAGCCGGATGCGCACCGCCCGGGTGGCCGGGCGCACGGTGACGCTCACCGTGCGGTTCGCGGACTTCACCACGATCACCCGGTCCAAGACCCGCGGCGAGGCCACCGACATCACCCAGGAGATCTACCGCACCGCCGCCGACCTGTTCCTCGCCCTCGGCCTGCAACGGGCCCGGATCCGGCTGGTCGGCGTGCGGGTGGAGGGCCTGGTGCCGCGCGCCACCGTGCAGCGCCAGCTGGTGCTCGGCGAGCGGGAGCACGGCTGGTCCGACGCCGACGTCGCGGTCGACCGCGCGGTGGCCCGGTTCGGCGACGCCGTCGTCCGCCCCGCCACCCTGATCGGCAGCGACCGCGCCTGATCACCCCGACATCGGATAGCTGTCAGTGACCCAGGGGTCACTGTCTCGACCCGTTGTCGGATGACTGTCGGTGACCCAGGGGTCACCCTCTCGACCCGATATCGGGTCCGGACATGGCAGCGGCCCCGGATCCAGTAGGACCTAGGGCCGCCGGGGGCCGGTGCATCGGGGGGCTGATGTTCCGGCTCCGCGGGGGGCAGGGGGGCTTGCCCGGATTCCCGCGGTGGTCTGGTGGTGGCCGGCGACCCGCTCTCCCAGTAGCGCGTCCCCGGTACCTCGTTCCAGGGGGATCATCGGCGGACACGGGGGTCATACTTGATAGTCCGAACGAACTATTTGACGGAATCTTTTCGGACCTTTCCCACGGGTGGGAGTGGCCGGAGAGGACCCAATCCCGGCATCGGCCGGAGAAGAGCCCCGGTCCTGTGCGAGTCTGACCGAGACGTCCGCCTCACGGGAGGCGGCGGACGCGACCCCCCGATGGAGACCCTTCTCGTCATGAGCACGGCAGGAGACAACCAGCACAGCCTGGTGCTGACCGAGGTGGCCGGACCGCCCGATGCCTGGGCGGCACTGACCCTCGACGAGCTCCGGCTGTACCGCCGACGGCTGGCCGAGGAGGAGGAGCGCATCTCCTACTGGCGCCGCCTGGTGCACGCCCGCATCGACGTGCTCGAGGCCGAGGCGCACCACGAGCGGCCGCTGCGTCTCGACGAGCTGATCCGGGTGCTGGGCGACACCGGCACCGGCCGCAGCCGTACGGCGCTGGTCAACGTCCGCGCCGCCGACCCGCTGCCCGAGCTGCCCGTCCTCGAGGACATGTGGGTGACCGAGCTCGACCCCAACGACACCGACGCCGTCGCCGAGGCCACCCGCCGGCTGCGGGCGGCGGAGAACCAGCTCACCGACTACCGACGGGCGCTGCACGAGCGGCTCGACGACTCGACCGCGGAGCTGATCGCGCGGTACCGGCAGAACCCGACGGCCGCGCTGGTCGCCTTCGAGGCGCCGCACACCGGCGCCCGCACCGGCGGTGCCTCGTGAGCCCGGGCGAGGACCTCGACCAGATCTGGCGGGAGTACCGCGTGACGGGGGACCCCGGCCTGCGCAACCGCCTGGTGCTGCAGTACGCCCCGCTGGTGAAGTACGTCGCCGGCCGGCTGCGCACCCGGATGCCCGAGTCGGTCGACCAGGACGACCTGGTCTCCGACGGGGTGCTCGGCCTGATGGACGCGATCGAGCGCTTCGAGCCGGCCCGCGGGCTGTCCTTCCAGACCTTCGCGGTGCCGCGGATCCGCGGCGCGATCATCGACGGGATGCGGTCGATGGACTTCGTGCCGCGGTCGGTGCGCGACAAGCTGCGCACGGTGCATCGCGCACAGGTGGTGCTCGAGGAGCGACTGGGACGCACGCCGGAGGACACCGAGGTGGCCCAGGAGGTGGGCATCCCGGTCCAGCAGCTGCGCGACCTGTCCCGGCAGGCCAGCTCCAGCCACGCGAACCTCGACGACTTCGACCTCGCCGACGAGCTCTCCTCGGCCGCCGACGCCACCGTGGAGCAGGGCGACGTGAACGCCTCGCTGATGCGGGTGGTCGACCAGCTCGGGGAGCGCGACCAGGTGATCATCGCGCTGTACTACTTCGAGGGGCTCACGCTCGCCGAGATCGGCCAGGTGCTCGGGGTCACCGAGTCCCGGGTCAGCCAGGTGCACCGCCGCGCCACCACCAGCCTCCGGGAGAAGCTCCTCGCCCTCGAGTCGGTCTGAGCGGTCCCGACACAGCAAATTCGGTGTACGGATTCCTGGACGCGGGTACCGGTTGCCGAGAGGGCTGCCTAGACTGAGCAGTAGGAAAGTTGGCGGGAGGACATCGTGCCGCTCTCTGAGGAAGAGATGCGACTGCTCGAGCAGATGGAGCGAGCGCTGGTCGCCGAGGACCCCAAGCTGGCCTCGACCATGCGCGGAACCAGCCTGCGAGCCACCGCCCGACGCCGCGCCCTGCTGGCCGGAGTGATCTTCCTGGTCGGCATCGGTGTGCTGATGACCGGCGCGGTCATGCAGAGGACGTGGCTGGGGATCGTCGGTTTCGTGGTGATGCTGGGTTCCGCGTACGTCGCCCTGAGTGCCTGGCGTGGGCAGAACGCCGCACCGGAGCGCCCCACGTCGCCGGAGGCCGCTGGTGGTCATCCGACGTTCAGCGTCCTCGAGGGCGGCAAGGGCCGGAAGCGCACCCCGCGCAACCGGCAGTCGTCCGGGTCGCACCAGTCGATGATGGAGCGCTTCGAGGAGCGCTGGCGCCGACGCCGCGACCAGAACGGCTACTGACCCGCTGATCACGTGAGCACGGGCCCGCGCACGCGGGTCCGTTTCTCGTTGTCGTGCGGGGAGTCGGCTCAGACGGCCCGGTCGACGCCCGGCTCGCTGAGGATCGGCCGCGCCGGACCGCCGCCACCGCGCAGACCGTTGCGCGACAGCGCGACGAGCGACGCCGGGGCCCAGGTGGCCCGGGTCCGGCGACGCTGGCCGACGCCGGCGCGCATCGCCGCGACGCACCGCTCGGTGTCCTCGCGGACCTGGTCGGCGGTGGCCGCGTCGGCGGGCAACCGGCGCGCGTAGCGGGCCCGCTCGAGCAACAGCAGCAGCCGGCCCAGCGCGGAGGTCGCCTCCGGGTCGGCGTTCTCCCCGCGGGCCGCGCTGCGGCCGGTCGAGTCCGCGTCGTCGGAGCGGCCGAACGACCGCAGCAGCTCGTGCGCCGACGCGCGCGGGGTCAGCCCGTCGTCCCACGGCAGCCGGAGGTCGAGCGCGGTGTCGCGGATCTCGCTCCAGGCCGCCTCGGCCAGGCCGGGCAGGTCCGTGGCGCCGGACCAGCGGCGGCGGCGGACCACCGACCGGACGGAGCGGGGCACGACCAGCAGCACCAGCAGCACCACGAGCAGTGCCACGCCGACCCGGAACGCCGGGCCCGCCACGAACGGCGTCTGCTTCTTCGGGCCGCCGCTGCCGCTGACGCCGGGGCTCCGGTCGATCCGGTTCAGGCTGGGCGCGGCCGCGGGGGCCGAGGTGCTCTGCGACGGCTGCGCCTGCGGCACCTGCTGCGTCGTGTACGACGGTACGTCGGTGGCGCGGGACTGCGGGGTGGGCTCGAAGCGGACCCAGCCGATGCCGCCGAAGTACATCTCCGGCCAGGCGTGCAGGTCGTGCGAGCTGTACACGTACGTGTCCCGCTCGCCGGGGACCGGGTTCGGCCGGAGGAACCCGACCGCCACCCGCGACGGGATGCCGAGCGTGCGTCCCATCACGGCCATCGCGGCGGCGAACTGCTCGCAGTACCCCACCCGGCTGTCCTGGCCGGTGCCGAGGAACTTCACTAGGTCGTCGGTGCCGTTGCCCGAGGACCGCCGCAGCGAGTAGCGGAAGCCGCCGTCGACGCGGAACCACTGCTGCAGGGCGACCGCCATCTCGAACTTCGAGGCCCGCCCGGCGGTGACCGACTCGGCGAGCCGGCGGACCGAGGCGGGCAGGTCGCGCGGCAGCGCGGTGTACGGCGTGAACACGGTGGCCGGCGCCGGGTCGGCGTCGGCGAGGTCGGTGGCGGTCGGCTGCAGGTCGAGCGCGCGCAGCCGGTAGGTCAGGCCGGCCGTGGTCTGCCCGTCGGCGGCGCTGATGAAGTCCAGCGTGGTCCGGTCGTAGCGCCAGTCGCCCGGGGCCTCGATCGAGGCGACCGGGTACGGCGTGGGCAGCCAGCGGGACCGGAAGAAGCTGCTCACCTGCACGGTCGACGGGATCTCCCGGCTGGGGATCGACGCGTCCAGGCCCGGCGGCCGCGGGACCAGCCCGTTGGCACGCTGCTTGACCGGGATGGACCGGCCCGAGGGCCGCCAGGCGTTGCCGTCGAAGGAGTCCAGCACGGTCAGCCGCAGGTACGACGGGTTCGGGTCGGTCGTGGTGACCCGGACCAGCTCGACGTCCGTGCCCTGGGTGAGGTCGCGCTTGAGGTCGACCATCGGGTTGCTGATGTTCACCGAGTCGCCGTCGCCGTCGCCACCGGTGCCACCGCCGTTGAACAGGTTCGCGGACAGTGTCGGCACGAAGATCGGCACCACCACCGCGAGCCCGGTGGCCGTCAGCCCGATCTTGCGCGCGGAGGACCAGATCGCCTGGCTGCTGACGTTGGTGGTCTGCGAGTCGAAGATCCGGCCGGCGGTGAGCTGGTGGCCCCAGTGCGCGAGCCGGTAGGACTCGCCGGCGGCGATCAGGAACAGGTAGCACAGAGCGGCGGCGGCGAACTTCAGCCAGGACACACCACCGTCGAGGATGCTCACGGGCGCGGTGTAGAGGGCGAGCAGCGGCAGTCCCGCCAGCGGTGCGCGGCGCAGCCCGACGGCGAGGAAGTCGACGAGCACCGCGCTGAGCACGCCGGCGATGATCATCAGCGGGTAGAACTCCGGCACCGAGCGCGGCACCGGGGCGGCGTACGCCTGGGCCGCGGTCGAGGAGGCCGCGAAGGCGTCGCCCATCGCGCGCAGCGACTCGGGGGTCGGCAGCCAGCCGAGCAGCGCCTCGGACCCGGCCAGCCGGTGGTGCAGCCACAGCAGCACCACGGCCACCTGCACCAGAGCGACCAGGACGGCGGGCAGCCGCGCCGAGCGGAGCAGCATCCCGGTGACCGCGACCAGCAGGCAGCCGAACAGGATCGGCACCATGAAGCCGGACGGCCGCTCGGCGAACTTCGTCCAGGCCAGCAGCGTCACCCAGGTGGTCAGCGCGGCGAGCAGGGACGAGGTCGCGGTGGCCGGCACGTAGTCGTGCCAGGTCTGCGGGCGCTCGACCGGCGTGGTCACGACGCCACCTCCGGCGTCCGGCGGGGGTCGCTGCCGCGCGGGGCACCGCTGCGCCCGGCCACGCCGAGCTCCTGCCACACCGTCGGGAGCGGGTCGGCCGGCCCGGAGGTGACGCTGCGCCAGCCGTTCGCGCCGAGCCAGGCGGTGGTGGCCGCGACCGTGGACGGGCCGGCCTCGTTGCCGCGGGTCCACGCGGGTACGTCGAGCGTCAGCGCCATCGCGTTGGCCGCGGAGTGCCGCAGCCGGGTGAGCACCGGCCGGTCGTGGTCGGCGACGTCGCCGAGCACCGCGATCAGCAGCCCGGCGTGCCCGGCCTCCTGCAGCCAGCGCGCGTCGATGTGCGGGTGTGCGGTGTCGGTGAGCACCGCCAGCGACTCGAGCAGGGGAGCGGCCTCCGCGGTCGCCGCGCCGTGCTCGTGCCACGACGCCGCCCCCGACTCCTCGCCGAGGGCGGTGACCAGCCGGACCGTGAAGCCGCGCTGCACCAGGTGCACCGCGATCGACGCGGCCGCGGTGACCGCGTGCTCCAGCGACGAGGCCGCGCCGGTGCCGCGGTGCGCGTAGCGCCGGTTGTCGACGAACAGCGTCGCGCGGGACTGCCAGGGCTGCTCCTCGCGGCGCACCATCAGCTCACCGGCGTGCGCGCTGCTGCGCCAGTGCACCCGCCGCAGGTCGTCGCCGCGGCGGTACTCCCGCACCGTGACGTCCTCCGCGCTGCCGCTCGCGAACGCCCGCGGCCGGTTGTCGCCGGACCCGGTCCACGCGCCGGAGAGCGGGATCGCCGGCAGCGGCACCACCCGTGGCGTGACCACCAGCGAGCTGCGGCTCTGGAAGGTGCGCTCGAGCTCGACGAGCCCGAACGGGTCGGACAGCCGCACCTTCATCGGGCCGACGTCGAACTTGCCGCGCACGTCGGAGCGGACCAGGTAGCCGACGCTGCGCTTCCACTTCGGCCCCATCTTGTCCACGACGAAGCGCGGGCGGGTGCCGAGCACGTAGGGGATCTGGTCCTCGAGCAGCAGCAGCCCGGTCGGCATCCGGCCGTCGTTGGTGAGGTCGAGCGTGACCCGGGCCTGCTGGCCGGCGACCACCTGCGACGGGGTGAGCGAGCGGACCAGGCCGAGCCGGTAGCGGCTGCGGCCCAGGAACCACGCGGTCGCCAGCGGCAGCAGGACCAGCAGCGCGCCGACGCGCACCAGCTCGTCGTGACCGAGGAACATCGCGCAGAGCAGGGCGGTCACGCCGGCCGCGAGGAAGGCGCGCCCGCGGATCGTCATCGCGGAGAGGGCCTCTCTCATGGCGTCAGGTCGCCGCCCGCCGGCTCTCGGGCATCGGCACGCCGGCCACGATCTGGCGCAGCGCGGCCTCCGGCGTGCGTCCGCTCATCGACGCCTCGACGGTGGTCAGCATCCGGTGCGACAGCACCTGGACGGCGAGCTCCTGGACGTCGTCGGGGATGACGTAGTCGCGGCCGCTGATCGCCGCGGCGGCCTTCGCGGCCCGCACCAGGTGCAGCGTCGCGCGCGGCGACGCGCCGAGCATCAGCTCGGGCGACTTGCGGGTGGCGGTGGCGATCGCGACGGCGTACCGCTGCACGGCGTCGGAGACGTAGACCTCGCTCACGATGTCGATCAGCTTGCGGATCTCCGCGGCGTCGGTGACCGGCTCCAGGTCGTCGAGCGGGTTGCTCCGGGTGTGCGAGTCGAGCATCGCGATCTCCGCGGACTCGACGGGGTAGCCCATCGACACCCGCGCCATGAACCGGTCGCGCTGCGCCTCTGGGAGGGCGTAGGTGCCCTCCATCTCGATCGGGTTCTGGGTCGCGATCACCATGAACGGCGTCTCGAGGTGGTACGTCGTGCCGTCGACGGTGACCTGGCGCTCCTCCATGCACTCGAGCAGCGCGGACTGGGTCTTGGGGGAGGCGCGGTTGATCTCGTCGCCGACCACGATGTTCGCGAAGATGCCGCCGGGCCGGAACTCGAACTCCCGGCTGTCCTGGTTGAACACCGACACGCCGGTCACGTCGGACGGCAGCAGGTCGGGGGTGAACTGGATGCGGCGCACCGTGCAGTCGATGGAGCGGGCCAGCGACTTGCTGAGCATCGTCTTGCCGACGCCCGGCACGTCCTCGATCAGCAGGTGACCCTCGGCGAGCAGCACCACGAGTGCGAGCCGCGCGACCTCGGGCTTGCCCTCGATGACCTTCTCGATCCCGGCGCGCACCCGGCCGGTGACCCGGGCCAGGGTGTCGAGGTCCGCTCCGCTCCCGGACCCGCTCGGTTCGTCGTGCGTTGAGGTCACGCTGTCCTCTTCCTCTCCACGCGGGCCCCGACTGCGACTCGTGTCCGTGCGAGCCACCGGGCCGTCCCCGTCCCGGTCGTGCACCGGTGTGACCAAAGTCAACCCCATTCCGCCAAACGCTGTCACCGCCTTCGCGCAACCCGGACGTGAACCCTCGCCGAGTTCCGGTTCCCCGAGCGGACCGGCTCGTCCGGTTCCCCCCACTTAGCCCCACCCGTTCCTCCACTCCGCCCCACGAGGGCCTCGCACCCGCTGCTGCCGCGGGGCGGGCACCGGCCGCCGCCCGCCGCACAGCGGGAGCGGCGCCGCGAAACGCGCGCCGAAGAAGTCGGAAATGGTTGACGGTGGGGGACGGTGGAGTACAGTGGAGCGCAGTGGAGGAGAGGGAAGCTTCCTCGCGGCGAACTCTGGGGAGGTAGGCCGTGTTCTTCGGCACCTACACCCCCAAGCTCGACGACAAGGGGCGGCTCTTCCTCCCGGCGAAGTTCCGGGACGAGCTGGCGGAGGGTCTTGTGGTCACTCGAGGGCAGGAGCGCTGCCTCTACGTGTGGTCCATGAGCGAGTTCGGCCAGCTGACCGAGCGTCTGCGCGAGGCGCCGGTCACCAACAAGGCCGCCCGGGACTACGTCCGGATGTTCTTCGCCGGCGCGTCCGACGAGACACCCGACAAGCAGGGGCGCATCACGATCCCGCCGATGCTGCGGGCGTACGCGTCGCTGGCGAAGGACTGCATCGTGATCGGCGCGATGAACCGGATCGAGATCTGGGACGCCGCGTCGTGGCAGAGCTACTCCGACGAGCAGGAGCAGGCGTTCGCGGACCTCTCGGACGAGGTCTTCCCGGGCGTCTGACCCACCACCACCAGCACCACCGAGCACAACTACACAGAGCCGGCTCGCAGGACGAGGTCTCAGCCCGCTTGCCCACTTCCCACTCGTACGGCGTCTGGCGCACCTTCCCCGGTGCCAGAAACCGCACGAGGGGTGAAGCGGGCGGGGACCTGGTCCGGCGATCCGGCTCTCCCGTCTCTCGGGCCTTTCCCCGCACCACTCCGCACCACAGATGGGTCGATCAGCATGTCTGGCACGTTCAGCTCGCGCCTCGTCCGAGGCCTCCCGGCGGATCCGGTGCGCCCGGACCTGCCGCGTGCGGGGCTGCCGGTCCGGCGGGTGCGGCACCAGGTGCGCGACGGCGCCGTGGTGATGGCGTTCTCGGCCGCCGCATCCACCGGGGTGGCCCTGGCCCTGCTCCTGCTGGTCTCCCTGGCGAGCTGAGCCCGGACGAGCCGATGACTGACCCACGCCACGTCCCGGTCCTGCTCGACCGGGTCGTCGCTCTCGTGGCACCCGCCCTCGACCGGAGCGACCGCGAACGCACCCTGTTCGTCGACGCGACGCTCGGGCTCGGTGGCCACTCCGAGGCGGTGCTCGGCCGGTTCCCGCGGGCGCACGTGATCGGGATCGACCGCGACACGCACGCCCTCGACCGCAGCCGCACCCGGCTCGCGCCGTACGGCGAGCGGGTCACCTTCGTGCACGCGGTGTACGACGAGATCGGCGACGTGCTCGCCGACCTCGGCCACCGCTCGGTGGACGGGGTGCTGTTCGACCTCGGCGTCTCCTCGATGCAGCTCGACGTGCGCGAGCGCGGCTTCGCCTACGCGGAGGACGCGCCGCTCGACATGCGCATGAACGACACCGCCGGCCCGACGGCCGCCGACGTGCTGAACGGCTACAGCGCCGAGGAGCTGACCCGGATCCTGCGCGACTACGGCGAGGAGCGGTTCGCCCGGCGCATCGCGGACGCCGTCGTGCGGGAGCGGGCCCGCGAGCCGTTCACCCGCTCCGCGCGGCTGGTCGAGCTGCTCTACCAGGTAATCCCGGCGCCGGCCCGGCGTACCGGCGGGCACCCGGCCAAGCGGACGTTCCAGGCGCTGCGCATCGAGGTCAACGACGAGCTGTCGGTGCTGCGCCGGGCGCTGCCGGCGGCCATCGAGGCGATCGGGGTCGGCGGCCGGGTGGTGGTGATGTCCTACCACTCGCTCGAGGACCGGATCACCAAGCAGGTGTTCACGGGGGCGACCCGCAGCGACGTACCGCCGGACCTGCCGTTCGTGCCGGAGGGGCACGAACCCGCGCTGCGCCTGGTGACCCGCGGCGCGGAGAAGGCGTCGGCGGCCGAGATCGAGGACAACCCGCGTGCGGCGTCGGTACGCCTGCGCGCGGTCGAGCGACTCCGGGAGGGGAGAGCAGCATGAGTGTCTGGGGGAACGAAGCACGCACCCGGGTGCCGCGGATCGCCGAGGCGGCGGTGGAGCGGGCCCGGCTGACCGTGGTGCCGCGGGTGCCGCGCAGCCGGGCGGCGCGGATGCCGTTCGTGGTGCTGGTGTCGCTGCTGCTGGTCGGCGGCGTGGCCGGCCTCCTGTGCTTCAACACGTCGATGCAGCAGTCGTCGTTCCAGGTGACGGCGCTCGAGGACGAGGCCACCGCGCTCGACGCGCAGGAGCAGTCGCTGACGCTCGAGCTCGGCGCGCTGCGCGACCCGCAGCGGGTGGCGCAGCGCGCCAAGCGGCTCGGCATGGTGCCGCCGGCGAGCCCGGCGGTCCTGCGGCTGTCGGACGGCAAGGTGCTCGGCGACGCGACGCCGGCCGCGCCGGGCGACGGCGTCCGGCTGACGCCGTACCCGACGGTGAAGCCGGCCAACCTGCGGCCGAAGCCGATCGTCATCGAGATGGACCCGAAGCCGGTGGAGGCCACCCGCGGATCCGCCCATCCGGGCACCGAGGGCGGCGCGTCGGGACCCGCCGACGCCACCGGCCCTGGTACCAATAGCCACCACGGGGAGCAGGGGAGCCAGCGTTGACCCAGGGGAGGGGCACGGGGGGACGGCGGCCGCAGCGCGGTTCGCCTCCTCGACAGCGTCGGGTGCGCCGGCCGCGGGTCAGGTCGCTGCGCGGCGCGTCGCTGCTGCGGCTGCGGGTGGCGCTGCTGCTGATCGCGATGGTCGTCTCGGTGTTCGCGGCCCGGCTGTTCCAGCTGCAGGGCGTCGACGCCCAGGCGTACGTCGCCAAGGCCCGCGCCGAGGGCGTGGTGACCGCGCCGCTGCCCGCCGACCGAGGAGAGATCACCGACCGCAACGGCGAGCCGCTGGCGGAGTCGGTCGACGGGCTGATGCTGGTCGCCGACCCGACGCTGACCTCGAAGCACGCGGCGGCGCTCGCCGAGATCGTGGCCCGGCGGCTCGACGTCGACTACTTCGACACCCTGACCCGGCTGCGCAAGCCCGACACCCACTTCCAGTACGTGGCCCGCCGGGTCCCGGCGGCGAAAGCACGTGGGGTCGTCGCGGCCGCCCAGGCGCGCGGGTTCGAGGGGCTGGACACCCGCCGCGACCCGGTGCGCGACTACCCGGCGCACGACGTCGCCGCGAACCTGGTCGGCTTCATGAACGCCGAGGGCGACCCCGGCGAGGGCGCGGAGCTGATGTTCGACCACCTGCTGTCCGGCAAGGACGGCTCGACGACGTACGAGGTGGGCGGCGGCAACCGGATCCCGCTCGGCGACAACAGCGTCGTGCAGCCGCAGCGCGGCCACGACCTGCACCTGACCATCGACCGTGACGTGCAGTGGTACGCCCAGCGCGTGGTGCGCTCCGCGGTGCAGACCTCCGGCAGCTCCTCGGGGGCCGCCGTGGTGATGGACAGCCGGACCGGCCAGCTGCTCGCGCTCGCCGACTACCCGACGTTCGACGCGAACGACCCCACCGGCTCGCCGGAGCGCGACCTCGGCTCGCGGGCGCTGCGCGACGTCTACGAGCCCGGCTCCGTCGAGAAGGTGCTGACCATGTCCTCGCTGCTGGACGCCGGCAAGGTGACCCCGCAGACCCGGGTCACGGTGCCGCCGGAGCTGCGCCGCGGCGACCGGGTGATCCACGACTGGTTCCCGCACGGCAAACTGCACCTCACCCTCACCGGGGTGATCGCGAAGTCCTCGAACATCGGCACCGTGCTGGCGGCGACGCAGTTCCAGCACGTGGAGCTGTGGAGGTACCTGCGCAAGTTCGGCCTCGGGCAGCGCACCGGCATCGGCGTGCACGGCGAGTCGCCGGGCATGCTCGCCGACTGGCACAACTGGTCGCAGATCAACCAGGACACCATCGCGTTCGGCCAGGGCCTGTCGGTGAACGCCGTGCAGATGACCGCCGCGGTCAACGCGATCGCCAACCGCGGCGTCTACGTCAGCCCGAGCCTGGTCAAGGGCGAGGCGCGCACGTCGACCGGCGAGCTGGTCGGCTCCGACACCGCCACCCAGCACCGGGTGGTCAGCCAGCGGGCGGCCCGGCTCACCGCGCAGATGATGGAGTCGGTGCCGAACCCGGAGACCGGCACCGCACCGAAGGCCGCGATCGAGGGCTACCGCGTGGCCGGCAAGACCGGCACCGCCCAGCGGGTCGGCAAGCGCTGCGGCTGCTACGACGGCACGTTCACCGTGTCGTTCGCCGGGTTCGCGCCCGCCGACGACCCACGCTTCACCGTGTACGTCGTGGCGCAGGACCCGAAGAACGGCGGGGGCGGCGGCTCGATCGGCGGCCCGGTGTTCCACAAGATCATGAGCTACCTGCTGCAGAAGTACGCCGTTCCGCCGACCGGCACCAAGGCACCGACGCCGAAGATCGAGTGGTGAGACCGACCGGTAGCCTCACTGCCGTGCCCGAGCCGATCCCGCTGCGTCCCGCCGTGCCCGTGGAGACGCCGCTGGAGGAGGTCGCGCAGTGGCTGGGCGACCGGCTGCTGGACACCCGGGGCGAGGTCACGCCGACCCGTCCGGTGGTCACCGGCGTGACGCTGAGCACGCTGCGCGTGCGGCCCGGCGACCTGTACGTCGCGCCCGCGGGCTCGCGCGCGCACGGTGCGACGTACGCGGGGGCTGCCGTGGAGGCCGGCGCGGTCGCCGTGCTCACCGACCCGGAGGGCGCGACGCTGTGCGCCGGCCTCGACGTGCCCGTGCTCGT
>JABFXA010000361.1 GCA_013361955.1 Nocardioidaceae bacterium
CGGAGGAGCGACCCTCGACAACGAGGAGAACTACCTCATGAAGAAGCTCTACACGGCGATGGGCGCGATCCAGATCGAGAACCAGGCGCGTATTTGACACTCCTCCACGGTGCCCGGTCTGGGTACCTCGTTCGGCCGTGGTGGGGCGACCACCTTCCTGCAGGACCTGGCGAACTCGGACTGCATCCTGATCCAGGGCTCGAACATGGCCGAGGCGCACCCGGTCGGGTTCCAGTGGGTGATGGAGGCCAAGAAGCGCGGCGCCACCGTGATCCACGTCGACCCGCGGTTCACCCGGACCTCTGCCGTGGCCGACCTGCACGTGCCGCTGCGCGCCGGGTCCGACATCGCCTTCCTCGGCGGCCTGATCAACCACGTGCTCAGCAACGACCTCGACTTCCGTGAGTACGTCGCGGCGTACACCAACGCGGCGACGATCGTCGACGACACCTTCGAGGACACCGAGGACCTCGACGGCCTGTTCTCCGGCTGGGACCCCGAGCTCGGCCACTACGACCCGACGTCGTGGCGCTACGAGGACTCCACCGGCGACCGGGACGCACGGCGGGCCTTCGGCGCGCCGTCCGGCGCGGGGCACGGCGACCCCTCGGACACCTCGCACGAGGCGGCACGCTCCGAGAGTCACGGGTCCGGAGGCGCCGCCGTGAACTGGAAGGGCTTCCGCGACGAGACGCTGCAGCACCCGCGCTGCGTCTACCAGGTCCTCAAGCGGCACTTCGCCCGCTACACGCCCGAGCTGGTGCAGGAGGTCTGCGGGATCGAGCCCGAGCAGTTCCGCAAGGTCGCCGACGCGCTGGCCCGCAACAGCGGGCCGGAGCGCACCAGCGCGATCTGCTACGCGGTCGGCTGGACCCACCACGCGTCCGGCGTGCAGATGATCCGCAGCGCCGCGATCCTGCAGCTGCTGCTCGGCAACATCGGCCGACCCGGCGGCGGGATCATGGCGCTGCGCGGGCACGCCAGCATCCAGGGCTCCACCGACATCCCGACGCTGTTCAACATCCTCCCGGGCTACCTCTTGATGCCGCACGCCGAGCTGCACCACGACCTCGACTCGTGGGTGGCCGCCGACGAGGGCGCGGCCGGGTTCTGGGGCAACCTGCGCTCGTACGCCGTGAGCCTGCTCAAGTCCTACTGGGGCGAGACCGCGACGCCGGAGAACGACTTCTGCTTCGACTACCTGCCGCGGCTCACCGGCGACCACTCGACGTACACCACGGTCAAGGCGCAGATCGAGGGCGACTGCAAGGGCTACTTCGTGGTCGGCGAGAACCCCGCCGTGGGCTCGTCCAACGGCAAGATGCAGCGGCTCGGGATGGCCAACCTCGACTGGCTGGTGGTCCGCGACCTGCAGATGATCGAGTCGGCGACGTTCTGGAAGGACGGGCCCGAGATCGAGACCGGCGAGCTGGTCACCGAGGACATCGGCACCGAGGTGTTCTTCCTGCCCGCCGCGTCGCACGTGGAGAAGGCCGGGTCGTTCACGCAGACCCAGCGGATGCTGCAGTGGCGCGACAAGGCGCTCGACCCGCCCGGTGACTGCCGCAGCGAGCTGGACTTCTACTTCGAGCTCGGCAACCGGATCCGGGAGAAGCTGGCCGGCTCCACCGACGAGCGCGACCGGCCGCTGCTCGACCTGGTCTGGGACTACCCGGTCGACGAACGCGGCGACGTGTGCCCCGAGTCGGTGCTCCGAGAGATCAACGGCACCGGCCCCGACGGGCGCGCGCTCTCGGCCTACACCCAGCTGAAGGCCGACGGGTCCACCGCCTGCGGCTGCTGGATCTACTGCGGCGTGTACGCCGACGAGGTCAACCAGGCCCGCCGCCGCAAGCCGCACTGGGAGCAGGACTGGGTCGCCGCCGAGTGGGGCTGGGTGTGGCCGGCCAACCGTCGCCAGCTCTACAACCGCGCGTCCGCCGCCCCCGACGGCACGCCGTGGAGCGAGCGCAAGCGCTACCTCAGCTGGGACGCCGAGCAAGGCACGTGGGTCGGGCCCGACGTACCCGACTTCCCCGCCGACCGGGCGCCCGACTTCGTGCCCGAGGAGGGCGCGACCGGCCCCGATGCCCTCGGCGGCAGCGACCCGTTCATCATGCAGACCGACGGGAAGGCCTGGCTGTTCGCGCCGCTGGGCCTCGCCGACGGGCCGATGCCGGCGCACTACGAGCCGCCGGAGTCGCCGGTCGCGAACCGGGTCTACGGCCGGCAGGGCAACCCCGCGCGACGCGTCATCGACCACCCGCTCAACCCGCGCAACCCCGACCGGAGCGAGGTTTTCCCGTACGTGTTCACCACCTACCGGCTCACCGAGCACCACACCGCCGGCGGGATGAGCCGCACGCTGCCGTACCTCACCGAGCTGCAGCCGGAGCCGTTCTGCGAGGTCTCGCCGCGGCTGGCCGGCGAGCGCGGGCTCGAGCACGGCGGCTGGGCGACGATCGTCACCGGCCGCACCGCGATCGAGGCGCGGGTGTTGGTCACCGACCGGCTGCGGTCGCTGCGCCTCGGCGACCGCTGGGTCGAGCAGGTGGGGCTGCCCTACCACTGGGGCGGCAACGGGCTCACCACCGGCGACTCGCCGAACGACCTGGTCAACCTGACCCTCGACCCCAACGTGCACATCCAGGACAAGGTCGGCACCTGCGACGTGCGGCCGGGGCGGCGGCCGCGCGGTGCCGACCTGGCGGCGTACGTCGAGGAGTACCGACGCCGCGCCGGCATCGCCACCGAGCCGGAGGGAGGGACGCCCTGATGGGCCGTCTCAGCGGACCACTCGACGACGTGACCGGTGACGCCGGCTACGACGACCACCCGCCCCGCAAGGGCTTCTTCACCGACACGTCGGTGTGCATCGGCTGCAAGGCCTGCGAGGTCGCCTGCAAGGAGTGGAACCAGGTCCCCGACGACGGCTTCGAGCTCACCGGGATGTCCTACGACAACACCGGTGCGCTCGGCTCCGACACCTGGCGGCACGTCGCCTTCGTGGAGAAGCCGACGCACCCGACCACCACCGACCTGGGCCTGCCCGGGATGGGCCCGCCGGGTGCGATGGAGTCCGAGGACCCGGGCGCGGAGTCCGGCGCCGACGGCGTCCGCTGGCTGATGTCGTCCGACGTGTGCAAGCACTGCACCCACGCCGCCTGCCTCGACGTGTGCCCGACCGGCTCGCTGTTCCGCACCGAGTTCGGCACCGTGGTCGTCCAGCCGGACATCTGCAACGGCTGCGGCTACTGCGTGCCCGCCTGCCCCTACGGCGTCATCGACCTGCGCAAGGAGGACGGCCGGGCGTTCAAGTGCACGCTGTGCTACGACCGGCTCAAGGCCGACCAGACCCCGGCGTGCGCGCAGGCCTGCCCGACCGAGTCGATCCAGTTCGGCGACCTCTCCGAGCTCCGGCAGCGCGCCGACCTGCGGCTCGCGGAGCTGCACGACAAGGGCGTCGACGTGGCCCGCCTCTACGGCCACGACCCGGACGACGGCGTCGGTGGCGACGGCGCGTTCTTCCTGCTGCTCGACGAGCCGGAGGTCTACGGGCTGCCGCCCGACCCGGTGGTCACCACGCGCGACCTCGGCTCGCTGTGGCGGCACGTCGGTGCCGCGGCCGCCACCCTGGTCGGGATCGGCGTCGCCGCCTTCGCGGGACGGCGCCGATGAGCACCGACACCCGGGTCGTGCCGGAGGCCGCGACGACCTCCTACTACGGCCGCCAGATCATCAAGACCCCGACCTGGAAGACGCCGGACGTCCCGCTCTACCTGTTCCTCGGCGGCCTGGCCGGGGGGTCGGCGCTGCTGGCCGAGGGTGCGGCCCTCACCGGCGACGACGA
>JABFXA010000040.1 GCA_013361955.1 Nocardioidaceae bacterium
CAGCCGGTCGGCCACGTCGTCGGCGCCCGCGGCCAGCGCGTCGCGGGCCGCGTCGACGTCGTCCTCGGCGTCCTCGGTGTCGGCGAGCACCGCGGCCACCTTGCGCATCGGGACCACGTCGTCGACCGTCACCATCGTCGGGTCGTCACCGCCCACGGGTCGCGCCGACGGCACGTCGACGGCCACCACCACCCGGCGCGCCTTGTCGTCCTCGGTGAGCACGGCCACCGACGACTCGGCCGCGGCCGACGTCGCGGCGTACTCCCAGTCCTCGTCGTCGCCGTCGGGGTACGCCGCCCGCAGCGCGTCGGTCACGCCGTGCGCGGAGAACGGCGCCGGGCCGATGCCGTCGCTGAGGACGATGGCGCGGAGCTTGAGGAACGAGGACGGGACGTAGACACGGATGCTCATGCTTTGACGGGCTTCCTCCTGCGGCCGCGAGGCGCGCGTTGGCGGGCGGGTCCGGTGCTGTCGACGAGTTCCTCGAGGGCCTCGGTCACGCACTGACCGAGCACGTCGAGGTCGGGCAGGGCGTCGCGGTCGCCGGTCAGCCCGAAGAACACGTGCCCGTCGTACGACGTGACGCCGATCGAGAGCGCGTGACCGGGCAGCAGCGGCTGCACCGGGTACGACTCAGTCATCGCCGCGCCCGCGGCGTACAACGGGAACTGCGGGCCGGGCACGTTGGTGATCACCAGGTTGAAGCCGCGCGGCGACTGCTGCGCGGCCACCCGGGAGCCGAGCGCGTGGAAGGTGGTCGGCGCGAAGCCGGCCACCCCGGCGATCCGGTCGGCGGCGACCGCGCGGCCGGTCTCCTTGTGCGCCTTGAGCGCGTAGGAGACCTGGTGCAGCCGCACCACCGGGCTGGACTCGCCGATCGGCAGGTTCAGCAGGTGGCCGGCCACCTGGCTGCCCAGCGACGTCGGCTCGAGGTCGCTGTCGATGACGCTCATCGGCACCATGGCGCGCAGTGTGCGGCTGCCGTGCACGGACTCGGCGCGGGTCATCAGCCAGCTGCGCATCGCGCCGGTGATGGTCGCCAGGATCACGTCGTTGACGGTGCCGCCGTGGAACCGGCGCACCTTGCGGTAGTCCTCCAGCGACGTCTTCACGGTGCTGAACCGGCGCTGCTCGGACAGCGACGCGTTGATCGGCGTCTCCGGCGTCGTACGCCGGTTGGCCAGCGCCGACGCGACCTCCAGGGCCCGGCCGCCGACGGCACCGGCGGTGCGCGCCACGCTGCCCGCGTTGCCGGCCAGGGTGCCGATCGCCTGCCGGGGGTGCCGGATCGACTCACGCACGGCGTTGGCGACCAGCGTCGGCGTGGTCGGCTCGCGGCGCGGGTGCCAGTCGACGTGCACCGTCTCCTTGGGCTCCGGGTCGACGTCGAGGATCACCTGACCCAGGTCGATGGTGGCCACCCCGTCGACGAGGATCTGGTGCGACTTCGACAGGATCGCGAACCGGTCGTCCTCGACGCCCTCGATGAAGTACATCTCCCACAGTGGCCGGTGGTGGTCGAGACGGCGCGACATGATCCGCGCGGTCAGGTCGCGCAGCTGGTCCATCGAGCCCGGTCGCGGCAGCGCCGACCGGCGTACGTGGTAGGTCAGGTCGAAGTCGTCGTCGTCGACCCACAGCGGGTTCGCCAGCCGACCGGGCACCACGCGCAGCCGCTGCCGGTAGCGGGGCACGAACGCGATCCGGTCGGCGACCAGCGCCACCAGCCGGTCGTAGTCGAACTCCTCGCGCGGCTCGAAGATCTCCAGGGTCGCGTTGTGCATCGGCGTGCTCGCGGACTCGATGGCCAGGAAGGCCATGTCGTCGGGCCGGAGCCGCTCGGTCATCGCTACCCCTCTCAGGCGGTGCTCAGGACGTCATGCGATTCTGACAGAGCCAGTGTCGGCATCGGCGGCCACATCTGTGTGACACAAGGAGAACCGATGATCTTCGCGCACGGTATCGGTGGCGCCAAGGACCTGCCGATCCCCGCGGAGTACGCGATGGCCGGCGCGGGCGCCGCCCTCGCGGTCTCGTTCATCGTGCTCGCCCTGGCCTGGCGCACCCCGCGCTTCGACGCCGCCACCAAGGGCCGTCCCGCTCCCGCCTGGCTGGCCTCGCTCGCCGACAGCCCGGTGCTGGCCACTGTGCTGCGGGTCCTCGGGCTGGCCTTCTTCGCCTACACGGTGTGGGCGGCGGTCCTCGGGCCGGACCTGCTGATCAACCCGACCTTCGGCATCGTCTACGTGCTGCTGTGGGTCGGCATCGTGCCGATGTCGCTGCTGTTCGGCCCCTTCTACCGGGCGATCAGCCCCGTGCGGACCATCCACCTGCTCTTCTCGCGGGCCACCGGCGGCGACCCCGAGGACGGCCTGCGGCCGCTGCCGCAGTGGGTCGGCTACTGGCCCGCGGCCCTCGGGCTGCTGGCGTTCGTGTGGCTGGAGCTGGTGTACCCGCACTCGACGTACCTGTCCCCGGTGCGGCTGTGGTTCGCGGCGTACGTCGCGATCATGATCGTCGGCGCGGCGGTGTTCGGCTCGCGCTGGTTCGCGGCCGCCGACCCGTTCGAGGTGTACTCCACGCTGGTCGGCCACCTGTCGTTCCTCGGGCGCACCGCCGGCGGCACGCTGGTGCTGCGCTCCCCGCTGGGCAACCTCGACGGCGTCCCGGTCCGGCCCGGGCTCGTGGGCGTGGTCGCGGTGCTGTTCGGCTCCACGGCGTTCGACAGCTTCAAGGACTCCACGGCCTGGCTGAAGTTCACCCAGTCCAGCAGCCTGTCCTCGACCTGGCTCGACCTCGGCGCGCTGCTGCTGTTCTGCCTCGTCGTGGGGGTGACGTTCAGCGTGGCCACGATGCTCACCGGGGTGGAGCACGGCCTGGAGCGGCGCCGGCTGCCGAACCTCTTCGCGCACTCGGTGGTGCCGATCATCGTCGGCTACATCATCGCCCACTACCTGACGTACTTCGTCGAGGTCGGCCAGCAGACCGTGGTGCAGATGTCCGACCCGATGGGCACCGGCGCGAACCTGCTCGGCACCGCGAACCTGCACGTCAGCTACTGGCTGTCCGGCCACCCGACGCTGCTCGCGGTGCTCAAGGTGGCCTCGGTGGTGACCGGGCACGTCCTGGGCGTGATCGCCGCGCACGACCGGGCGGTCAAGCTGCTGCCCAAGCGGCACCAGCTCACCGGCCAGCTGCCGCTGCTGGTGGTGATGGTCTTCTACACCGTCAGCGGGCTCTACCTGCTCTTCGGCGCCTGAGCCCGCGCCCGCGCGTGGCCGGCGGCTCGCCGAGCAGCCCGGCCGCCAGCCGGGTCATCGCGTCGCGCAGCGCCGACTCGCCGCTCTCGGCGAGGCTCTGCCCGGCCATCAGGGCCCGGTCGGCGGCGGCCCGGTCGTCGGGCAGGAAGTGCACGTCGAGCGGCTGCAGGAAGCCCTCGACCATGCCGTGGATCTCCTTGTCGCGCCAGCCGAGCGTGGCCCGGGTGCGGTTCACCACCACCCGGGGCCGCACGTCGGGCAGCAGGTCGCGCAGCTCGACCAGACCACGCGCCAGCCGGGCCAGGCCGACCGGGTCGGCGGCGCCCACCACGACCACCTCGTCGGCCCGGTCGACGGCGGCCAGCGTCATCAGGTTGCGCTGCGGCGCCGGCGCTCCGTAGGGGTCGGCCGGGTCGCGCTCCAGGCTGAACCCGGTGTCCACGACGACGTACGGCGCGAGGCGGGCGGCGCGGTCGAGCAGGTCGTCGTACGCCGGCGGGCGGACCTCGGCCCACCGGTCCGGACGGGGCAGCCCGGTCAGCACCCGGAGGTGGTCGCCGACCTGGCGGGCCGCGGCGGCGAGG
>JABFXA010000196.1 GCA_013361955.1 Nocardioidaceae bacterium
CTGACCCGCATCAAGGTCGAGGACCTGCGGGGCCAGGACGCCGCCTACAACGCGGGCGTCGCGCGCGCCGTCCTGGCGGGCGAGGCCGGGCCGGTCCGCGAGACCGTGCTGCTCAACGCGGCCTCGGGCCTCGTGGCCGACGGCTCGCTGCCCGGCACGGGCTCCGGCACGCTCGTGGAGCGGCTCACGGCCGGGATCGGCCTCGCGGCCGAGGCCGTGGACTCCGGGGCGGCGCAGGCCACCCTGGACCGCTGGATCGCGGCGAGCCGCTAGCCGGCTCTGCCGCGCGGACACGAACGGCGGACACGAGCAAAGACGCCGGGCGGCGCATCTCCCGCAGGAGGTGCGCCGCCCGGCGTCTTTCACGCGTTACCGCGTCAGTGCGAGTGGATACCCCGCGAGTACTCGAACACCCAGCCCACGAGCGCGATGACCGCGACGCAGAAGCCGATGTAGAGCACCCACCAGCCCACGGCCAGGCCGAGGAAGCAGATCGCGGCGGAGCCCGCGATCGCCAGGGGCCACCAGCTCCAGGGCGCGTACACGCCCTGGTCGCCTGCGGCGTCCTCGATGTTGCCGTTCGGGTCGTCCTCGGGCCGGGCGTCGATGCGCCGGGCCGTCAGCGTGAGGTACGCGCCGATCATCGCCACCAGGCCACCGACGAGCGGCATGCCCAGGTAGCCCACGGGCTCCTGCCACTCGGTCATGAAGCCGTAGACCACGCCGGCCAGGACGAAGAAGGGCGTTCCCCAGAGGAACAGCCGTGCCTCGATCTTCACTTGCTGGTCCCCTCGTCCGGCTGGTCAACGATGGTCGTGCTGCTCTGGCCGGAGTCGCCGGTGCCGTTCGCGGCGCGCTGCTGGGCCTGCTTGTCCTGACCGCGCCGGTCGGCCTCGCCGTAGATGTTGTCGAGCACACCGCGGTTGTACTCCGGGTGCTCCATGGCGACGACCTCGGGGTGGTGCAGGTCGAACGCCGGCGACTCCGAGCGGATACGCGGGAGCGAGGCGAAGTTGTGCCGCGGCGGCGGGCAGGACGTGGCCCACTCCAGGGAGCGGCCGTAGCCCCACGGGTCGTCGACCGTGACCTTGGGCGCCTTGCGCCAGGTGATGTAGACGTTCCAGAAGAACGGCAGGGTGGACGCCGCGAGGATGAACGCGCCGATGGTCGACACCTGGTTCTCCCAGGTGAAGCCCTCGTCCGGCATGTAGTCCGCGTAGCGGCGGGGCATGCCCTCGACACCCAGCCAGTGCTGGATGAGGAACGTGGTGTGGAAGCCGACGAACAGCATCCAGAAGTGCACCTTGCCCAGGCGCTCCGACAGCATGCGGCCGGTCATCTTGGGCCACCAGAAGTAGAACCCGGCGAACATCGCGAACACGACGGTGCCGAAGACCACGTAGTGGAAGTGCGCGACCACGAAGTACGAGTCAGAGAGCTGGAAGTCCAGCGCCGGGCTCGACAGGATGATGCCGGTCAGACCACCGAAGAGGAAGGTCACGAGGAAGCCGATGGACCAGAGCATCGGCGTCTCGAACGTGAGTTTCCCTCGCCAGAGCGTGCCGATCCAGTTGAAGAACTTCACGCCGGTCGGGACCGCGATGAGCATCGTCATGAACGCGAAGAACGGCAGCATGACCGCGCCGGTCACGTACATGTGGTGCGCCCACACCGTCACCGACAGCGCGGCGATCGCGATGGTCGCGTAGACCAGGCCGGTGTAGCCGAAGATCGGCTTGCGGCTGAAGACCGGGAAGATCTCGGACACGATGCCGAAGAACGGCAGCGCGATGATGTACACCTCGGGGTGGCCGAAGAACCAGAAGAGGTGCTGCCAGAGGATGGCGCCACCGTTCTCCGGGTTGAAGATCTGCGCGTCGAGACGACGGTCGGCACCCAGCGCGAACAGCGCGGCGGCCAGCGGCGGGAAGGCCATCAGCACGAGGAGGCTGGTGACCAGCGTGTTCCAGGTGAAGATCGGCATCCGGAACATGGTCATGCCCGGGGCGCGCATGGTGATGATCGTGGTGATGAAGTTGACCGCACCGAGGATCGTGCCGAAACCGGCCAGCGCCAGGCCGAAGACCCAGAGGTCTCCGCCCAACCCTGGACTGTAGGTCGTGGTCGACAGCGGCGCGTACGCGAACCAGCCGAACGACGCGGCACCCTGCGGGGTGAGGAAGCCGGCCGTGGTGATGAGGCCACCGAACAGGAACAGCCAGTAGGCGAACATGTTCAGACGCGGGAACGCGACGTCGGGCGCGCCGATCTGGAGCGGCATGATCACGTTCGCGAAGCCCGCGAACAGCGGGGTGGCGAACAGCAGCAGCATCACGGTGCCGTGCATCGTGAAGAGCTGGTTGTACTGCTCCTTGCTCTGCACGAGCTGGATGCCGGGCTCGAAGAGCTCCGCACGGATCAGCAGGGCCATGAGGCCGCCGATGCAGAAGAAGATGAACGACGTGATCAGGTCGAGGTACCCGATCGTCTTGTGGTCAGTGGAGGTGATCCACTTGATGATCGTCCGGCCGAGCGTCTGGCGCCCGGGGGCCAGGCCCGGGATCAGCTCGGTCGTGGTCGCTGCGGCCATCAGTGCCCAGCCTCCTCTTCCGTGGTTACCGCCGGGTCCTCCACCGGACCGGCCGTGCGGGCGAGGTCCATGCCGAGCGAACCCGTCTGGCCCTTCGCCTCGAGGTCCGCCATGTGGGCGTCGTACTCCTCGGCGGACACGACCTTCACGTTGAAGAGCATGCCGGAGTGGAACTCACCGCAGAGCTCGGCGCACTTGCCGGCGTACGTGCCCTCGCGGGTCGGCGTCACCTGGAACGTGTTGGTCCGGTGCGGGATCATGTCCTGCTTGTACAGGAACGCGGGGATCCAGAACGAGTGGATGACGTCACGCGAGTCGAGCGTGAACTCCACGGTCTCGTTCACCGGCAGGTAGAGCGTCGGGAAGGACGTCGAGGTGCCGACGGCGCCGTCGAGCTCGTCCTCCGCGGTCACGCTGCCGGGGTCCGCCTCGTGCTCGCCGTAGTCGTAGACGTTGGCGTCGAGGTAGTTGAAGTCCCAGCTCCACTGCTTGCCGATCACCTGGATATGCTCGGTCGCGGTGCCGTCGACGGTCTTGATGGCCGTCACGTCGCGGTCGGTGTACCAGAACAGCACGAGCACCATGATGATCGGCACTGCCGTGTACATGAGCTCGAGCGGCAGGTGGTAGCGCGTCTGCACCGGGAGCTGGTGGTCGTCCTTGCGCTTCCGGTAGGCCGCGATGCACCACAGCATCAGGCCCCAGGTCACGATGCCCACGGCAAGGGCAGCGATCCACGAGCCCACCCACAGGTCGGTGATGCGCTCGGTCTGGTTAGTCACCTCCCCGTCGCTGTAGCCGGGCAGGTATCCGCGCTGGACGGATTCACTTGCGCAGCCAGAGGCCAGCACTGCGACTGCGGCGGCAAGAGCCGACGCACGCAGGATGGCCCGCCGGGTGCGGGTAGGTGGCTTCGAGTGCAAGGGAGGCCTTTCACGTCTCGTCCGGCGCGTCGCACCGGTTTCCTCCCGAGCTCCACGCAGAACCTTCGTCCTCGATGGGATGCAGCCTAGCGCGCTCCGGGGCCTGATGATGCCCGGAACGCCCCCGGAGGAACGTGACGCACTCCGCACCTGGGGCACACATCGACGCTGTTCAGGACACCCACCCAGGTCGTGTCAGAACGATCGCCGTGCGGGACCTGCGGGTACGGGTGCGAGGATCAGGAGGACGACGGCGGAGGCACGCCGCGAACCGCCGTCCGAACCCCGGATCAGACCCTCGTCAGACCCGCGTCAGACCCTTG
>JABFXA010000280.1 GCA_013361955.1 Nocardioidaceae bacterium
GCGTTCATGATCCGCTACCTCGACGTGGTGACCGAGGAGATGCGGCGCATGCACGTGGCCCGGGAGTCGCGCGGCTTCAGCGCGCGCAACCCCCGGCACTGGCCGGTGGTCGCCCGCTCGGCCGGCGCGCTGTTCATCCGCTCCTACGAACGCGGGGAGCGGGTGCACCTCGCGATGCTGTCGCGGGGCTACGACGGGAGGATGCCCCGATGACCGTGCCGGTGACCGTTCCGGTCCTCGACCTGGACGGGGTCGCCTACGCCTACCCCGACGGGCACCAGGCGCTGTACGGCGTGCACCTGCGCGTCGAGCCCGGCGAGCGGGTCGCGCTCCTCGGCCCCAACGGTGCCGGCAAGACCACCCTGGTGCTGCACCTCAACGGCATCCTCGCCGCCGGGGCCGGCCAGGTGTCCGTGTCCGGGCTGCCGGTCCGCAAGGACAACCTGCTGGAGATCCGCCGCCGGGTCGGCATCGTCTTCCAGGACCCCGACGACCAGCTGTTCATGGGCAGCGTCCGGGAGGACGTGGCCTTCGGCCCGATGAACCTCGGCATCCGCGGTGCCGCGCTCGACCACCGCGTCGCCGAGGCGCTCGAGGCCGTCGGGATGGCGGACTACGCCGACCGGCCCCCGCACCACCTGTCCTTCGGGCAGCGGCGCCGGGTCGCGGTGGCCACCGTCCTCGCGATGCGGCCGGAGATCCTGGTCCTCGACGAGCCGTCGTCGAACCTCGACCCGGCCTCCCGCCGCGAGCTCGCCGACATCCTGCGGGGGCTCGACGTCACGGTGCTGCTGGTCACCCACGACCTGCCCTACGCCCTGGAGCTCTGCCCGCGCTCCGTGGTCCTGTCCGGCGGGGTCGTGGTCGCCGACGGGCCGACCATCGACGTGCTCACCGACGACGCGCTGATGGCCGCGCACCGGCTGGAGCTGCCGTTCGGCTTCGACCCGCACGCCCTGCGCGCGCGTTCACAGATCTGACCGAACCGGCGTTCAGGTCACCGTCAGGTTCCGTCCGTAGCGTCGTGGACAGGTGCACGGGCCGGTCCGGTCCCCTCGATCGGGCGATGCCGGCCCGTTGCGTCCCGAGGCGGTCCCTGGTCGCCGCGGGACCACGGGTGCGGATCCGAAGCCCGAGTTCGGACCCGCACCCGGCGCACGTCCGGGTACCCCCGCCTCCGGACCCGCGTGTCCCCGCCCGTCGCGCCGACGGGCGGGGGCCGCGGCCGGGCCCGGGCGGTTGAGCCCGACCGGAACGGGGCACCTGACGACATGGCAGACCACGGGCGAGACTGCGAGTGCCGCACCTGCCGGCGGGCACGGCTGCTGGCGCGCAGCCGCGGGGCGATCCGCAAGCGCCGGCTGCAGGACGTCGCCCGGCCCGACGTCAGCGACGTGCTCTGGGTCGGCATCGGGTACGTCGCGGACCACCTCGGGATCTCGCCCCGCCGGGTGCAGCAGCTCGCGGACGACGGGCGGATCCCGCACGAGCGCCGTGGCCGCACCACGCTCTTCCGCAAGGACCGGATCGACCCGCTGGCCGACGCGCCGCCCGAGGACCTCGAGTGAGCGCCCGCCGGGCCGTCGGCGGAGGGCGCGTCACGGGCGTCACCGGCGCCCCGTGAGCCACCGCCCGTTCTTTCGAGAAGATTCGTCTCCGAAAAGCGCGGGCACCGGGCCGGATGATGGTTCCGACACCCCTCTCGGCGGTGACGGCCAACCTGGGATGTGCCTCACCGTCCGCGGACCGCGGCCGGCGCGTGGCCGCCGCGCACGCCTGGGCCGATCAGGCACGGGGGCGGGCGGTCGACCTCGCCTTCGTGCAGGAGGTGCCCACGCTCGTCTGGCTGCGGGGCTGGCGGGCCGCCGGCTACGAGTATGCCGTCGCCAGCCCCATGTACGGCTCCCGCTCGGCGGTGCTGTGGCGCACCGCCCGGGTCGCCGGCGAGCCGGTCGAGCTGCCGGCGGCGCGGTACCACGGCTCCTACGTGTCCGCTGCGCGCCTGGACCTCCCCGCCGGACCGCTGCTGGTCGTCAGCGTGCACGCCAGCGCGAAGCCGGTCTCGAAGGGCGATCTGGGCATCTGGCAGCGGCACGTGTCCGACCTCCCCGCCCCGCGTCGGGGCGGCGGCCGCGACAACGGCAAGCTGTTCGACGCCGACCTGGTGCTGCAGAGCCTGGTCACGGCGGCCGACAAGGAGGCGGTGCTCGCTGCGGGCGACTACCACGTCAGCCTCGGGTGGGACGCCGACCGCCGCGAGCGGTGGGCCGAGCTGTACTTCGCGGCGGCCCGCGACGCCGGGCTGGTGCCGGTGCTGCACGACCGGTGGGGGACCGAGTACCCCACCGCGTTCGGCCAGCACGTGCCGCGGTACCAGCTCGACCACGTGCTCGCGTCCCGCGAGGTGGCGGAAGCCATCCCGGCGCCCCCGCTGCCGGAGCCCCCGGACGAGGCGGACGTGGCGGACGGGCTGGCCTCGGACCACGCGCCGATCTGGTTCGAGCTGCGAACCTGACCTCAGGCGGTCAGCTGCGTCGGGACGACCGGGACCCGGTCGGCGCGGCGTGCGGGGAGCCCCAGCACGGCATCGAGGGCGTGCGCGTCGAGCGGCCTGCTCGCCTCGGTCGCGGCGACGATCAGGTCGGTGAGGAGCTGGATCTCCTGGACGAGGACGTCGTCGTGCAGCTGCACCTGGAGGGGGTCGACGGTCACCGGCTTCCTCTCGGACAAAGAACGTGGCCCCCGCTGTGCAGCGGAGGCCCCCGACGTGCGGACCACGGTACGAGCACCCGGCGATCCGGCGCAGCCGATGGCGGTAGTCCGAAGAGACCATCTTTGGGCTGCTTCCGAGCCCGTCAAGGGTCTGGACGGGCGGTTTTCGTTCGCCCAGGACGGGTACGGCTCCCGGGTGGTCGGCTCGGCGACGACAAGGGGGCTTTGGAGACCATGGACACGAGCGCACGACCATCAGCCCGTTGGAGCCTGCTGCCGGTGGCAGCGGCTGCGCGGGAGGCGAGATCCCTCCTGCTCGAGTACGGCCTCGTCGCCAGACCCGAGCTCTCGTCCTCCGCGTGGGACCCCGCCCTGCTGCTCCTCGACGAGCTGGTGACCAACGCGGTGCTGCACGGCAGCGGCCCGGTCCACGTCCGGATCTTCGACCAGGCCGACCTGTTCCGGGTCGAGGTGGAGGACCAGGGCGCGCAGATGCCGGAGCCGCAGCCCGTCGACCTGCTGGCCGACCACGGCCGCGGCCTGCTCCTGGTCGACCAGCTCGCCTCGACCTGGGGCTACGTGCCCCTGGAGCCCACGCCGGCCGCCCTGGGGGCGGCGACGGGCAAGACGGTCTGGTTCGAGCTGCCGCCGCTGGCGCTGCCCGAGGCCCGGGACGCCTGCTAGGTCGTCCCAGGGCCTAGTAGATCGCTCGGCGGAAGCCGGCCTTCTTCGCGCCGGTCTCGGTCGCGAAGCACTGCTCCGGCGTGGTCTGGTCGTACCACGGCGACGACGGCGGGTGGTAGATCATCGACGGCTCGTTGCCCTTGATCGGCGCCTTCGCGGGGCAGTTGTACGTGCTGACCGGGGCGTACGACGCCAGGTCGCCGGTGCCGGTCGAGCCACCCGAGGTGCCGGCCTTGACGACCGAGGCCTTGCGCACGGTGAGCAGCACGTTGCGGCAGCCGGCGGCCAGGTGCGTGAGCCTGGACTTCTCGGCCCGGTCCACCTTCAGCGCCCAGCGGGTCTTCACCGCGGCCCACTGCTGCACGTAGCGGCAGGTGCCGTACTGCGGCATCCACTGTGCCGGGTCGCGGTCGGACTTCGACTGGTTCACGTTGTCGGTGACGGCCACCAGCGTGCGCGGGTCGCGCAGGTCGTTGGCGTACCGCTTGCGGGTGTCGGCGTTCCAGGCCTTGGCGCCGGAGTCCCAGCTCTCCTTGAGCGGCACCAGGTGGTCGATGTCCACGTCGGAGGAGCTGGTCCAGGTCCGCCTGTCGTAGTAGGAGAACCAGCGGCCGGTGCGGACGTCGCAGCCGTGCACCGCCACCTTCGACTCGGCGGCCAGCACCTCGTCGCGGGTGTCGCGGCAGTCGCCGTCGGAGTCCACCCAGAGCCGGTACTTGCTGCGCTGGTAACCGGCCGGCGTCTCGGCCGCCACCCGGAGGTTCCGCACCGCGGCGCGCAGCCGGACCTTGACGGTCACCGCCGCGACCGGCGCGACCGCGGCCTCGCGGTCCGGCGCGACGGTGCGCGCCTGCAGGACGGGGGTGACGAGCAGGCCGCCGACGAGCGCCGTGGTGACGGCTCGGGTGGCGATGCGGAGGCAGCGACGACTGCGCACGGGGTGGCTCCTCGGTGGCCGGGGACCGGAACGGTAACCAGGACGAGACGCCCATGTCCGGCATTCCGGCCAACCGGTCCCGTGAGGTCGGCCACCCGATGGCGGGGCCGCACCCCGCGGTGGCAGGGTGGACGGAGCCGCGCGGAAGGAGACCCCGATGGACGCGAAGGTCGCCGTGGTCGGCACCGGGAGCATGGGCTCGATGGCCCTGTGGCAGCTGGCCCGGGCCGGCGTCGACGCGATCGGGTTCGAGCAGTTCTCACCGGGCCACGACCGGGCCGCCGCCGGCGGTGAGTCCCGGATCTTCCGCACGGCGTACCTCGAGGGCCCGCAGTACGTCCCGCTGCTGCTGCGCGCCCGCGAGCTGTGGCGCGAGCTGGAGGAGGAGACCGGGTTCGGCCTGCTCGACCTGAACCGCGGGCTGATGATCGGTCCCGAGGACTCCGAGCCGATGCGCAACGTGCTCGCGTCCGCGCGCGACTTCGACCTGCCGCACCGGGTCCTCGACGGCGCCGACATGCGCCGGGAGTTCCCGCAGCACGCGATGCACGGGGGCGAGATCGCCTTCCTCGACGAGTGGGCCGGCGTGCTGCGGCCGGAGTTCGCGGTGCTGGCCGCGGCCACCGCGGCGCAGGCACGCGGCGCCCGGGTGGTCACCGACAGCCGGGTCACCGACGTCGAGCCGGTGCCGGATGGGGTGCGGATCCGGTGCGGCGACCGGACGTGGACGGTCGAGCAGGCGATCGTGACGGCCGGACCGTGGACGCAGCGGTTCGTCCCCGCGATCGAGCAGCACGTGCGCGCGCAGAAGCTGGTGATGACCTGGTACCACCCGCGCGGCGGGGTCGCCGACTACCTCCCGGACCGGTTCCCGATCTTCATCCGCGACCGTGGCGACCGGCACGTCTTCGGCATCCCGGCCCTCGACGGCGGCTCGGTCAAGGTCGCGCCGCACGCGTCGTACGGCGAGCTGGCGGATGCCGACGACCTGGACCGCAACGTGGCCCCGGCGGACCTGGAGCCGATCAACGCGACGGTCGCCGACCTGCTCCCGGGTCTGGTGCCGACGCCGGTGCGGGTGTCGGCGTACATGGATGCCTACACCAGCGACGGGCACGCCCTGGTCGGGGCGATGCCGGGCGTCGACCGGGTCTGGGTGCTCGGTGCCTTCTCCGGGCACGGCTTCAAGATGGCGCCGGCGTTCGGGCAGGTGGCCGCCGAGCTGGCCGCCGACGGGAAGACCGGGCTGCCGGTCGAGCACCTCGACCCGCGCCGGTTCCTCACCTGAGCCAGTCGCCGAGGTCGGCGTCGGTGAGCAGCTCCCGGGCGGCCGTCTCCTGCTCGTCGGGCACCAGCACCCGCTTCTGGATGGCCCCGATCGAGCCCTCGAGCACGCTCATGTTGCGGTCGGTGACCTGGTAGGGGATGCCGGCACCGGTCAGCAGGCTCTCGATCACCGCGATCAGCCCGGGTTCGTTGGTGCGGACCAGCTCCGCCATGCGGGAATCCTAGGTCAGGACGGGTCGCGGGCGCCGTCGGGAAGCAGCAGGGCCGACCCGACCAGGAACGCCAGCGCGCCCACCGCGGTGGACGCGTTCGTGAGCGACACGTTCACCTCGACGCCGGTCGCGGGCAGCACGAAGCCGGCCACCGCGGAGACCCCGAAGGCCAGGCAGCCGAACAGGTTGAGCGCCCCGATCGTGCCCTCCAGCGTCCTCGGCGGCAGCCGGAGGAGACCGTGCGCCACCTCGACGTACGCGAGGTAGCCGGACACCAGGAAGCAGACCGAGCCGAGCGCGTCCGGCTGCCACACCACCCGGTCGTACGCCGACGCGTCCGGCGCGGTGCTCAGCGCCCGGAAGGTCGTGACGTTGAAGAACAGCGTGCCGAGCAGCTGCACCCCGCTGCTCCACCAGTCCACCCGGTGCGGCTCCCAGGTGAGCACCCGCAGCCGGCCGTGCAGCCGCTGCCCGGGGACGTGGTCGGCGTTGACGGTCTCCAGCCACTGCAGCGCGGCCGCCGAGGTGAAGAACACTGACCCGACGAAGAACACCAGCCCGTCGACGCGCGCCCCGACGAGGTCGATGAACCCGGTGAGCGGCCCGACCAGGAAGCACGTCGAGCCCACCATGAACAGCACCGCGATCCACCAGGACGCCCGGTGCGGTGCCCAGAGCATCCCCTCCCGGGCGCCGTGCGTGCGGGACAGCCGCGACGCGTGCTTGCGGTGCGTCCGCGACGACCACTCCATCCGGCGGCCGTCCCGGTGCACCAGGGTCAGCCCGGTCGTGAACGGCCCGGCCGACCGCCGTTCGACCACCGTCCATCCCTCGGGGACGCTCGGGTAGGCGGCCGCGACCGAGCCCTGGGGGCCGGTGGCCGGTGAGGCAGTCATCGGGTCCCTTCCGACGCCGGACGTGCGCCCGAGGCTGGTTCTCCCGGCGAGCGCGGTCGTCACCCGGACCGGGTGAGGGCGCAGGTGCTACGACCAAGAGCCGGTGGTGTCCGGCCTCCGGGCCGCCTACGCTCGAGCCATCCGGAACCACGTCTGAGCCCAGGACGTCACCCCGGCGGCGGAACGGCAGCCGATGGCTACGCACATCGTTTCGACCTGGATGCGGCGTGTCCGAGTCGTCCGGCTCCGCGGCGAGTTCGACATCACCAGCGCGGCGGCACTGGCGACCGCACTCGCGGCAGACGCGTCGGGCCCACCCCTCACCGTCGTCGACCTCGCGGCCGCCGACTTCATCGACTGCGCGACCGTGCACGTCCTCCAGGCGGAGGCGCGGCGACTGAAGAGCCGTGGCGGAGGCCTCGAGGTCGCGGCCGCCCACGACGGGGTCGAGCGGCTGCTGGCGCTCGTCGGCTTCCGGAACGGATCGCAGGTGTACGGCACCGTCGAGCAGGCGGTCGCGGCGCTGAGCGCGGCGCGGCGCGGCTCCCGTGCGGCGTCGTACCCGGACTGACGTCGGCGCGCCTCAGCCCCCCGGCGGGCCGACGCTCCCCCCTTCGTCGGCTCGCCGGGGTCGTCGCTTGCCCGATCGGCCCGTGACGATGGCTCGGGCGCGGAGCCGGCGCCGGCACCGCACGGACGGCAGAGGACGCCGGCCGCCTGGCGCTCCCCGACGGCTGCCTGGACCGAGTCGTTCCTCGCCCTCGGCTCGAGCGAGGAAGGAGGCGCTTCGGTATCCGGTCGTCGTGTCGTCGAACCCGATGTCCAGACCAGCGCGGTCACGGCCGGTGGACGGCCGGCAGGGTCACCGCCCCAGCTCGAACCACACGGTCTTGCCGCCGTCGTGGCTGAGCACGCCCCAGTCGCCTGCCACCATCGCGACCAGCCTGAGCCCGCGACCGGACAGCGCCCGATCACCGGACTCGGGCGTCTCCGGCAGCCGAGCGCTGCCGTCGGCCACCGCGATCCGCACGCCGGAGCCCACCGGGGCCACGGTGACGGACAGCGGCGTGCCCGCATGCAGGATCGCGTTGGTGACGATCTCGTTGACAGCCAGCTCGGCATCGTCGGCCAGGTCGTCGAGGCCGGCCTGGGTGAGGATGCCCACGACGAACCTGCGCGCGGCGCGGGCACTGGTCAGCAGTGGTGGAAGGGCGAGCCGCCCCCACTCCCGACCCGTCACGTCGCCGACGGGGGGATGTCCCGTTCCGACCCCATCGTCCATGCGCAGTTCCCCACGTCGCACCCGCTCGCCGTCGGTCGGGTCGACCCCCTGCCTCACGCGGCCCGACACGGCCTGAGCGCCTTGTCGGCAGCCTACCTCCGCCAGGTCCGTCCGCATCGTCAGAACTTCACCTGGAACGTCACGGATCGGTCGGCTGCTCCTGGGTCTGGGGTGGGGGACGCCGGTGCGACTCCTGGGACGACGCCGCGTCGGCCATCGCGTCCGCGTCGTCCGCGTCGGCCGCCAGGCGGTGGGCGTCGGCCTGGGCGTGCCGCCCGACTCGGTCGAGAAGGACCGCGGCGGACCTGTGCGCGGCCGCGGCGCGGGCGTGCGCATCGGCCGCGTTCTCGAGCGCCAGGATCCCGGCTGCGAGAGCCCGTTCGACCGCAAGACGGGCATCACGAACGTCGTCAGGGCTCGATGGCTCACCCGCCTGGAGCCGCTCCAGCCGGGCGCGCAGCTCCCGCGCCCGGTCAGCCGCGGCGCGTGCGCGGGTCGCCGCCTGCTTCTCCCGACGACCGTGCGCCGCACTCTGCCTCTCGGTCATGAGCTGGTCCGCCGACATCCGCGCGGGCCGTCACCTCCACCGGACTCTCATCGGGGACCGACGCCGGCCACGATCATCGCGGCGACCTCGCGGAGCTTCATGTGCGACGTGCTGCTCAGCTCCACGAGGTGCTGGAACGCCTCGTCCGCGCTGCAGTGCTTGCCGGCCATGATGATGCCCTTGGCCTGGTCGATGGTCGCCCGGGACTCGAGCGCCGACCGCATGTCCTCGACGAGCGACTCGAGCTCCTCCCGCAGCCCCAGCTCGTGCAGGACGGCGGCGATGGCGGCCGCGAGGACCTGGGTCGTCTCCCGGACACGGACGGCCGGGAACGTCCCCAGCGCGCCGTACACGCTCAGGGCGCCGTTCACCACGTCCCCGGTCGTGATGGGGGCCGCGACGACGAAGCCGACGTGCAGCTCGTGAGCCCGAGCTGCCAGGCGCGGCCATCGGGTGTCGGACTCGAGGTCGCCGGAGACGACGACCGTCGCGTGCTCGAAGGCGCTGACGACCGGACCCTGCCCGGCCGCGATCTGTGCCCCGTCGAGCTCCTGGGCGACCTGCGAGGTAGCGGCCACGGCGGTCGGCGCCAGCGGGGAGCCGGTCACGAGGCTGAGCGTGACCCGGTCGCCGAGCGCCCCCTGGCAGAGCTCCGCCGCACGCTGGACCATGTCGCTGGTGCTGATCCCCAGCGACGGCAGGGTGGTGAGCGCGACGAGCGCACGCGGGAGGTCGGCAGCCCCTTCGCCGTGGAGCGTCTCCCCCTCGGCGGGGTCCTTGATCAGCAACCAGGTGACCAGACCGTTGGCCTCGCCCGGCAGGACCGAGACGAAGGCCTCGGCCGGGATCGCGCTCTGTCCACGCGGCATCACTGTCACGTGTCGCCGGAAGCTGCCGCCCGCGCGGCTGAGCCGGGCGAGGTCCTCCCGGAGCCCGGGCCGGTCGGCCCCGCTCACCAGGGAGAAGACCGGCTTGGACGTGAGGAAGTCCATGCGCAACCGGGTCAGGGCAGCCGCAGCAGCGTTGCTCGTCCTGATCTGGCCGCTCAGGTCGGTCGCCACCATGGCGACCGGGAGCGCGGACAGCACCCGTTCGTGCTGCCACCGAAGCAGCCTGTGGTTCGACAGCAGCGCCTCGATGTGCTCCTGCTGGGCGCGGACCTCCTCGTCCGCGACCCGGAGCTCCTCGTGGGCGGTCTCGAGGTCCTGGAGGAGGAGCGCGGTCTCGACGGTCGCGTGCCCGCGGGTCCGCGCAGCGCTGATCCTCCGGCGCAGGTCCTCGAGCTGGGGAGAGCCGCTGGCCGGACCCGTGCCGTTGTCGTCGCTACCGTCCGCGGTGTTCATGACAGACTCCCTCACGAACGAGTATCACGCCACGCGATGTGGTGCCAAAATAGTGTCGTACCTAGGGATGATGCCGATGCCACGAGGGGCACGTCGACGAGATGTGGTCGTCATCGGCGCGTCCGCCGGGGGCGTCGAGGCGTTGCGCAGCCTGGTGGCGCTGCTTCCCGCGAGCTTCCCGGCCGCCGTGCTGGTCGTGCTGCACATCCCGGCGACGAGCACCAGTGCCCTCCCGGCCATCCTGCACCGCGCCGGCTCGCTGCGGGCACATCACGCCAAGAACGGTGACTCCCTCGAGTCGGGCCAGATCCTCGTCGCCCCACCCGACCATCACCTGATCGTGTACGACGGTGCCGTCACGCTGTCCCGCGGTCCGCAGGAGAACGGCCACCGCCCGGCGATCGACGTGCTGTTCCGGTCGGCGGCCCGGGCCCGCGGGGATCGCGTCGTCGGTGTCGTGCTCTCGGGTGCCCTCGACGACGGCGCGGCGGGGATGGTGGCCATCGCGTCGCGCGGCGGTGCCTGCGTCGTCCAGGACTTCGACGAGGCGTTGTACGACAGCATGCCGCGAGCCGCCTACGACGCTGTGCCCTCCGGGAAGGTGCTGCCGGTCGCGGAGATCCCCGGTGTGCTGGCCACCCTGCTCGACGAATCCCTCGAGCAGGACCCGCAGCCACCGACAGAGCTGATGGAGCAGGAGGCCGCCATGGCCGACATGGATCCGACTGTCATGCACGACCCCGAGCGCCCAGGCGAGCCCTCCGGGTTTGCGTGCCCGGACTGCCACGGGGCGCTGTTCGAGATCGTCGAGGGGTCGCTGACCCGGTTCCGGTGCCGGGTGGGTCACGCCTGGTCGCCGGAGAGCCTGATGGCTCGGCAGACCGTCGACCTCGAGAGCGCACTCTGGATGGCGTTGCGCAGCCTCGAGGAGAAGGCGAGCCTGACCAGACAGCTGGGCAGCAACGCGACCGACCGCGGGCACCGACTCACGGCGGGGCGTTTCGGCGAGAGCGCCGACGAGGCACTCAAGGCGGCAGAGCTGCTGCGCGACCTGATCGCGCGGATCGGCAGCGGCGGTGACGAGGAGTCGGCCTCCGCCTGATCGCGCGAGACAACGGAGAGGAGCCATTCTTGTCCACGTCGGACGACGCCGCGTTCGAGTCGCTGCTCGACTACCTGAAGGAGCAACGCGGGTTCGACTTCACGGGCTACAAGCGTGCGAGCCTCGAGCGCCGCGTGCGGCGCCGGCTCGAGTCGCTGGACCTGTCCTCCTACGAGGACTACCACGACTTCCTGATCGTGCATCCCGACGAGTTCACGTCCCTGTTCAACATCATCCTGATCAACGTCACGAGCTTCTTCCGCGACCCCGACTCCTGGCAGTACCTCGCCGACGAGCTGCTCCCCGCCATCTGCAGACGACGTGAAGGCCAGCCGATCCGGGCCTGGAGTGCCGGCTGCGCATCCGGGGAGGAGGCCTACACCCTGGCGATGCTGTTCGCCGAGGTGCTCGGCGTGGAGGAGTGCCGGCAGCGGGTGAAGATCTACGCGACGGACGTCGACGAGGAAGCACTCGCGCACGCGCGCCAGGCGACGTACACGGCCCGGGACCTGGAGCCGGTGCCGCCCGAGCTGCGGGAGAAGTACTTCGAGGCCTCCGGGACCCGGTTCGTGTTCCGGCAGGAGCTCCGCCGCTCGGTGATCTTCGGTCGGAACGACCTCGTCCAGGACGCGCCCATCTCCCAAGTCGACGTGCTGTGCTGCCGCAACACCCTGATGTACTTCACCGCCGAGACCCAGTCGCGGATCCTCAGCCGGATGCACTTCGCGCTCAAGCCGGACGGCGTCCTGTTCCTCGGCAAGGCGGAGATGCTGCTGAGCCATTCCTCCTACTTCCGGCCCATCGAGCTCAAGCGGCGCTTCTTCAGGAAGGTGCCCACCGACACTGTCGAACGCCGACCGATGCTCCCCAACGGGGGCGACCACCTCGAGAAGCGGGACACGGGCGACCCGTCCGGTCTGCGGCAGGCCGCGCTGATGTCGTCGGCCGCCGCTCAGATCGTCCTGGACGCCGAGGGCCGGCTCGCGCTGTGCAACAACCGGGCGACCCGCCTGTTCGGGCTGTCCCCGCGCGACCTCGGGAGGCCGATCCAGGATCTCGAGATGTCGTACCGGCCGGTGGAGCTGCGCACCCACATCGACGAGGCCGTGCACCACCGTCGGCCCGTGTGGGTGCGAGACGTCAGCCTGCTGCGCGGGACGTCGGACCCGTTGTCGCTCGACATCCAGGTCATCCCGCTCAACGACGACAGCGGCGAGGCCCTCGGTGTCACGGTGATCTTCAACGACGTCACGCAGTATCGCCAGCTCCAGCACGAGCTGCAGTTCTCCAACCGGCAGCTGGAGACGGCGTACGAGGAGCTGCAGAGCACCAACGAGGAGCTCGAGACCACCAACGAGGAGCTGCAGAGCACCGTCGAGGAGCTCGAGACCACCAACGAGGAGCTGCAGAGCACCAACGAGGAGCTCGAGACGATGAACGAGGAGCTGCAGTCCATGAACGACGAGCTCCAGTTCAGCAACGAGGCGCTCCGGGAGCGTCAGGACGAGCTCGACCGGCTCAACGCGTTCATGACCTCGGTGCTGGGCAGCATGAACTCCGGCGTGGCCGTCGTGGACACCGACGTCAAGGTGCTCGTCTGGAACGACCGCGCCGCGGACCTCTGGGGAGTCCGCTCCGACGAGGCCGTGGGTGCCCACCTGCTCAACCTGGACATCGGTCTGCCGCTGGAGCCGCTGCGTCAGCAGATCCGGACCCAGCTCACGGACGCGGAGCCGAAGCCGGTGAGCGTGGTGCTCGACGCGATCAGCCGGCGGGGCCGCTCCCTCCAGGTCAGGGTCACGCTGACCAGCATCGTGAACCACCACGAGGCGGCACGAGCGGCACTCCTCGTGATGGACGTTGTCGACGGCGCGGAGGGCTGAGCGCGGTCACCGCGGGTCGGCGGGATCGGCGAGTGCGACCTCCAGTGCCCGACCCAGGTCCTCGGTGACCGGCCAGGTCCTCGCGAACCCGGTCAGGTCCAGCACCCGCGAGGTGAGCGTGCTCGGCCGCGCCACCACCAGTCGACCGCCCCGCGCCGAGAACCGAAGCGCTTCACGCTCGAGGACGTGAAGCGTGGAGCAGTCCACGAACGTGGTGCCCGACATGTCCACCACGAGGCCGCGGACGCCGGGGCGGACCGCACGGCGGAGGAGCGCGGCGAGGGGGGCGTTGGTCGCACGGTCCCAGTCACCGACGAGCCGCACGTGAACCAGATCTGCAGGTGACGGCGCGATGACCATCAGCATGTTGCGCTCCCAGGGGAAGCGACACCGTCCTGGTCTCAGACGCCGTCTCACCCAGTGTAGGCCGCAGCGCACGGCCGCGCGTCGCCGAGCATCGGAGGCCTGGACCGCGACCTAGAATCGAGGTATGAAGGCGGCGCGGGGGGCGCCCGACGAGGGGCGCGGGATCGACGCACTGTTCACCGGGACGCCGGTGGTGGAGGCGCACACCTCCGCGGCCGCGGAGTCTGCCTTCCTGCTCGGTCTGGTCGCGCTGGTCGCCGCGCCGTTCGCGGTGATGCACGCCATCGCCCTCGGCGTCGGCGCCTTGGCCGCCGTCCTCTCTCTGGTGGGGATGGCCACCACCAGCCGGCCGGGCGTGGCGGGCCGGGCGCTCGTGCCCCTGGGACTGTGCTTCGCCGTGGTCGCACTGGCGCTGGTCGGACTGCGTTACCTGGGTCTGGACACCGCGTTCGGCGACCGGTGGCTTCCCACCCTGGCTGGCTGGCTGGAGGAGCTGAACGCCCGCTTCCCGCTCAGCTGAGCCGATGTCGACCCGCCCGACGGCGAGTTCGCGCTGACCAGAGCGACAGCTCGAGACTCGTCCGCCAGGTCTTCGACGTGACGGATCGACGAGGTGCGCATGGACGTAGTACACGTCGTGTCCGGGTCGGGAAAGCGCTACTCCCGGTCGGTCCACGCGCAGCATCGGTTGGCCGGATCCTGGCGAGGTCATTCCGGGCAACCGGGTGCTTTCGCCGGCGTGAGCGGGTGCGGCGTGTGAGCACACCCGCATCCGTGAAGACGCGGTAAAGGCTCCGGAACCGATCCCGTGATCCGGACAGGCCGTGTCTCGAATAGCGATCCGTTTCCGCGGATTCTCGGGAGCCGTGGAGTCCGCCGGTCCCGCGGCGGCGGATGGGTTCTCGAGATCATCTCGTCACGCTTCGCCGTTGGCCGAATCGCCTTTGCCCACAGGGATCCCCGACGAGTGACGGCTTCGTTCGTGCGTCGGCGAGAAGGCCGCTGCCGTGACGCCCTGGGGCGCCGGTTGACGCGCTGTCGAAGGTTATCGGCACCGGATCTTTACTGCTTGCTGGACGTGCCCGGGGGTAGGGGCCGATCAGAAGCTCATTCCATTGCGGTCTGGCTTCGGGCGGCACTGGGGCCGGCCGCCTGGGGGCTCTCGGGCAGCCGCCTGATTGATTGGCGGGAAATACTCATGGCAATCGAGGTGCCGCGGCATACAGCGAACGCGGCGATCGGCGGAGCTGCACTTCTACTCATGGTGATGTTCTCGGGGGCGCCGGCCTTGGCCTCGTCAGGCAGCGGCGACGACGACCATCCGCAGACACTTCAAGCCACCACCCGTAAGCATGACGTCGGCCTCGCCGCTGACGAGCAGCCCGACGACGACGACGGCGACGGCGGCCCCGGCGGTGGCGACGACGGTGACCACGCGGGTGGGGCCGACAACCACGCCGACGACCACGCCGGTGACCACGCCGGTGACCAGGCGGACGACCAGGCGGACGACCACGCCGGTCGACACGCGGACGACCACGCCGGTGACCAGGCGGACGACCATGCGGACGACCATGCGGACGACCACGCCGGTCGACACGCGGACGACCACGCCGGTCGACACGCGGACGACCACGCGGACGACCACGCGGACGACCACGCGGACGACCACGCGGACGACCACGCCGGTCGACACGCCGACGACCACGCCACTGCCGTAGGTGCCGGCAACGCGGGCCACCACGACGACGCCACCAAGGGCGACGACACGGCCACGCAGGCGTCGAACACCGCTGGCACCACTGCCGGCACGCAGGCGTCGAACACCGCTGGCACCACCGCTGGCACGCAGGCGTCGAACACCGCTGGCACCACTGCCGGCACGCAGGCGTCGAACACCGCTGGCACCACCGCTGGCACGCAGGCGTCGAA
>JABFXA010000286.1 GCA_013361955.1 Nocardioidaceae bacterium
GCGGGCGGACCGCCCCCAGCGCGCCGCCCGGGCCGAGCTCGCCGGCGCGCAGGTCGCCCACGACCGACCGGAGGTCTCCGTCGAGCCACCGGTAGCGGCGGCCCGGCTCCGCGCGGACGACGCGCGCCGGCGGGCCCTCGAGCAGGCTGCGGCACCACAGCGCGGGCAGGTTGACCCCGCACCGGGTGGCCAGCGCGATGCTGCCGTAGGCCCGCGGGTTGACGTCCACGACCCGGCCGCCGACGAGCTCCACCTCGACGATGCCCTCGTGGCCGTCGACGAGCTGCAGGACCTTCTCCTCCAGGTCGTTGTCCGGTGGGATCGTGACCGAGGCGGCTGCACCGCCCGCCCGGCGCGGCCAGGTCCGGAGGTACCGCTGGTGCAGGGCGGCGACGAGCCGGCCGCCGAGCACCAGGCCGTCGAAGGCGGTGACCGGCCCGTCCAGGTGCGGCTGCACGAGCAGTGCCTGCCCCGTCGGCACCGCCGCGAGGTCCGCGGGAGACGCGGCCAGCACCGTCTTGAACGGGTCCGCGCGGAAGCGCAGCGCGGGCTTGACCACGAGCGGGTAGGGCAGCCCGTCGGCGGCCGCGTGCAGCTCCTCGGCGTCCCGGAAGCCGATCTCCTCCGGCACCCGGAGGCCGGCGGCCTCGGCGCGGGCCCGCGCCACCCGCTTGTCGACCAGGGCCGCACCGGGCAGGTCGAGGTCGACGACGGCCGAGTCGCTGGCCGGGACGACCACGAGCGCAGCCCGCTCCCGCGCCTCGGCTCGCACTGCCTCGACCCAGTCGGCCGGGTCGTCGACCGGGACCCGGACCGTGCCGGCGCACCACCGCGACGTGCTCGCGAGGGTCGGTCCCTGCGCCACCGTGACCACGGGCCGGAAGCCGGCCGCACCCAGCGCGCGCACCGTCCCCAGCGCGGTCCGGCTGATCGGGCTGCCGTCGTCGGCCACCAGCACCCAGTGCCGGTCCCCGGTCCTCGTCACCCCAGATGGGTACCACGGACGGGCACCACTGCCGGGTGGAACCGGCGAACCGGGCGGGGCGCGGCGACTTGGCGTTCTAAGTAGAGCGGCCTACTCTACTTTCATGGGATGTGTGGACCGTTACGGCCTGCCGCTCACCGGAGGCGCCGACGCGGTCGCGGCGTACAACCGCGGCGTCGGGAACCTGCTCCGTCTGGAGGAGGGGTCGCTGCACGCCGTGGCCGCGTCGGTCACCCTGGACCCCACGTTCGCGCTCGGGCACTCCGCGCTGGCGCTGCTCGGGCACGAGATGTGCGCTCCCGTCGACGTCGAGGCCCGGCTGCGGGCCGCTCGTCTGCACGCCCAGCGCGGCACCGAGCGGGAGCGCAGCCACGCGCACGCGGTCGACCGGCACGTCGCCGGCGACCGCCGGGCGCTGGTCGACCACCTGGCCCGCTATCCCACCGACGCGCTGCTGCTGTGCGCCGCGGTCCCCACGATCGCGTTCGCCGGGGTGACCGAGGTCCCCCAGGACGCCTGGGCGGTGGTGGAGCGCTGCGCGCCGGCGTACGGCGACGACTGGTGGTTCACCGGGCTGCTCGCGTTCGTCCGCCAGGAGCAGGGCCGCTTCGACGAGGCCATGCAGCTGGCCCGCGTCTCCCTGGACGTCGAACCCGGAGCCGGCCACTCGGCGCACGCGCGGGCGCACGCGCACTACGAGACCGCGGACCACGCCGCCGGGCTGGCCTGGATGGACTCCTGGATCACCGGCGACGGCCGGTCGGTGGACAGCCTCAGCCACTTCTCCTGGCACGCCGCGCTGCACGAGCTCTCGATGGGCGACCTGGACGCGGTCCGCCGGCGCTACGAGGGGCAGCTGCGCCCGCACCCGTCGATGGGCTGTCGCAGCCTGGTCGACTCCGGCAGCCTGCTGTGGCGCTGGGCGCTGACCCCCGGCAGCACCGACGTCCCCGGCGTCGAGGAGGTGCTGGCGACCGTCGACGAGTCGCTGCTGCGCTGCCCGGCCAGCCCGTTCGTCGCGATGCACGCCGCGGTCGTGCTGTGCGCGGCCGACGACGCGGAGGGGCTGAGCACGCTGGCCCGCTCCTGCGACGGCCGCGACGACCCGGTGCACCGCGAGGTGGTCGCGCCGCTGGCCCGGGCGCTGCGCCGGATGCTGGCCGGCGACCCGTCCTTCGCCGCCGACGCGCTCGCCGTACTGCTGCCGCGGCTGTGGCGCGTCGGTGGCAGCGACGCGCAGCGGGAGGTCGTCGAGGAGACCCGGATCTGCGCGCTGCTCCGCGCCGGGCGCTTCCCGGAGGCGCTGCAGGCCGTCGACCGGCGTCTCGACCGGCGGCCGTGCCGCCGTGACGAGTGGTTCCGCACGTACGCCGGCGCGGGCGCCGACCTCGCCGGTCAGGCGCTGACGGTGACCTCGCCGCCGGCGACCGAGACCTGCTTGGAGGCCAGCGGCGACGACGCCGGGCCGGCCTGAGGCGACCCGTCCTCGATCGAGAACTGGCTGCCGTGGCACGGGCAGATGATCTTGCCGTCCTCGACCGAGCCGACCGTGCAGCCCTGGTGGGTGCAGATCGCGGTGAACGCCTTGAAGTCGCCCTTGGACGGCTGGGTGACGACGACCTGGTCGCTCTTCAGGATCACCCCGCCCCCGACCGGCACCTCGGACTCCGGGACCTTCAGCCCGCCGCCACCGCCGGAGTCACCCGAGCCACCCGAGTCCGTCGCACCACCGTCGGTCGCCTGTCCGCCGGAGCCGGCGGTGCTGTCGTCACCCCCGCCGCAGGCGGCGAGCAGCGGCATCGCCACGCCGGTGACGGTCGCCCCGCGCAGCATCACCCGTCGGGTGACCGCCGCCCCCTCGTCGGATGACTTCGCGCCCGTGCGCGTCATGGACCCTCCCCCTCCTGCTGGGTGTCGTATCCGGGTGACCTTAGTGAGCGGTTCCCCCGCAAACCTGAGACGGGCCTGTGGATCCTGTGCCGATCAGGTCAAGCGTTGCACACCCCAACCGGACCGGACCCGTCAGGCCGTGCGGCGGGAGGTCCGGCCGGCACCGGTCTTCTTCGCCGTCTTCGCGGTCTTCGCCGTGGACTTCGCCGTGGACTTGGCGCTCTTCGCGGTCTTCGTCGCGCTCGACCGGGTCGTGGTCCGGGTGGTGGCCTTCTTCGCCGCCGCGGAGGCCGCCCGCTTGCGCGCCGGGCGGGCTGGCTGCCGCGCCTCCTTGCCGTCGAGCAGCGGCTTCAGGAACTGCCCGGTGTAGCTCTCCGGGGTCGCCGCGACGTCCACCGGGGTGCCCTCCGCGACCTCGGTGCCGCCGCGGTTGCCGCCCTCGGGACCCATGTCGACCAGCCAGTCGGCGGTCTTGATCACGTCGAGGTTGTGCTCGATCACGAGCACGCTGTTGCCCTGGTCGACGAGGCGGCCGAGCACCATCAGGAGCTTGCGGATGTCCTCGAAGTGCAGGCCGGTGGTCGGCTCGTCGAGGACGTAGACGGTGCGGCCGGTGGACCGCTTCTGCAGCTCGGAGGCGAGCTTGACCCGCTGCGCCTCGCCGCCGGACAGGGTCGGCGCCGGCTGGCCGAGGCGGACGTAGCCGAGCCCGACGTCGTTGAGCGTCTTCATGTGCCGGGAGATGGCCGGGATCGCCTCGAAGAAGTCGGCGGCCTCCTCGATCGGCATGTCGAGCACCTCGGCGATGCTCTTGCCCTTGTAGTGCACCTCGAGCGTCTCGCGGTTGTAGCGGGCGCCGTGGCACACCTCGCACGGGACGTAGACGTCGGGCAGGAAGTTCATCTCGATCTTGATCGTGCCGTCGCCGGCGCACGCCTCGCAGCGGCCGCCC
>JABFXA010000033.1 GCA_013361955.1 Nocardioidaceae bacterium
GCCGACCTCGTCGACCGGCTGTGCCGGCACGCGCGCACGTTCGCCGAGGAGGTGGCCGGGATCGACGGGGCCGAGGTGCTCCACGACGTGGTGTTCACCCAGGTGTGCGTGTCGTTCGGGGACGACGAGCGCACCCGGCGGGTGGTCGCGCGGATGCTCGCCGACGGCACCGCGTGGACGACGGGCTCGGTGTGGCACGACCGGGCGGTGCTGCGGATCGCGGTGAGCAACTGGAGCACCACCGACGACGACGTCGCGCGCACGGTGGCGGCGCTGCGTCAGGCCTGCGGCTGACGGCGGACCCGGTAGTCGAGCCGCGCGACACCGCTGTCGAACCGGCCCACGTCGACCAGCTCGAGGTCGAGCCGCACGCCGTGCGGCAGGAACGGGGTGCCGCCACCGACCACGACCGGGTGCAGGTACTGGTGCACCCGGTCGACGATCCCGGCCCGCAGCGCCTCCGCGGCGAGCGTCGGGCCGCCCACCGACACGTCGCGCTCGGCCGCGTCGACGAGGGCGCGCACGGCCACCGGGTCGAACTCCCGCTCCAGCCGGGTGCGCCCGGTCTCGATCCGCTCCAGCGTCCGCGAGTACACGACCTTGTCGGCGCCCTGCCACACCCGGGTGTAGTCCCGCGCGACGTCGGTCAGCCCGTCCTGCTGGTCGGCGGTCTCCCAGAACCGCATCACGTCGTACATCCGCCGGCCGTAGAGGTAGGTGCCGACGGTCCGCTCCCGGTCGTTGACGTAGGCGTGCAGGTCGTCGGCGGGCGCGGCCCACTCGAAGCCGCCCTGCGCGTCGGTGACGAAGCCGTCGAGCGAGGTGATCGCCGCGTAGACCAGCTCAGCCACAGACCGCGCCGTGGGCCGCGGACTGCACCACCTTGGCGTACTTGCCGAGCACGCCCTTGGTGTACTTCGGCGCGTTGGGCGTCCAGCCCTCGCGCCGGGAGGCCAGCTCGTCGGCGTCGATGCGGACCTCGAGCGTCTTGTTCGCGACGTCGAGCGTGATCGGGTCGCCGTCGCGGACGAACGCGATCGGCCCGCCGTCGACCGCCTCCGGCGCGACGTGGCCGACGCAGAGGCCGGTGGTGCCGCCGGAGAACCGGCCGTCGGTGACCAGCAGCACGTCCTTGCCGAGACCGGCGCCCTTGATCGCGCCGGTGATCGCGAGCATCTCGCGCATGCCCGGCCCGCCCTTGGGTCCTTCGTAGCGGATCACCACCACGTCGCCGGCCACCACCTGGCGGGCCTCGAGGGCGTCCATCGCCGCGCGCTCGCCGTCGAACACCCGGGCGGTGCCCTCGAACACGGACTCGTCGAAGCCCGCGGACTTCACCACCGCGCCCTCCGGGGCCAGCGAGCCCTTGAGGATGGTGATGCCGCCGGTCGCGTGGATCGGCTTGGCCAGCTCGCGGATGATCGTGCCGTCGACGTCGGGCGGCGCGATCGCCTCGAGGTTCTCCGCCATCGTCCGGCCGGTGACGGTGAGCGCGTCGCCGTGCAGCAGGCCGGCCTCGAGCAGCGCCTTCATCACCACCGGGATGCCGCCGATCTTGTCGACGTCGTTCATCACGAAGCGGCCGAACGGCTTGAGGTCGCCGAGGTGCGGCACCTTGTCGCCGATCGTGGAGAAGTCGTCGATGGTCAGGTCGACCTCGGCCTCCCGGGCGATCGCGAGCAGGTGCAGCACCGCGTTGGTCGAGCCGCCGAGCGCCATCACCACCGCGATGGCGTTCTCGAACGCCTCGCGGGTCATCACCTGGCGCGCGGTGATGCCGCGACGCAGCATCTCGACCACGGCCTCGCCGGAGCGGTGCGCGAACCCGTCGCGGCGCCGGTCGACCGCCGGCGGCGCCGCCGAGCCGGGCAGCGACATGCCGAGCGCCTCGCCGACGGCGGCCATCGTGTTGGCGGTGTACATGCCGCCGCAGGCACCCTCGCCGGGACAGATGGCGCGCTCGATGCGGTCCACCTCGTCGCGGCTGATCTTCCCGGCCAGGCAGGCGCCGACCGCTTCGAACGCGTCGATGACGGTGACGTCGCGGCCGTCCACGCTGCCGGGCATGATCGACCCGGCGTAGAGGAACACCGCCGCCGGGTCGAGCCGGGCGGCCGCCATCATCATCCCGGGCAGCGACTTGTCGCAGCCGGCCAGCAGCACCGACCCGTCGAGCCGCTCGGCCATCATCACGGTCTCGACGCTGTCGGCGATCACCTCACGGGAGACCAGCGAGAAGTGCATCCCCTCGTGGCCCATCGCGATGCCGTCGGAGACCGAGATGGTGCCGAACTCCAGCGGGTAGCCACCCGCCGCGTGCACGCCGTTCTTGACCGCCTTGGCCAGCCGGTCGAGCGACAGGTTGCACGGGGTGATCTCGTTCCACGACGACGCGACGCCGATCTGCGGCTTCGCGAAGTCGGCGTCGTCCATGCCGACCGCCCGCAACATCCCCCGGGCTGCGGTCTTCTCCAGACCGTCGGTGACGTCGCGGCTGCGGGGCTTGATGTCGGGGGCGTCAGGCATGGGCCCGAGGGTACGCCGCACCGCCGACCGGCCGTCGGGTCGTCTCAGCCCCGCCCGTCACACGACCGCCGCTCGCACCACCATCACGTCGGGCAGGTCGCGGACCAGCTCGCGCCAGGTCGCGCCGTCGTCGAAGGACGCCCACACGCTGCCGTTGCGGCCGCCGAAGTACAGGCCCGGCTGCTCGTGGTCGTCGGCCGACATCGCGTCGCGCATCACGCCGACGTAGAAGCCGTCGGGCAGGCCGCCCTCGCCGAGCGCCGCCCAGGTCTCGCCGGCGTCGCGCGACCGCCACACCCGGGCGTGCCCCTCCGGCGGATAGCGACCGTCGGCGCCGGACAGCGGGAACACCGAGACGGTGTCGGGGTCGCGCGGGTCGACCACGATCGGGAACCCGAACTCCGACGGCAGCCCGTCGGCGATCGACGTCCACGAGCCGCCTTCGTCGTCGGAGCGGTAGACGCCGCCGTGGTTCTGCGCGTAGAGCCGCTCCGGTCGGGCCGGGTGCCGGGCCACCTTGTGCACGCACTGGCCGTACTCGGGGTACTGCCGCTCGCCCGGGAAGAACTCCGCCTTGATGCCCTGGTTGCGCGGCGCCCAGGACTCGCCGCCGTCGGCGGTCTGGTAGACGCCGCCGGTGGAGATCGCCGCGGTCAGCGACCCCGCCTCGCTCGGGTGCGGCAGCAGGGTGTGGAAGGCCTGCCCGCCGTAGCCGGCGCCCCACTCCTTGCGGTGCGGGTGCTCCCACAGGCCGCGGACCAGCGAGAAGGTGTGCCCGCGGTCCTCGGACCGGAAGATCGCGCCGGGCTCGGTGCCGGCCCACACGACGTCGTCCTCGATGCCCGGCTGGAGCTGCCAGATCCGCTCGACCGAGGCGCCGGCGTCCTCGGGGAACCGGATGCCGCCGTCGGGCCCGGCCTGCCAGGTCCGGCCGAGGTCGTCGGAGTACGAGACCTGGGGGCCGACCCAGCTCGACGACGCGCCGGCCAGCAGCCGTGGCTGGTCGCCGCGGGTGTCGACGAGGACGGAGTACACCTCCGTCATGTCGAAGTGCGGACCGTCCCAGGTCCAGCTCTCCCGCTCCTCGTCGGAGCGTCCGATCCACATCCCCTTGCGGGTGCCCACCATCGCCAGCGTCTGCGCCATGACGTACCTCCTGTGTCGACTCAGAAACCTAGACCCGGGCACCGACGGAAAGTAATCGCTAGTACTCGCCCGTCATGACGTTGACGAGCTCCTCGCCGCGCGCGAACCGCTCGAGCTGCACGCGGACCAGCCGGTAGGCGCGCGGCCACATCGCCGGGGTGGCGCCGCCGACGTGCGGCGTGACCAGCACCCCTGGCGCCGACCACAGCGGGTGCCCCGCGGGCAGCGGCTCGGGGTCGGTGACGTCGAGCGCGGCCCGCACCTTGCCGGCGTGCAGCGCCTGCACCAGGTCGTCGGTCACCACCACCGGTCCGCGCGCGACGTTGACCAGCAGCGCGCCGTCCTTCATCCGGTCGAGGAACCCGGCGTCGACCATCCCGCGGGTCTCGCTGGTGCCGGGGACGATCAGCACGACGACGTCGGCGAGCGGCAGCAGGTCGGGCAGCTCGGAGATCGGACGCACGCCGTCGCGGGCGGTGCGCGCGACCCGCAGCACCTCCACCTCGAAGGGCACCAGCCGTCGCTCGATGTCGGCGCCGATGTCGCCGTAGCCGACGATCAGCACGGTCTTGTCGGCCAGCGCCGACCGCCAGCCCTGGTTCCACCGCTCCTCGTGCTGGTCGTCGACGAATCCGGGGATGCCGCGCAGCGACGCCAGCGTCAGGGTCAGCGCCAGCTCGGCCGTCGACGCGTTGTGGATGCCGCGGCCGTTGCAGAGCTGCACGCCGCCGGGCATCTCGGCGCGGATGTGGTCGACGCCGGCGGTCAGGGTCTGCACCACCTTGAGGCTCGACATCGCCGCCATCACCGGGCCGAGCCCCGCACCCGTGTTGTACGCCGGGACGAAGAACCCGACCTCCGACACAGATGCGGGCAGGTCGTCCGGGGTCGGGACCACGGTCTCGTAACGGAGCCCGGCCGGCGGTTCGCCGAGCTCGGACTTGTCGAACGGGAGCCACACGAGCGGTTCGGCCATGACGCTCAACCTATCGGGACGAACCGGCCGACGGGCATACCGTGCCGCACCCGCACCGACCCGACATACCGACCCGACAAAGGGCCCAGGAAGGTGTCTGGACAGCGGCTGCATTCATCAGTTCGTCACATAGCGTTGACGGCTGCGAAGCACCCGCCGCCTAGCGTCGAGACAGGTCGCCCGTCGGCGGGGACCGGCAGCCAGAGCGAGCAGCCCGAGGGGGGCGTCGATGAGCTTCAGGCAGGTAGCACCGCGACACGTGAGGGAGACCGTCGTGGCCGTGGCGACCTGGCCGGTGACCAGCCAGCAGCGGGCCCGCCGCAACGCCTTGGTCGCCAGCACCGCGCTCACCGCCAGACGCAGCGAGCTCCGCGAGGTCGAGGACTTCCTGGCGCGCCACGCCGCCCGCCGGCCGCGGTCGGGCGCCGGCCGACCTGCGTGAGGCCCGGCACGTCCTGCGGTTGACCCGACCAGGCGTCGGGCAGACTCGGTGGCATGGTTGCCGGGTCGAACGTCACCGCGCTCCCCTTGCCCACGGGCGGGGAGTCGCTGCGGTTCTACGACGTGGTCAGCGCCGACGGCACCCGGCTGCGGGCCTGGACCAACGACGCCGACGGGCCCACCGTGCTGCTGTGCAACGGTCTCGGCACCAACCCCTACGCCTGGCCGGCGCTGCTGCGCCCCGACTGCGGTGTCCGCGTGATCTCGTGGAACCACCGAGGCGTCGGCGGCTCCGACCGGCCCGCCGACCCCGAGCGGGTCGACGTGTCCGCGTTCGTCGAGGACGCGCTGGCGGTGCTCGACCAGGCGGGCGTCGCATCCTGCCCGGTGCTGGGCTGGTCGATCGGCGTCAACACCGCCTTCGAGCTGGCCGTCGAGCGTCCGCACCGGGTGGCCGGCCTGTTCGCGGTGGCCGGCGTGCCCGGCGGCACCTTCTCCTCGATGGGCGCGCCGCTGCAGATCCCCCGGTTCGCCCGGCGGCCGATCTCGCTCGGCGTCGCCGCGACGCTCGAGCACACCGGCCGGCTGATCAGCCCGGTGAGCACCCGGCTGCCGGTCGGCCGGCGCACCGCGAACCTGCTGCGGCACAGCGGCTTCCTGCTCCCCGGCGCCGACCCGGAGGTCGTGGAGCGCGCGGTCACCGAGTTCCTGAGCACCCCGGTGGAGTGGTACATGCACCTCGCCCGCGCAGCCGCCCGGCACGACCGGGTGCGGCTGAGCCGGGTGCAGGCGCCGTCGGCGTTCGTGGCCGGCCGCTACGACCTCCTCGCGTCCTCCGCCGACATGCGCAGTGCCTCCGCGCGCCTGCCCGGCTCCCGGTACGTCGAGCTGCGCGGCTCGCACTTCGTGCAGATGGAGCGCCCCGAGCAGGTGCACGACGAGCTGCTCGCGTTCCTCGGGGACCTTCCGGGCTAGATCCGTACCCTGGGGATGTGAAGCCGGCCCGTCTGGTCCCCGCCGGCGTCGCCCTGCTCCTCGGCCTGGTCACGGCGTGCACGGACACCGACGGCGACCCCAACGGGCTCGGCACCCCGTCCCCCGCACCGCAGCCGTCGACGCAGACCGGCCGGCCCGGCTCCCCCACGACGACACCCAGCCCCTCCGCGGAGAGCAGCGGGCCGCGACGCCCCGGCCGGCCCCGCGTCGTCGGCACGATCGCGCGCGGCCTGGAGGCGCCGTGGGGCATCGCCTTCCTCCCCGACGGCAGCGCGCTGGTCGGTGAACGGGACACCACCCGGGTGCTCCTGGTCCGCGACGGCCGCACCCGCGTCGTCGGGCGGCTGGGCGAGGCCGAGCCGGGCGGCGAGGCGGGTCTGCTCGGGCTGGCCGCCTCACCGACGTACGACCGGGACCGGCTGGTGTACGCCTACCTGACCACCGCCGACGACAACCGCGTGGTCCGGATGCGGTACGCCGGTGGCCGGCTCGGCCCGCCGCGGCCGGTGCTGGCCGGGATCCCGAACGGGTTCATCCACGACGGCGGGCGGCTGCTGTTCGCCCCCGACGGCAACCTGTTCGTGTCCACCGGGGAGACCGGCAACGGCGCGCTCGCGCAGGACCGGGATTCGCTCGGCGGCAAGATCCTGCGGATCACCCCGGATGGCAAGCCGGCCCCCGGCAACCCGCGGCCCGGCTCGCCGGTGTGGACGATGGGGCACCGCAACGTGCAGGGGCTGGCGTTCGACGGGTCCGGGCAGCTGTGGGCCTCCGAGTTCGGCCAGAACACCTGGGACGAGCTGAACCGCATCGACAGGGGCCGCAACTACGGCTGGCCGGTCGTCGAGGGCAAGGGCGACTCCGGCACCCGCGGCTACCGCGACCCGTACGTCCAGTGGCGTACGTCGGAGGCCTCGCCGTCCGGTCTGGCGTTCCTCGACGGGTCGCTGTGGATGGCCTCGCTGCGCGGCGAGCGGCTGTGGCAGATCCCGGTGCGCGGCGACGGCGTCGGCCGGCCGCGGGACTTCTTCGTCGGCGACTACGGCCGGATGCGCACCGTGGTGGTCGCCCCCGACGGCAACCTGTGGGTGACCACCAGCAACCGCGACGGCCGCGGGAACCCGGCTCCCCAGGACGACCGGATCCTCGAGGTCGCCCCCCGGTAGGACCCGCCGGGTCGTCCGTTCGGGTGGTCTTGGTCGCTCCTCCTCAAGGTCGGCCGCCTCCCGCCCGACAACCCTGCCGTGACCTCTGACGCGCCCTCCCGGCGGCGCCTGCTCGTCGGTGGCGCCGCCGCCGCGACCGCGATGACCGCCCAGGGCGTGACCGCCGGACCGGCCGCCGCGGCGTACGCGGTCCGGCCGTACTCCGCGACGCCGCGCCCGACGTACCGGCAGCTGCACTACCTGAACCGGCTCGGCTGCGGCTTCTCGCCGTCCTCGTTCGCGCAGCTGCGCCGCGCCGGGTCGGCCTCCGCCTGGCTGACCCAGCAGCTCGCCCCCGCGCGGATCGGCGAGAGCACCACCGCCGCCGCGCTGCCGGGCTGGTTCCCCGACCTGCGCGAGCCGGCCAGCACCAAGTGGACCAAGAACACCTCGGGTGTCAAGGGCGGCTGGGAGTACGCCAAGGACCTGGCCAGCTACACGATGCTGCGGCGGATCCACTCGACCCGGCCGGTGCTCGAGACCATGGTCGACTTCTGGTCGAACCACCTGCACGTGCACGCGAACAACGACCTCGCCTGGGTGCACCGGATGTCGTACGACGACGTGATCCGCAGGCACGCGCTGGGCCGGTTCGACGAGATGCTGGTGGAGGCGGCGCTGCACCCGGCGATGCTGCTCTACCTGGACAACTGGCGCTCGGTGCGCAACGCCCCGAACGAGAACCAGGGCCGCGAGCTGCTCGAGCTGCACACCGTGGGCCGGGCCTCCGGCTACACCGAGCAGATGGTGAAGGACTCGGCGAAGATCCTGTCCGGGTTCACCGTCAGGGCGTTCGACACCTGGGCCGGCTACTACGACCCGGCCAAGCACACCACCGGTCCGGTGCAGGTGCTCGGCTTCACCTCCGCGAACGCGTCCCCGGACGGCCAGGCGCTCACCCGCGAGTACCTGCGCTACCTGGCTCGGCACTCCGCCACCGCGACCAACATCGCCACCAAGCTCGCGCGCTACTTCGTCTCCGACAGCCCGTCGGCCTCACTCGTCGGCACGGTGGCCAAGGCGTTCCGCGACTCCGGCACCGACATCAAGGCCACGCTGCGGGCGCTCGTCGCGCACCCGGACTTCATCGCCTCGCGCGGCCGGCTCACCCGGACCCCGATCGAGGACTTCGTCGCCACCGCCCGGGTGCTGCGGGTCGCACCGCGCAAGCCCACCAGCGACGCCTCGTACGCGAACGCCATCGCCTGGGTCCCGCAGAGCATCCTCGTCTACCAGTGGCCGCGCCCCGACGGCTCGCCGCGCGGGGACGCGGCGTGGGCCTCGGCGACCCGGATGCTCAGCTCCTTCCAGATGCACTGGAACCTGGCCGGCGCGTGGTGGCCGCGACAGGGCGCGACGTACCGCACGGCGGCGGCCTGGCTGCCGAAGGCGTCGATCCGGCTGGACCAGTACGTCGACCACCTGTGCCGGGTGCTGCTCGGCCGCTCGTCGACGCCGCGCATCCTCGGCGCCTGCGTCGCCGCCACCGGCTACCCGCCGGGCACCGTCGTCACCCGCGAGCACCCGATCGCGAGCTGGCTGTTCGTCCGGCTGATCGGCGTGCTGCTGGACTCCCCCGAGCACATGAGGCGCTGATGAGCCACGACCACGGGCAGCCCGACTGCTGCCGCGAGTACGAGCGGGCCGCGCGGCTGAGCCGCCGCCGGTTCCTGGCCGGGATGGCCGCGACCAGCACGGCCGCGGTCGCCACGTCGATGTTCGGCGAGGCCTTCCGGCAGACGTCGTTCGCGGCCACTGCCGGCGGCAACGTGCTGGTCGTGCTCAGCCTGCGCGGCGGCATCGACGGCCTCGGCATGGTGGTCCCGCACGGCGACCCGGGCTACTACACGGCCCGGCCGACCATCGCGGTGCCGAAGGCGTCCCTGGTGGCGCCGGACGCGATGTTCGGGCTGCACCCGAGGCTGGCGCCGCTGGAGTGGCTGTTCACGTCCGGCGAGCTCGCGGCCGTGCACGCCGTCGGGCTGCCGGTGCCGAACCGGTCGCACTTCTCCGCGATGGAGGAGATCGAGGACGCCGACCCCGGGTCGAGCGCACGCCGCGGCTGGGTGAACCGGATGGTCGGCCAGGTCGGCAGCGCCGACCCGACCGAGGCCATCCACCTGTCCTCGGCGATCGTGCCGACGCTGCTCAGCGGCTCCGCGCCGGTGCTGGCGGCGAACCGGGTCGACGACATCTCGCTCGTCGGCGCGGAGAAGGACGACGACTGGGCCCGGCGGCGGCGTACCCAGCTCGACCAGATGTGGAGCGGCGGCACCGGCGTCGGGCTGTACGACGCGTACCGGTCCGCGCGACGGACGGTCGACGTGCTCGCGCCGGTCGCCTCCGCGCCGTACACGCCGACGGCGGGGGTGACCTACCCCCGCACGTGGCCGGCCTCCGACCTGTCCGACGCGCTGCAGGACACCGCGCACCTGATCAAGGCGGACGTCGGCACCGAGGTGGTCTCGATCGACTACGGGTCGTGGGACATGCACAGCGACTACGGCACCACCGAGTGGGGCGACATGCAGAGCATGACCGGCGGGCTGGCCGGGGTGCTCGACGCGTTCCTACGCGACCTCGGGCCGCTGCGGTCGCGGGTCACGGTGGTGACGATCAGCGAGTTCGGTCGCCGGATCAAGGAGAACGGCAACCGCGGCCTCGACCACGGCTGGGGCAACATGATGCTGGTCGCCGGCGGCGGGGTGAAGGGCGGCCGCTACTACGGCACCTGGCCCGGCCTCGGCGACGGCAAGCAGGTCGACGCCGACCTCCAGGTCACCACCGACTACCGGCAGGTCCTCGGCGAGATCGTCACCTCGCGCTTCCCGGACCGCTCCGTCGCGGGCGTCTTCCCCGGCCTGTCCTACGCCCCGCTCGGCCTGATGGCCTGACGGGCAGGTCACTCTCTCGACCCGATATCGGATAGGTATCAGTGACCCAGGGGTCACTGATACCTATCCAATGTCGGATGTCAGGCGAGCTTCTCCAGAATCAGCTCGCGGACCCGGCCGGCGTCGGCCTGGCCGCGCATCTCCTTCATCACCGCGCCGATGAGGGCGCCGGCGGCGGCGACCTTGCCGTCGCGGATCTTCTGCGCGACGTCGGGGTTCGCCTCGATGGCCCGGTCGACGGCGGCGGACAGCGCGCCCTCGTCGGAGACCACGGCGAGGCCGCGCTTCTCGACCACCTCGTCCGGGGTGCCCTCGCCGGCGAGCACACCGTCGAAGACCTGCCGGGCCAGCTTGTCGTTGACCTTGCCCTCGTCGACGAGCGCCTGGACCCGGGCCACGTCGGCGGGGGTCACCGCGAGGGCGGTCAGCTCGACGCCCTGCTCGTTGGCGCGGCGGGCCATCTCCGAGAGCCACCACTTCCGGGCCGCGGCCGGGGACGCCCCGGCGGCGATGGTCTCCTCGACGAGGCCGAGCGCGCCGGCGCCGACGGTGTCGCGCATCTCCAGGTCGCTGAACCCCCACTCCTGCTGCAGCCGGGCGCGGCGCTCCCGCGGCGGCTCCGGCAGCCCGGCCTTCAGCTGCTCCACCCAGGCGCGGTCGGGCGCGATCGGGACCAGGTCGGGCTCGGGGAAGTAGCGGTAGTCCTCCGCCTCCTCCTTGGACCGTCCGGGCGTGGTGATCCCGGTGTCCTCGTGCCAGTGCCGGGTCTCCTGGACCACCCGCTCCCCCGCCGCGAGCCGCGCCGCCTGGCGGCCGGTCTCGTAGCGGACCGCCCGCTCCACCGAGCGCAGCGAGTTGACGTTCTTGGTCTCCGACCGGGTGCCGAACGGCGCCGACGGCGACTCGCGCAGCGACAGGTTCACGTCGCAGCGCAGCGACCCCTGCTCCATCCGTACGTCGGAGACGCCGAGGCCGAGCAGCAGGTCGCGCAGGTGTGCGACGTACGCACGGGCCACCTGGGGAGCCTGCGCGCCGGTGCCCTCGACGGGCTTGGTGACGATCTCGATCAGGGGGATGCCGGCCCGGTTGTAGTCGACGAGCGAGTGGTCGGCGCCGTGGATCCGCCCGGTGGCGCCGCCGACGTGCAGCGACTTGCCGGTGTCCTCCTCCATGTGCGCGCGCTCGATGTCGATCCGGTACGTCGTGCCGTCGACGTCGACCTCGGTCCAGCCGTCGTACGCGATCGGCTCGTCGTACTGCGAGGTCTGGAAGTTCTTCGGCATGTCCGGGTAGAAGTAGTTCTTGCGGGCGAACCGGCACCACTCCGCGATCGAGCAGTTCAGCGCCAGGCCGATCCGGATCGCCGCCTCGACGGCCTTGCCGTTCACCACCGGCATCGACCCCGGCAGGCCCAGGCACACCGGACAGGTCTGGGTGTTCGGCGGCGCGCCGAACACCGTGGAGCAGCCGCAGAACATCTTCGAGACGGTGTTCAGCTCGACGTGCACCTCGAGCCCGAGCACCGGATCGAAGCGCGCCATCGCCTCGTCGAAGGACAGCACCGGGTCGGTCGTGGTCGCGGTCATGCCGAGGCTCCTGCCAGGTCGGGCGCGCGGTCCAGCAGCGGGCCGCCCCACTTCTCGAGCAGCAGCCGCTCGGCCGCCGCCCCGATCCGGTACACCCGGTCGTCGGCGGTGGCAGGCGCGAGCACCTGCAGCCCGGTGGGCAGCCCGTCCTCGTCGGCGAGCCCGCTGGGCACCGAGATGCCCGGGACGCCGGCGAGGTTCGCCGGGATGGTGGCCAGGTCGTTGAGGTACATGGCGAGCGGGTCGTCGACCTTCTCACCGATCTTGAACGCGGTGGTCGGCGCGGTCGGCGACAGCAGCACGTCGGCCTTCTCGAACGCGGTCGCGAAGTCCCGGCCGACCAGCGTCCGCACCTTCTGCGCCTGGCCGTAGTAGGCGTCGTAGTAGCCGCTGGAGAGCGCGTAGGTGCCCAGGATGATCCGCCGCTTCACCTCGTCGCCGAACCCGACGTCGCGGGTGGCGCGCATGACCTCCTCGGCGCTCGGCGCGTCGACGCCGTCGGGGTAGACCCGCAGCCCGTAGCGCATCGCGTCGAAGCGGGCCAGGTTGGAGGACGCCTCGGCCGGCAGGATCAGGTAGTACGTCGCGAGCGCGTGGACGAACGTCGGGCAGGACACCTCGACCACCTCGGCACCCGCCCCGACGAGCAGCTGCACGGCCTCGTCGAACCGCTGCTGCACCCCGGCCTGGTAGCCCTCGCCGGTCAGCTCCTTGACCACGCCGAGGCGGACGCCGGACAGGTCGCCGCTCGCGCCCTGCCGCGCGGCCTCGACGAGCGCCGGCAGCGGCTGGTCGATCGACGTGGAGTCGAGCGGGTCGTGCCCGCCGACGACCTCGTGCAGCAGCGCGGCGTCGAGCACGGTGCGGGTGACCGGGCCGGCCTGGTCGAGGGAGTTCGCCAGCGACACCAGGCCGTAGCGGGACACCCCGCCGTACGTCGGCTTCACGCCGACCGTGCCGGTGACCGCACCCGGCTGCCGGATCGAGCCGCCGGTGTCGGTGCCGATCGCCAGCGGTGCCTCGAACGCGGCGACGGCCGCGGCGGACCCGCCCCCGGAGCCGCCCGGGATCCGGGACAGGTCCCACGGGTTGTGGGTCGGGCCGTACGCCGAGTGCTCGGTCGAGCTGCCCATCGCGAACTCGTCCATGTTCGTCTTGCCGAGGATCGGCAGGCCGGCCTGCCGGAGGCGGGCCACCACCGTGGCGTCGTACGGGGGCACCCAGCCCTCGAGGATGCGGGAGCCGCACGTCGTGGGCAGGCCCTCGGTGGCGAGCACGTCCTTGACCGCGATCGGCACACCGTCGAGCACCGATGCGGGCGTGCCGGCGGCCCGGCGCTCGTCGGAGGCCCGGGCCGCGGCCAGCGCGCCCTCGGCGTCGACCTGCAGGAACGCGTGCACGTCACCGTCGACGGCGGCGATCCGGTCCAGGTGCGCCCGGGTCAGCTCGACGGAGCTGGTCTCCCCGGAGGCGAGGGCGTCCGCGAGCTCGGCGGCGGTGCGGCGGGTCGGGTCGCTCATCCCTCCTCCCCCAGGATCCGCGGGACGGCGAACCGCTGCTCCTCGACCGCGGGTGCGCCGGACAGCGCCTGCTCGGCGGTGAGGCCGGGCCGGTGCACGTCCTCGCGGAACACGTTGGTCAGCGGCAGCGGGTGCGACGTGGGCGGCACGTCCTCGGCGGCCACCTCGGAGATCGAGGCGATCGAGTCGAGGATCACCGCGAGCTGGGGCGCGAGGTGGTCGAGCTCGGCGTCGGACAGGTCGATCCGCGCGAGGTCGGCGAGGTGCGCGACCTCCTCGCGGGTGATGTCGGGCATGGGAACGCGTGCTCCTGTGCGGCGGGGACGGACTCCTCATCCTAGGGAACGCCGATGGCCGCAGAGCGGGGAGTCCCAACCGTCCCGGATCGGGATACAGTGCCCGAAGGGGTCAATCGGACCGAGGGAGGCTGGACGTGACGTATGCGCACGAAGCCTCACCATCGGGGCTGCTGTCCCGCGCCGAGGGCAGCGAGCTCCAACAGCGGCTGAACCAGGCCGGTGACCGCGCCCGCTACCTGGCCCGGGTGGCCCGCGGCCTGTCCGGGGCGATGCACACCGAGCGCGCCGTCGACCTGGTGCTGGAGATGCTCGTCGGGCCGGTCGTCGACTGGGCACAGGTCGCGATGGCCGACCGGCGCACCTGGACGTTCCGGGCCCGCCAGGTCGGGCACGCGACCCGCTCCGCGGCGCTCCCCGTCCACGACGTCGACGAGACGACCACGCTGGGCCGGGCGATCGCCACCGGGTCGACCGACCTGCTGCTGGTGCCCGACGGCGGCGACGCCGAGTCGGCGGCGCTCGCCTCGGTCGTGCCCGCGGACGGGATCCGCGAGGAGCTGACCGGTATCCGGCCGATGGACCTGCTCACCATCCCGCTGTCCGCCCGCGGCACGACGTACGGCGCGCTGTCGATCGCGCTGCGCGGTGGCACCGGCTTCGACGACCAGGCGGTCGCGTTCCTCGAGGACTTCGCGCACCGGGTGTCGGTGACCCTCGACACCACCCGCGCGCTCGCCGAGACCCGCCGGGTCGCCGCGGTGCTGTCCCGCGACCTCAACCCGCCGCTGCTGCCACGGATGGGCGTCGTCGACTTCGCGACGTACTACCGGGTGGCCTTCGAGCAGGAGGCGCTCGGCGGCGACTTCTACGACGTGCACGGCTCCGCCGACGACTGGACCGCGGTCGTCGGCGACGTGTGCGGCAAGGGCGTCGAGGCCGCGGTGCTCACTGGCAAGGTGCGGCAGGCGGTGCGCACCGCCGCCATCGTCGACCGCGACCCGGCGGCCGTGCTGGCGCTGACCAACCGGGTGCTGCTGCTCGACTCGGGCGGCGAGACCTTCGTGACCGCGGTCTGCGCGCGCGGCCGGCGCGAGGGCGACGTGCTGCACCTCGACGTCGCCGCTGCCGGGCACCCGCAGCCGCTCGTCGTCCGTCTCGACGGCTCGGTCGAGACGGTCAGCGCCGGCGGCCCGGTGCTCGGGCTGCTCGACGAGACGACGTACACCCCGGTGCGGGTGGACCTCTGCGTCGGCGAGACCTGCCTGTTCTACACCGACGGCGTGCCGGAGGCCCCGGGTCACCGCGGCCGGTTCGGCGACGACGGGATGACCCGGGTGCTGCGCGAGACCGGGCCGGGCCCGGCGAAGGCCCAGGTGGAGGCGGTCGCGGTGGCGCTGACCGCGCACCTGCGCGAGCGGGCGCACGACGACATCGCGATCCTGGCGGTCCAGCCGGTCGACCCGCCGGCAACCGTCCCGGCAGAAGTCCCCACAGAAGTCCCGACAGGAGCACCGTGACCGGTCCCGCGGTCTGGGCGGACGAGGTCGAGGGCTATCTCGCCACCCTCGCGCGCGGGGA
>JABFXA010000020.1 GCA_013361955.1 Nocardioidaceae bacterium
TGACGCGTCACGAGCCCTGAGAGACAGGTGGCAGAGGACCGGAGTCCTCGTCATGACCACGAGAGAGAGAAGAAGGAATGCCTCCGAAGAAGAAGATCGCAGCGCTGGTCAAGGTGCAGCTGCAGGCCGGGGCGGCCACTCCTGCCCCGCCGGTGGGTACCGCCCTCGGTCCCCACGGCGTGAACATCATGGAGTTCTGCAAGGCCTACAACGCGCAGACCGAGGCGATGCGCGGGAACGTCATCCCCGTCGAGATCACCATCTACGAGGACCGCTCGTTCACGTTCATCACCAAGACCCCGCCGGCGGCGGAGCTGATCAAGAAGGCCGCCGGCCTGCAGAAGGGCTCGGGCGTCCCGCACAAGGAGAAGGTCGGCAAGCTGACCAAGGACCAGGTGCGCGAGATCGCGACGACCAAGCTGCCGGACCTGAACGCCAACGACATCGACGCCGCGATGAAGATCGTCGAGGGCACCGCCCGCTCGATGGGCGTCACCACCGACTGACACCCGGGCTGACACCGGACCGACACCGACTGACCGTCACCCCTGTGGCAGGGCAGCTGAGCGCCCGCGGACCACACTCTGGAGAGAAGGAACCAGACATGCAGCGCAGCAAGACCTACCGTGCAGCCACCGAGTCGTTCGACCAGGACGAGCTGTACTCCCCGCTCGACGCGATCAAGATCGCGAAGTCGGGCAGCAAGAAGAAGTTCGACGAGACCGTCGACGTGGCCATGCGCCTCGGCGTCGACCCGCGCAAGGCGGACCAGATGGTCCGCGGCACGGTCAACCTCCCGCACGGCACCGGCAAGACCGCCCGGGTGCTCGTGTTCGCCCAGGCCGAGAAGGCCGAGGCCGCCCGTGAGGCCGGTGCCGACCACGTCGGTGGCGACGAGCTGATCGAGAAGGTGAACGGCGGCTGGCTCGACTTCGACGCCGTCGTCGCCACCCCCGACATGATGGGCAAGGTCGGCCGCCTCGGCCGGGTGCTCGGTCCCCGCGGCCTGATGCCGAACCCGAAGACCGGCACCGTGACCCCCGACGTCACCAAGGCCGTCTCGGACATCAAGGGCGGCAAGATCGAGTTCCGCGTCGACCGGCACGCCAACCTGCACTTCATCATCGGCAAGGCGTCCTTCTCCGAGGCCGCGCTGGCCGAGAACTACGCCGCCGCCCTCGAGGAGGTGCTCCGGCTCAAGCCGGCCAGCTCCAAGGGCCGCTACGTCAAGAAGGTCACCCTGTCCACCACGATGGGCCCCGGCATCCAGGTCGACCCGAACAAGACCCGCAACATCGCGGGCACCGACGAGGCCTGACCCACCCCGACGTACGCAGCAACGCCCCTCCCGGCCGAGCCGGGAGGGGCGTTCTCGTTCTCGCCGGTCGACGTGCCAGCAGCCTGTACGCCGAGGCGCGCGACGTTGCGGCCGGAACGACGCCGAGGCGCGCGAAGTGGTGCACAACGACGCGCGCCTCGGCGAGGTCGGGCGGTGTGGACGCCTACTCCACGAAGACGCGCTCGTCGACGAGCTGCTCGGTGACGGGGCGGCCGGTGGTCTCGAAGCGGGACTGGTCGAAGCGCTTGAGGAACTCCAGGTCCACCCCGGTGCGGCCGTTGCGGTTCTTCTCGACGGAGAGCACGGCCCAGTTCCGGAACTTCTCCACGTTGCCCATGCTGTAGAGCAGGTGGTGCCGGGCGACCACGTCGAACTTGTTGTTCAGCAGCAGGACCGTGTCGGCCTCGTAGGCCAGCGCCGACGAGCCGCGCAGGTTGTTGACCCGCATCCGCTTGCCGGCGACCAGGCCGTCCTTGTCGGAGGCGACCACGGACAGGATCGGTACGTCGTGGTCGAGCGCGAGGTCCTTGAGGCCCTCGGTGATCGCGGTCACCCTCTCGGTCTCGTCGCCGAGCCCGGAGTGGATCTTCTGCAGGTAGTCGACGACCACCAGCGGCGCCTGGCCGGTGTGGTCGTAGACCTGCTCGATCGCGGACGTGATGGTCTCCAGGCTGGTGCCGGAGCCGGTGGAGCGGTGCAGCATCAGCCGGTCGGCGTACTCCTGCACGACCTCGATCGCCTCGACGCCGCCGTCGGTGTCCGCGAGCCGGTCGGTGAGCCGGCCGGTGCGACCGTCCGAGCCCTCGAACGCCTGCCGGACCCGGGCCAGGTTCGGCGCCACGAGCCCGCCGAGCTGGCCGGCCTCCAGCGAGACCAGCCGGATCAGCAAGGTCTCCAGGTCGTGCTCGAAGGAGAACACCACCGCGGTGCGTCCCGAGCGGGCGGTGTTGCGGGCGACCTGCAGCACCCAGGTGGTCTTGCCCAGGCCCTGCGGGCCGCCGAGCAGGATTAGCTCGCCGGAGCGGAAGCCGCCGTTCAGCGTCTGGTCGAGTACGTCGAAACCGGTCGGCCAGACCCGGGCGGCGGGGTGCGAGCCCGCGGTGATTCGCTGGTCCGCCTGCTCGAGGACGCCGCCGAGCGTCTCGAGGGAGAGGTCGGCTGTGTGCTTCACGGCACGATCGAAGCACCAGGCCGGGCCGGTCGGGGGCGGAATCGGCGGAAACGACCCGAGCGGTCCAGTCCCGACCACCCGGCCGGCGCCGATTTGGCCGCCCGCGCCGCGGTCCCGTACGATCGTCGCTGAAACCAGAGACCGCCGGTCGTCGGCGTGCCCCCGTCCCGCACGGAGGTGCCCGGCTGAAGGTCCCGCACAGCGGGCGGCCTGCGCAGGTGACACCGAGAACGTAGCCGGACCTCGTCCGTGCCTCCACGCCCCGTGTGCCCTGCGCCGGGGCGTTCGTCGTTGTCGGGCCCGCCCCGGTGGCCTCCGGACCCAGCGAATGATCCGGAAGGAGACCCATGGCGCGGCCTGACAAGGCGGCCGGTGTCGCGGAGCTCGTGGACTCGTTCCACGAGTCGGCGGGCGCCGTGCTGACCGAGTACCGCGGTCTCACCGTGAAGCAGCTGCAGGACCTGCGGCGCTCCCTCGGTGAGAACGCCAACTACGCCGTGGTCAAGAACACGCTGACCAAGATCGCCGCCACGGAGGCCGGCGTGGAGGGCTTCGACGACCTGCTCGTCGGCCCCACCGCGATCGCCTTCATCAACGGCGACGTGGTCGAGGCCGCCAAGGGCCTGCGTGACTTTGCCAAGGCACACCCGTCGCTCGTCATCAAGGGCGGCTACTTCGAGGGCAAGTCCCTCGACGCCACGGAGATCGCCAAGCTGGCCGACCTGGAGTCGCGCGAGGTGCTGCTCGGCAAGCTCGCCGGCGCCATGCTCGCGTCGCTGAGCCAGGCGGTCTACCTGCTCAACGCTCCGCTCGCCCAGGCCGCCCGTCTCGCGGGTGCGCTGCAGGCGAAGGCCGAGGAGGACCCGTCGATCCTCGGCGGCGGTGCCGGTACGCCGGCCGCCACCGAGACCGCCGAGGCCACCGAGGCTCCCGAGGCTGCCGCCGAGGCGACCGAGGAGCCGGCCGAGGCCTGAGGCCCCGCTCGGCACGCACCAGCCACACCCACCGCACACCCAGGGCCCGTGTCACCACGGGCCGAGCAACCCGGAAGGAAACGCCACCATGGCGAAGCTCACCACCGACGAGCTGCTCGACGCCTTCAAGGAGATGACCCTCCTCGAGCTGAGCGAGTTCGTGAAGCAGTTCGAGGACACCTTCGGCGTCACCGCCGCCGCCCCCGTCGCCGTCGCCGCCGCGCCGGCCGCCGGTGCCGGTGGTGGCGAGGCCGCCGCCGCGGAGGAGCAGGACGAGTTCGACGTCGTCCTCGAGGCCGCCGGCGA
>JABFXA010000353.1 GCA_013361955.1 Nocardioidaceae bacterium
AGATCGAGACCCGGATGCGCAAGATCATCAAGGAGGGGCAGCGGTTCTCCCGCCGTGCGGTCTCCGACGGCGACGCGCTCTCGGAGCTGGCCGACGAGCCGTACAAGATCGAGCTGATCGGCCTCAAGGGCGGCGCGCACGACGTGGCCCACGCCGCCGAGGGCGCCTCGGTCGAGGTCGGCGCCGGCCAGCTGACCATCTACGACAACCACCGTCGCGACGGGTCGCTGGCCTGGAAGGACCTGTGCCGCTGCCCGCACCTGCCCACCACCAAGCGGATCCCGGCGTTCAAGCTGATGCGGTCCGCGGCGGCGTACTGGCGCGGCGACGAGAAGAACAAGCAGCTGCAGCGCATCTACGGCACCGCGTGGGAGACCAAGGAGGCGCTCGACGAGCACCTGCACCGCCTCGAGGAGGCCGAGCGCCGCGACCACCGCAAGCTCGGGCGCGACCTGGACCTCTACTCCTTCCCCGACGAGCTCGGCTCCGGCCTGGTCGTCTTCCACCCGCGCGGCGGCGTGATCAAGAAGGAGATGGAGGACTACGTCCGGCAGCGGCACATCGAGGAGGGGTTCCAGTACGTCGGCACCCCGCACATCTCCAAGGAGGGGCTGTTCCACACCTCCGGGCACCTGCCCTACTACGCCGACGGCATGTTCCCGCCCATGGAGATGGAGGGCGCGAGCTACTACCTCAAGGCCATGAACTGCCCGATGCACAACCTGATCTTCCGGTCGCGCGGGCGGTCCTACCGCGAGCTGCCGCTGCGGCTGTTCGAGTTCGGGTCGGTCTACCGGTTCGAGAAGTCCGGCGTGGTGCACGGCCTGACCCGGGTGCGCGGGATGACCCAGGACGACTCGCACTCGTACGTGACCCGGGAGCAGGCGCCTGCGGAGATCAAGCACCTGCTGGACTTCTGCCTCGGGCTGTTCCGCGACTTCGGGCTCGACGACTACTACCTCGAGCTGTCCACCCGCGACGACTCCAAGCCGGACAAGTTCGTCGGCTCCGACGAGGAGTGGGCGGAGGCCACCGCCGTGCTCGAGCAGGTCGCGAAGGAGTCCGGCCTCGAGCTGGTCCCCGACCCCGGCGGTGCGGCGTACTACGGGCCGAAGATCTCCGTGCAGTGCCGCGACGCCATCGGCCGCACCTGGCAGATGTCGACGATCCAGTACGACTTCAACCAGCCGCGCGGCTTCGAGCTGGAGTACCAGGCGTCCGACGGCACCCGGCAGCGACCGGTGATGATCCACTCCGCGAAGTTCGGCTCGATCGAGCGGTTCATCGGGGTGCTCGTGGAGCACTACGCCGGCGCGTTCCCGCCCTGGCTGGCGCCGGTGCAGGTGCAGGCGATCCCGATCGCCGAGCGGCACGCGGAGTACCTCGAGAAGATCGCCGCCCGGATGCGCCAGCAGGGGCTGCGCGTCGAGGTCGACGACTCCGACGACCGGATGCAGAAGAAGATCCGCAACGCCCAGCTGCAGAAGGTGCCGTTCATGATGATCGCCGGCGACCGGGACGTCGAGGAGGGCGCGGTGTCCTTCCGCTACCGCAACGGCGAGCAGGACAACGGCGTCTCCGTCGAGGACGCGATCGCCCGCGTGACCGACGCCGTCGCGCGCCGCATCCAGGTATGACGGTCCACCAGGACGGGGTCGGCGAGCCCGACGCCCTGGACCGGCTCTGGACGCCGCACCGGATGGCCTACATCCGCGGCGAGAACAAGCCGTCGGACGGTACGTCGGGGGAGTGCCCGTTCTGCCGCGTGCAGAAGCTCGGCGACCGCGAGGGGCTCGTCGTGCACCGGGGCTCCGCGACGTTCGTGGTGCTGAACCTCTACCCGTACAGCGCGGGCCACATGATGGTGTGCCCCAACCGGCACGTCGCCGACTACACCGAGCTCGACGACGACGAGACCGCCGAGGTGGCGGCGTTCACGAAGACGGCGATGACGGTCGTGCGGTCGGTCAGCGGCGCGCACGGCTTCAACCTGGGCATGAACCAGGGGGCCGCGGCCGGCGCCGGCATCGCCGCGCACCTGCACCAGCACGTGGTCCCGCGCTGGGGCGGCGACCAGAACTTCATGCCGATCATCGGTCGCACCAAGACGCTCCCGCAGCTGCTGCAGGAGACCCGCGACCTGCTCGCCGACGCCTGGAAGTGACCCCTGCTCGGGGCTACCCGGCGGCCGCTCGCGGGCCTATCGTTGAACGGTGAACTACCTCGCTGCGTCGTGCACGTCGTCGGACGGCTCGCGCCGCTGACGTCCGGCCGGTCCGCCGGCGACCCGGAGAAAGACTCCACCTCAAGGAGACCCAGATGAGCAGCTGGAACGCGATGTCCTTCGAGGGCAAGGACACCATCCTGTCCGTGGTGCGGCGGGAGGCGGAGCAGCTCTTCGCCCTCGCCGACAGCGACGAGGCCTGGACCGCGCCGACCGGCGCCGGCCACTGGCAGGTCCGCGACGTCGTGGCGCACATCGTCGACACCACCGAGGCCTACTTCGAGAGCTTCGACTCGGCGCGTGGCGGCAAGGAGGCGCCGCCGGCGTACGGGCTGCCGGGGATGGCAGACCGGGTGGACGCCCAGGCGCAGGCGCTGCACGACATCCCGCGCGCCGAGCTCCTCGACCGGCTGCGCACCGACCTCGACAAGATCACCGAGATCTTCCAGGGGCTGACCGAGGAGGACTGGACGGGGCTGCAGGTCCCGCACTTCTACATGGGCCCGCTGCCGGCGTTCTTCTACCCGGCCTTCCAGCTGATGGACTACGGCGTGCACACCTGGGACGTGCGCCAGGGGTCCGGGCGCGCGCACGGGCTGCCCGGCGACGTGGCCGACCTGCTGACGCCGTTCATGTTCGTGCTCTGGAAGTACACGATCACCGACGCCGCGCAGAACCCCTGCGAGATCGGCATCCGGGTCACCAGCGGACCCAACGCCGGCGACACCCGGGTGAGCATCGGGTCCGAGGGCATGGACTACGCGCCCGGCGACGTCTCCGACCTGACCGTGCTCGAGTTCGACCCCGGCAGCTTCGTGCTCACCGCGTTCGGCCGCAGCAACTCCGGCAGCGTGCGCGGCAACCCGGCGGTGGCCGACACCTTCCTCAACGAGTTCTTCCGGATCTGAGGCGACCACGATGACGCAGATCGACCTGGACCTGATCGAGCGGGAGCGCGAGCGGATCCGGACGACGTACCTGAAGCCGTTGGGGGACCGGCCGGAGTCGTCGGCGCGCGGGCTGCACCACACGGCGCTGATCTGCTCCGACGTCGAGACGACCGTGAGGTTCTACCAGGGCGTGCTGGAGTTCCCGCTGACGGAGATCTTCGAGAACCGGGACTACCCGGGCTCGAACCACTTCTTCTTCGACATCGGCAACGGCAACCTGCTGGCCTTCTTCGACCTCCCCGGACTCGACCTCGGTGAGTACGCCGAGGTGCTCGGCGGCCTGCACCACATGGCGATCTCGGTCGACCCCGACCGCTGGGAACGGCTCAGGGCCAACCTCGACGCCGCCGAGGTGGAGTACCAGCTCGAGAGCGGCACCTCGATCTACTTCCGCGACCCCGACGGCGCCCGCATCGAGCTGATCGCCGACCCGTTGGGGGAGATGTACGGCACCACGGTGCTGTGACCCTTCCGCTGGGTTCCGAGGCTGCTTCGCGCGCGCCTCGACCAGCGGTGTGGGGGGTCAGGGGCGGGTGCCGTAGAGGTGTTCGAGGGCGAGCTGGTCGAGGCGTTCGAAGCCCATCCCGCGGGTGGCCGCGGCG
>JABFXA010000023.1 GCA_013361955.1 Nocardioidaceae bacterium
GCCTGTTCGTCCGCGTGCAGCACCTCGTCGCGCTCGGCGCCGGCCGCCGCGAACCGCTCCCGCGCCCAGCCGAGCGCCAGCCCGTCGGCGGCGGGCCGGGCGAGGTCGTCACCCGCCAACGACTCAGGCAGGGGTACGCCGGCGCGGTCGGCCACCGTGTGCAGAAGCCGCCGGACCTCGGCCTCGCCGCCGTGGGCCCGCTGCCGCAGCCGCCGGCTGTGCTCGTGCACCCACTCCTCGATCCGCGAGAACCGGTCGGTGCGGAACAGCTGCTCGAGCACGTCGTGCCGGTCCTGCGAGCTGGCCCGCAGAAAGGTCTGGAACTCGCCCTGCGGCAGCAGCGCCACCTGCATGAACTGCGACGCCCGCATGCCCATCAGCTCGGTCACCTGGTGGCCCACCTCGGCCGCGCGGGAGGTCAGGAAGTGCTCGCCGTGGGTGGTCTCGGTGAGCGAGGCGGACGCCTTCTCGGTGGTCTCACCCTCGCCGCGCCGCTTGGGCCGGCTCCACTCCGGGGAGCGGCGTACGACGAACCGCCGGCCGCGCACGCTGAAGTCGAGCAGCACCTCGGGCTGCATCGAGGGCGCGGCGTGCTGCGACTTCAGCGCCTTGGTGCCGCGCGCGCCGGGGACGGTGCCGTAGAGCGCGAAGCAGACCGCGTCGAGCAGGCTGCTCTTGCCCGCGCCCGTCGCACCCGTGAGCAGGAACAGGCCGGCGTCGTTGAGCTCGTCGAAGTCGACCGACTCGGTGCCGGCGAACGGGCCGAACGCCTGCACGGTCAGCCGGTGCAGCCTCATCCGGAGAGCTCCTGGCCGACCCGGAAGTCGGCGTCGCGGTCGACGTCGATGCGGCAGGAGTCGCAGGCCAGCTGGAGCAGCAGCTCCTCCTCGGTGGTGGCCTCGAGGTCGCGCACCTCGGCGACGAACCCGAGCGCGACGTCGAGGTCGCTGCGGCCGTCGACGCGCGGCACGGCCGGCCCGCGCGCGGCGGGCGCGCCCGTGGGCTCGAAGGCGATCATCAGCGTGTGCGGGAACCGGGCGAGCAGCCGGTCCATCGCGTGCTGCGGCCGCCGTGGGTCGGTCAGCGTCACGTGCAGCCAGGCGTCCTCGGCCGCTGCGTGGGACCGGTCGGCCAGCAGGTCGTCGATGCGCCCGCGGACCGTGGCCAGCCGCCGCGGCACCGGGGCCGGCACCAGCTCGCACGAGCCGACGCCGTCGGCGCCGAGGTCGACCAGCCAGGACCCCTTGGTGTGGCCGGCCTCGGAGAACGAGTAGGCGAGCGGGGAACCGCTGTAGCGGACCGACTCGGTGAGGGTCCGGGCGCCGTGCAGGTGCCCGAGCGCGGCGTAGGACACCTCGGTGAACAGCCGGGTCGGTGCGATCTGCAGACCACCGACGGAGATGTCGCGCTCGCTGTCGCAGGCCATCGCGGGCGCGGCGTCGGCGCTGCCGGCCACGAACGCGTGCGCCAGCACCACGGACCGCGCTCCGGGCCGGGTCGCCAGGTCGGCGTGCACCCGGGCCATCGCCGCCGTCAGGGCCGCCTCGTGACTGCGCCCGGGCAGCGACCAGGCGGTGCGGACCGCGTCGGGCTCGAGGTAGGGGATCGCGTGCACGGCCACCTCGCCGTGCGCGTCGCCGAGCAGCACCGGGGTGCCGACGTCCTGCCAGCGGGTGCGCAGGTGCACCCCGGCCGCGTCGGCGAGGCGCGCGTTGAACCCGAGTCGCGCGGGGGAGTCGTGGTTGCCGCTGGAGACCACCACCGTGGCGCGGGAGGCGGCGAGCCGCGCGAACGCGTCGTCGGCGAGCTCCACGGCGTCGACCGGCGGCAGCGCGCGGTCGTAGACGTCGCCGGACACCACCACCAGGTCGACCCGCTCCTGCTCGACCACGTCGAGCAGGTGGTCGACGTACGCCGCCTGCGCACGGAGCATCCCGACGCGGTGGAAGGACCGCCCCAGGTGCCAGTCGGAGGTGTGCAGGATGCGCATGAGGCAGACGCTAGAGGCGCCGCCCGACAGTTTTCGTCAGCCCACGCCGTGCGGGCTCGCGACCGCCACCCGCTCGGGCTCGGAGTAGAGCACGAAGCGACCGGCCTTCACGAAGCCGGCGGTGCAGAGGCCGGCCCGGACCGCGAGGTCCACGGCCAGGCTGGAAGGGGCGCCCACCGCGGCGACCACGCCGACGTCGGCGACCACCGCCTTCTGCACGATCTCGAAACCGATCCGGCCGCTCACCCCCAGCACCGGGGCGGCGGGGGAGGCCCCCGCCAGCACCCGGGCGCCGACCACCTTGTCGACCGCGTTGTGCCGGCCGATGTCCTCGCGGACCACGAACGGCTCGCCCTGCTCGTCGAAGAGACCGGCGGCGTGCAGGCCGCCGGTGGAGTCGAACACCCGCTGCTCGGCGCGCAGCCGGTCCGGCACCCGCAGCAGTACGTCGGAGGGCACGGCCAGGTCCGCCCACCGCCCGGAGCCGGTCAGCCCGGTCAGCGCGAGGACGTCGTCGATGCTCTCGGTGCCACAGACGCCGCAGGCCGACGAGGCGGCCGAGAGCCCGGCGTACCTCTCGGCGAGCGGCCGGCGCGGCGGCCGGGCGAGCTCGACGGTGACCACGTTGAACTCCTGCTCGGGGCTCAGCGTCACGTCGGTGCAGTACGCGACCTTGCGCAGGTCGTCGGCGGAGCGCAGCACGCCCTCGCCGTGCAGGAACCCGGTCGCCAGCTCGAAGTCGTGCCCCGGCGTGCGCATCGTCACCGCCACCCGGCGGGGCGCCTCGCCCGGCCACTCCAGCCGGATCTCCAGCGGCTCCTCGGTGGCCAGCCGGTCCTCGTGGCGGCGGACGCTCGGGCCACCGTCGGCGTCGACGACCTCGTGCACCCGCACGCGGGTGCTGGGTCCCGGCCGCCGGTCCGTCCTCATGCCGCTCAGCCTATATTTGAGTGTCCACCCGACCACCCCGTCCCGGGCTGGTCGCTCCGCTGCGGGTGCGACCACCGAGCAGACCGACGGGAGGCACGATGCGCTGGCGACGCCGCCGGGACGTCACGCCTCACGAGGGGTGGATGTCACACGTGTCCTCGGGTCTGGCCCTGGCCGGGTTCCTCGGGTTCGTGTTCGCCGGGTTCACGCTGCTCGCGATGGGACCGCTGGAGTCCCTCGACGCCTACTTCAACGTGCAGCCCGCCCCGCCCGCGCTGGTGCCGTGGCTGCACGTGCTCGACCGGATCGGGCAGCGGGCGATCTGCCTGCCGATCCTGGCCGCGGTGACGTTCTACTGCTGCCGCCGGCAGGAGTCCTGGCGCCCGGCCTGGGTGGTCGCGCTGTCGGTGTTCTCGCTGAACCTCCTGGTGCTGGTCCTCAAGCTCGGCCTCGGGCGCGCCGAGCCGGCCAGCGCGGACCCGTCGTTCTTCGAGGGCGGCATGGCCTACCCGTCCGGCCACACCTCCAACATCGTGCTGGTCTACGGGCTCTGCGTGTTCCTGCTCGGCCGCTACGGTCGACTGCCGCGTAGCGCGATCGGTGCCATGTGGGGCGTGGTCGCTCTGCTGTCGCTGGTGATGGTGACCACCTCGGTGACCCTGCGCTGGCACTGGTTCGCCGACCTGATCGCGGGGCTGCTCACCGGCGGCATCGTGCTCACGCTGACGGAGGCGCTCGACGCCGCGGTCAGCGACGAGGCGGTGGCGAGGCGGGTGCGCCCGGTGCTGCAGCGGTTCCGGCGGCGCGCGCCAGATCGGAAGAG
>JABFXA010000082.1 GCA_013361955.1 Nocardioidaceae bacterium
GGTCCGTGGGGCACCGGCTGGAGCGCGCCCACGACGACCTCGGCCACCAGCTGGCCCGGGTCCGTGCGCTGTCCCCGCTGGCCACGCTGCGCCGCGGCTACGCGGTCGTGCAGGACGCCGACGGGCACGTGGTCACCGAGGCCACGACCGTGCCGACCGGCTCCGACCTGCGGATCCGGGTCGCGGAGGGGCGCATCGGCGCCACCGTCACGCACACCGAACCCACCGACGCCCAGGAGAGCGATGCCTGACACCCCGAGCTACGAAGAGGCCCGCGAGGAGCTGGTCGAGGTGGTCCGCCGCCTCGAGTCCGGCGGCACCGACCTCGAGGAGTCGCTGGCGCTGTGGGAGCGCGGCGAACAGCTGGCCCGGGTCTGCCAGGAGTGGCTCGACGGCGCCAAGCGCCGCCTCGACGCGGCCATCGCGTCCGGCGACGACGCGGAGGACGACTCCTGAGTCAGCGCAGGCTCGACGTGTAGGACACCAGGTCCGAGCGGGGTACGTCGTGGCCGACCACGAGCGTCGTGGTGCCGCCGTCGCGCCGGACCAGCGCGGTGTCCCCGCCCGGGTCCGTCCAGGTCGCCCACGACGTGCTGCCGACCCGCACCGGCGTGCCGCGCTGCGCCCGCTCGTCGACGTACCGGTGCACCATCGAGCCGGCGGACTGCCGGCCCTGCTCGAGGCCGACGTACCGGCCGGCGTCGGTGAGCACGCCGAGGTGCCAGTGCTGCTCCGGCTCGTCGGTGAAGGTGACCGTGGTGGCCCGCCAGCCGTCGGGCAGCGTCGGCGGCGCGACCAGGTCGAAGTCGGCGGCGCGCTTGGCCGCCGGCACGTCGGCGCGGTAGTCGACGGTCTGCACCGGGTTCTCCGGCGGCGACGTCGTGAGCGCCCGGAACCCGACCCAGGCGAGCACCACCGCGACCAGCACCACCATCGCGCCGACCATCCCACCGAACGACCGCTGGTACCGGCCCGCCTGCTCGCTCACGCACCCATCCTCGCAAGGCGGTGGGTGCCGGCGACTACGCTCCCCCGGTGCCACCCCCCGTCGTCGATGTGCTCGCGGTGCTGGCCCTGGCCGCGATGCTCGCCGTCGCGTTCGCCCACCCCCGGGCGCGCGTGGAGCTGGCGGTGGGACTGGTCGCCGCCGGGGTCGTGCTCGCCTGCGGCGCGGTCGGCCCGGCCGGTGCGCTCGACCAGGTGCGGCTGCTGTTCCCGGTGGTGGCGTTCCTGGCCGCGATCCTGGCGGTCGCCGAGCTGTGCGCCGTCGAGGGGGTGTTCGCCGCGGTCGGCGCACTCGTCCGGCGGGCCGGCCGCGGCGACCCGCGGCGGATGCTCCTGCTGACCTTCGCGGCCGCCGCCGCCGTGACCGCGGTGCTCAGCCTGGACGCGACGGTGGTACTGCTGACCCCGGTGGTCGCGGTCGCCGCGGCCGGGGCGTCGGTGAGCCCGCGCCCGCTGGTGCACGCCTGCGCCCGGCTGGCCAACTCCGCCTCGCTGCTGCTACCGGTCTCGAACCTCACCAACCTGCTGGCGATGCCCTCGCTGCCGCTGTCGTTCGCCGGCTTCGCGCTGCTGATGGCGCCGGTGTGGGTCGCGGTGCTCGCGGTCGAGTACGCCGGGCACCGGCTGTACTTCGCCCGCGACCTCGCGACGCGCGGCCGCGCCGACGCGGCGCCGGAGCCGGTGCACCTGCCCGTGGTACCCGTCGTGGTGGTGGCGCTGATGCTCGTCGGGTTCGCGGTGCTCTCGCCGCTCGGCGTGGCACCCGCCTGGGTGGCCGCTGCCGCGGCGGTGGCGCTCGCGACGTACTCGCTGTCCCGGCGGCGGGTCCGGGTCGCAGCGGTCGTGCACGCGGCGCACCCGTCGTTCGCCGCGTTCGTGCTCTGTCTCGGGGTGGTGGTCGCCGGGCTGACCGACACTTTCCTCGGCGACCTGGTCCGCCGGGCCGTCCCCGGGGACGACTCGCTCGGCTCCCTGCTGCTGGTGGCCCTGGTCGCCACCGTGCTGGCGAACCTCGTCAACAACCTGCCGGCCACGCTGCTGCTGGTCCCGATCGTCGCGCCGCTCGGCGTCACCACGGTGCTCGCCGCGCTGGTCGGGCTCGGCGTCGGGTCCGGGCTCACCTACACCGGGTCGCTGGCGAACCTGCTGTGGCGGCGCACGCTGCTGCGCCGCGGCGGGCACCCGTCGGGCCGGGTGTTCCACCGGCTGGCTGCGGTGGTCACGTTGCCCGCGGTCGCCGTCGGGGTGCTGGTGCTCTGGGCGTGGGCACCGGTCGTGGGGCACTGACGCGCGAGCGTGCGGCTCAACCGGGAGCAAAGACGCACCTGCGGGGAGGTCGTGTGGCGGACGGGTCGCATCTGCGGCAAGATCCTCGCATGCACACTTACCGGGTCGCGGAGGCCGCCGAGGTGCTGGGCGTCAGCAACGACACCCTGCGCCGGTGGATCGACGCCGACCGCGTGCGGGCCGCGCCCGGCGAGGACGGCCGGACCCGGGTGGACGGCGCGGACCTCGCCCGGCTCGCCAAGCAGATCGCCGAGAACGGCGCCGACGGGCTCGGGCACGTCGCCCGGGCCGGCGCGGTCAGCGCCCGCAACCGGATGCGCGGGATCGTCACCGCCGTCAAGAAGGACACCGTGATGGCCCAGGTGGAGATGGTCTGCGGGCCGTACCGCCTGGTCTCCCTGATGAGCTCCGAGGCCGCCGACGAGCTCGCGCTCGAGCCGGGTGTGCTCGCCATCGCCTCCGTCAAGTCGACCAACGTGATCGTGGAGCTGCCGTGAAGGCCCTCGCCGCCCGCCCCCGCCTGCGCGGCGCCCTCGCCGCGGCCGCCGCCCTGCTCGCGGCCACGTCGCTGGCCGCCTGCGGCAACGACGACAGCGGTGGCGGCAGCGGCAGCGGCTCCACGGGCGAGACCGGCACCATGAACGTGCTGGCTGCGGCGTCGCTGACGGAGGCGTTCGGCGAGCTCGCCGACGACTTCGAGGAGGAGCACCCCGGCGTCAAGGTGAAGCTGGCGTTCGACTCCAGCGCCACGCTCGCCGAGCAGGTCAACCAGGGGGCGCCGGCCGACGTGCTGGCCACCGCCGACGAGGACACCATGCAGACCGTCGTCGACCAGGACGGCACCGTCGGCGAGCCGTCGGTGTTCGCCACCAACCACCTGGTGATGGCGGTCCCGAAGGGCAACCCGGCGGGCATCACCTCGATCGACGACCTCGACAAGAAGGGCGTGACGTACGTCGTCTGCGTCGACACCGCACCCTGCGGCAAGCTCGCCGTGAAGGTGCTGGACGCGAGCGGGGTCACGGCCAAGCCGGCCAGCGAGGAGGTCGACGTCAAGGCCACGCTCAGCAAGGTCGAGCTCGACGAGGCCGACGCCGGCCTGGTCTACGCCTCCGACATCGTCACGGCGGGCGACAAGGTCGAGAAGGTCGACCTGCCCACCGACAACGAGAACCTCAACACCTACCCGGTCGCCGCGCTGTCCGGCGCGAAGAAGCCCACGCTCGCCAAGCAGTGGGTCGACCTGGTGACGTCCGACCAGGGCCAGCGGGTGCTGGCGAAGGCGGGTTTCGGCAAGCCGTGAGACCAGCCCCATGAGCACCCGCAGCAGGTCCCGCCCGGCGCTCGGGAGAGCCCCCGCCCTGCTGCTCGTTCCCGCGGGGCTGGCGGTGCTGTTCCTGCTGCTGCCGCTGGTCGCGCTGCTCGAGCGGACCCCCTGGCCGGACCTCCCGAGCCGCCTCGTCGCGCCCGACATCGTCGACGCGCTGCGGCTGTCGTTCATCACCTCCACGCTCGCGGTCGTGCTGGTGGTGCTGATCGGCATCCCGCTGGCCTGGACGCTGGCCCGGGTGGAGTTCCCCGGCCGGGCGCTGGTGCGGGCCTTCGTGATCGTGCCGCTGGTGCTGCCTCCGGTGGTCGGCGGCGTGGCGCTGCTCACCGCCTTCGGCCGGCGCGGCCTGATCGGCGGCCCGGTGTACGACGCGACCGGGTACTCCCTGCCGTTCACCACCGCGGCGGTGGTCGTCGCGCACGCGTTCGTGTCGCTGCCGTTCTTCGTGCTCAGCGTCGAGGGCGCGATGCGCGCCACGAACCGGGAGTACGACGTGGTCGCGGCCACGCTCGGCGCGACCCGGTGGACCACCTTCCGCCGGGTCACGCTGCCGCTGGCGGGCCCGGGGCTGCTCGCCGGGCTGGTGCTGGCCTGGGCACGGGCGCTCGGCGAGTTCGGCGCGACGATCACCTTCGCCGGCAACTACCCGGGCACCACCCGCACGATGCCGAACGCGATCTACGTCGCGCTGCAGGCCGACCCCGACGCGGCGATCGTGCTCAGCGTGATCCTGATGGTCGTCTCGGTCGCGGTCCTCGCGCTGCTGCGCGAGCGCTGGTTCGACCCCGCGGTGCAGGGGGCGACGCGGCCGTGAGCGACCCGTTCCTCGACGCGCACGCCGTGGTCCGGCGGCCCGGGCACACCCTCGACGTACGCCTGACCGCGGAGCGGGGCGACGTGATCGCGGTGATCGGCCCCAACGGCGCCGGGAAGTCCACGCTGGTGCGGGCACTGGCCGGGATCGTGCCGCTCGACGACGGCCAGGTGACCTGCGACGGCGACATCTGGGAGGGCGACGGCGCGGACCGCCTCGACGCCCGCGAGCGCCGGGTCGGGATGGTGTTCCAGCAGGAGCTGCTGTTCCCGCACCTCACCGCGCTCGCGAACGTCGCGTTCGGCCCGCGGGCGCGGGGCGTCCCCCGGCGCGACGCCGAGCGCACCGCGACCGAGTGGCTGACCCGGCTCGGGGTCGAGGACCTGGCCGCCCGCCGGCCGCGGCAGCTGTCCGGGGGCCAGGCGCAGCGGGTCTCGATCGCGCGGGCGCTGGCCACCGAGCCCCGGCTGCTGCTGCTCGACGAGCCGCTGTCCTCCCTCGACGTCGGCGTGGCGATGGCGCTGCGGGTCGAGCTCGGCAAGCACCTCGCGGCGTACGACGGGGTGGCGGTCCTGGTCACCCACGACGCGCTCGACGCGATGACGGTCGCGAACCGGGTGCTGGTCATCGACGAGGGCCGCGTCGCCCAGGAGGGCACTCCCGAGGAGGTCGCGCAGCGACCGCGCACCGACCACGTCGCCCGGCTGGTCGGCCTGAACGTGCTGCGCGGCACCAGCAGCGGCACCACCATCCGGCTGTCGGACGGCGCCGTGCTGGTCTCCGCCACCGCCGCGGTCGGGGAGGTCGACGCCTGCTTCAGCCCGACCGCGGTCACGCTGACCGTCGACGAGCCGGTCGGGTCGGCCCGCAACCGCTGGCGGGGCACGATCACCTCCATCGCGCCGCACGGCGCCGCGGTCCGGGTGCACCTCGACGCCGCCTCCGGGCTGATCGCCGACATCACCCCCGCGTCCGCCGCGCAGCTGCGGCTGGTCCCGGGGAGCCGGGTGTGGGCGACCGTGAAGGCCACCGAGATCGCGGTCTACGGCGGCGGCTGACCTCGGTAGGATCACGCCATGCCCGAGGAGACCGGCACCACCCTTCCCCCCGGCCTGTCCGCTGCGCACCAGGCGCCCGACCGCAACCTCGCGCTCGACCTGGTCCGGGTCACCGAGGCGGCCGCGATGGCCGCCGGCCGGTGGGTCGGCCGGGGCGACAAGAACGGCGCCGACGGCGTCGCGGTCAACGCGATGCGTGCGCTGATCTCGACCGTCGGCATGCGCGGCGTCGTGGTCATCGGCGAGGGCGAGAAGGACAACGCCCCGATGCTGTTCAACGGCGAGCAGGTCGGCGACGGCAGCGGCCCGGAGTGCGACGTCGCGGTCGACCCGATCGACGGCACCACGCTGACCGCGAAGGGCATGACCAACGCGATCTCGGTGCTGGCCGTGGCTCCGCGCGGGTCGATGTACGACCCGTCCGCGGTGTTCTACATGGAGAAGCTGGTCACCGGCCCCGAGGCCGCCGACGTCGTCGACATCCGCTACCCGGTCGCCGAGAACATCCACCAGGTCGCCAAGGCCAAGGGCAGCGCCCCCGAGGACGTCACGGTGGTGCTGCTCGACCGGCCGCGGCACGGCCAGCTCGTCGAGGACATCCGGGCCACCGGCGCGCGGATCAAGTTCATCACCGACGGCGACGTCGCCGGCGCCATCATGGCCGCCCGCCAGGACACCGGCATCGACCTGCTGCTCGGCGTCGGCGGCACCCCCGAGGGGATCATCGCCGCCTGCGCGATGAAGTGCCTCGACGGCGTGATCCAGGGCCGGTTGTGGCCCAAGGACGACGAGGAGCGGCAGCGCGCGCTCGACGCCGGCCACGACCTCGACCCCGACCACTTCCTGAGCACCGACGACCTGGTCACCGGTGACGACATCTTCTTCGTGGCCACCGGCATCACCGACGGCGAGCTGATGCGGGGCGTGCGCTACCGCGGCGGCGGCGCCAGCACGCACTCGCTGGTGATGCGCTCGCGCAGCGGCACCATCCGGTCCATCCACTCCGAGCACAAGCTGCAGAAGCTCAAGGCCTACGCCGCGGTGGACTTCGAGCGATGAGCGGCCGGTTCCTGGTCGTCGGGGAGTCGCTGGTCGACATCGTGCTGCCGGTCGACGGCCCGCGCGAGGACGCCGTCGGCGGCTCGCCGCTCAACGTGGCCGTGGGCCTGGCCCGGCTGGACGTGCCGACCACCCTGGTCACCCTGCTCGGCGACGACGACCTGGGTCGCGCGGTCGCCGACCACGCGCACGCCAGCGACGTGCTGCTGTCGGAGGGCTCGGTGGTGGTCGGGCGTACGACGAGCACCGCGACCGCGCACCTCGACGAGCAGCACGCCGCGACGTACGACTTCGACCTGGTGTGGGACCTGCCCCGCCAGGAGCTGCCCGACGAGGTGCGCGGCGTGCACGTCGGCTCGCTCGGCGCCAGCCTGCACCCCGGACGGGCCTCCGTGGTCGACCTGGTCACGCGGGCCGCGGCCGACGACGTGTTCGTCAGCTACGACCCGAACATCCGGCCGTTCTTCCTCGAGGACGCCGAGGCCGCCTGGCGCGACGTGGTCGAGGTCGGCGCGGCCGCACGGCTGGTGAAGCTCTCCGACGAGGACCTGCACGTGCTGCGCCCCGACGAGGACGCGGAGAAGGTCTGCCGGGAGCTGCTCGCCTCCGAGCAGACCGAGCTGGTGGTGCTGACCCGGGGTCCCGAAGGCGCCACGGCGTACGCCCTCGACGCGGTCGTCGACGTCCCCGCGCCCCCGACCGACGTGGTCGACACCGTGGGCGCGGGCGACTCGTTCATGGCCGCGATGCTCGCGCTGCTCTGCGACTGGGGCGTCGTCGACGGCGGCGCGGGCAAGCTCAGCGCGCTCGACGACGACCGGCTGCGGATGCTGGTCGGCGGTGCGGTCACGGCGGCCGCGGTGACCTGCTCCCGGCGCGGGGCTAACCCGCCGACGCGTCGCGAACTGCCGACAGCCTGGCCTGCGTCCTGACCCGGTCGTCGTGCCGGGCGCGAGCCGCGTCCAGCGTGTCGGTGACCACGTCGAGCACCACCGGGTCGAACGCCATCCCGAGGTGGCTGGTGCCGACCTCGACGGTCCGGGCCTGCGGGTCCAGGCAGCTGCGCCAGTCGACGATCCCGTCGCGGCGGGAGAACACCGAGGTGAACGCGACCCCACGGGCCAGCGGCGCCCGGGACTGCTCCCAGCTCAGCCGGGCGCAGTCGCCGGACACGCAGTCCTCGCCCATCACCTTCATGCCCGCGCGCTGCAGCCGGTTCAGCACCTTGAGGTCGAACAGCAGCAGCGGGTGTGCAGCACCGGGCGCCAGGATCGGGCTGCCCAGCGTGACGATGCCGGCGACCAGGTCGGGGCGGCGGGCGGCCAGGCCGCGCGCCATCAGCCCGCCGAGGCTGTGCCCGATGATGCTCACCTTGCGGCCCCGCTTGAGCGTGATCGCCTCGATCCGCCGCTCCAGGGCCTCGGAGGCCTCCTGGGTGCAGCCGATGTTCGCGTGGATGGCGGACCCGTAGGTCCGGTAGCCGAGGCCGCGCAGGTGCCGGGCCATCAGGCCGAGGGTGCCGTCGCCGGCCAGGAACCCGGGGACCAGCACCACCGGCGAGCCGTGGTCGCTGGCGCGCTCGGCGTACGGCGTCTCCCGCCGGTGCAGCCGGTCGGACGCGCTGCGCCGCACGAAGCGGGCGGCCTCCGAGACCGCGCTGCCCTCACGCGCGATCGCCCGCAGGCCCCGCGGCCCGGCATACCCGGGCGGGCACAGGAACGACCCCAGCGGATTGTCCATGATGTGACGGTAACCACCTATTGGCGAAACCATGCGTCACACCCGCCACCGTTGTCCGAGCGGCGGGGGGAACGACCCGAACGGGCCGTAGCGGGTGCCACCCGGGGGGTACCTAAACTGACCGGTAACCGACCGGAAGGGACACTCTCGATGCCCGGTGCGACCGTCGTCTCCGAGGAGCTCTTCGCTCCGCTGCCCACAGGCGTGGAGATCTGCTACCAGACCTTCGGCGACCCCGGCGGGGAGCCACTGCTGCTGGTGATGGGGCTCGGCGGTCCGATGACCTGGTGGAGCCCGGAGCTCTGCGAGCTGCTCGCCGACCGCGGCTTCTACGTGATCCGCTACGACAACCGCGACGCCGGCCGGTCGAGCCGTGTGCACGCCCGCGTCACCAAGCGGATGATCGTGCGCAGCTTCTTCGGGCGTGGCCCCCGGCCGCCCTACACCCTCGACGACATGGCGGGCGACGCGTTCGCGCTGCTCGACCACCTCGGCCTCGCGTCGGCGCACGTCTGCGGCATCTCGATGGGCGGCATGATCGTGCAGACGATGGCGCTCCTCGAGCCGTCCCGGGTGCGCTCGATGACCTCGATCATGTCGACCACCGGCCGGCGCACGGTCGGCTGGCAGGACCCGCGGCTGCTGCCGCTGCTGCTGGCCCGCAGCGCGCAGACCCGCGAGGCGTACGTCGCCAGCTCGGAGCGCTTCTGGCGGGTCGCCGGGTCGCCGGCGTACCAGGAGAAGCGGATGCTCGTCCGCGAGCGGGCCGGCGAGACCTGGGACCGCGGGGTCAGCGCCTCCGGGGTGGCCCGGCAGATGCTGGCGATCCTGAACCAGCCCGACCGGTCCCGACGGCTGCACGAGCTGCGCCTGCCCACGCTGGTGATCCACGGGATGGCCGACAAGATGGTGCACGTCTCCGGCGGCCGCGCGACCGCGCACGCGATCCCCGGCTCCGAGCTGCTGCTGGTGCCCGGGATGGGGCACGACACCCCGGTGGAGCTGTTCGACACCTTCGCCGACGCGATCGCGCGCAACGCCGCCCGCACCCGCTGACCGCCGGAGGTTGCCGCCCACCGGCAACAGGAGCAACGTAGGACGCAGTCGCACGGGAGGTGTCCGATGCAGGCCAAAGTGGGCGACCAGCTGGTCATCGAGAGCAACAAGGTCGAGGAGCCGCGCAGGGTCGGCGACATCCTCGAGGTGCACGGCGACAACGGCGGTCCGCCGTACGTCGTGCGCTGGTCGGACGGGCACGAGGGGCTCACGTTCCCCGGGCCCGACGCGCACGTGATGCCGGCGGGCGGCTGACTCAGGTCTCGGCCGGCACCAGGTCGAGCAGCTCGGCCATCGCGTCCCGCAGGTAGCCGATCAGCCGCCACACGTCGGGCACCATCTCCCGGCAGGCGACCAGCCCGAAGTCGAGGTGGCCGTCGTAGGAGAACAGCGTGATGTTCAGGCCGCCGGTCATGTCGGTGACCGCGCTCACCGGGTAGATCCCCTCGACCCGCGCGCCGGCGACGTACAGCGGGAGCTGCGGGCCGGGCACGTTGGACACGAACAGGTTGAACAGCACCCCGGGCAGCGTCGAGAGCTTGAACAACGCGCGCGCCGCCAGCCCGGACAGCGCGGTCGGGATCAGTGCCGAGAGGTCCTGCAGCAGCGAGGCGGGTACGGCGTCGAACGCACGCTTCGCGTCCAGCATCGACTCTCGCATCGTGACCAGCCGCTGCGTCGGGTCGGCGAGGTGCGTCGGCAGCTCGGCGAGCATCACGGAGACGTGGTTGCCGTGCGCGCCCCGCTGGTCCTCGCTGCGGATCGAGACCGGCACCGCGGCCACCAACGGCACCGCCGGCAGCGCGTCGTGGTCGAGCAACCAGCGCCGCAGCGCGGCCGCGGTCAGCGTCATCACCACGTCGTTGACGGTCAGCCCGAAGTGGTTCTTGACCCGCTTGACGTCCGACATCGGGACCGAGCCGTAGGCGAAGCGCCGGTGCGGCGTGATCGCGCCGTTGAGCGGGGTGCGGGGGGCCTTCAGCTCGCGGTCCTCGACGTCCGCGCGCGGCTCGCCGAGCACCCGGCCGACCAGGTCGGCGGCCCCGCTGACCAGCCGGGTGCCCGGGACGTTCGCCGCGCCGGGCAGCTGGTCGACGTAGCGCAGCGAGCGCGGCACGGTGCGCAGCAGAGCGAGCGGGTGGGTGGCCAGCTGGCCGGCGCCATGCAGCGCGAGGTCGAGCACCGAGGGCAGCGGACGCGGCTCGAACGCGGTCTCCTCCGGCTGCACCTCACGCGGCTCGACGGTGGTGTCGAGGATGGTCTCGATGATCTCCGCGCCGGAGACGCCGTCGATCGCGGCGGGGTGGATCGTGCTGTAGAACGCGACCTTCCCGCCCTCGAGGCCGGTGAGCACGTAGGCCTCCCACAGCGGGCGGCTGCGGTCGAGCGGGCGGGCGTGGATCCGGGCCACCTGCTCGCCGAGCTGCTCGTCGCTGCCGGGCGAGGGCAGCGCGAGCTCGCGCAGGTGGAACTCGATGTCGAAGTGCGGGTCGTCGACCCAGTAGGGACGGCCGAGCCCCAGCGGCACCTCCACCAGGCGCCGCCGGAGCGGCGCGGCGAGGTGCAGCCGGGGCTCGAAGACGGCCCGCACGGACTCGAGGTCCCAGTGGCCGTCGGGTGCCGTCGACGGGTCGAGGACGATGAGGCTGCCGACGTGACCCACCGTGGTGGGCGACTCGACGTGGAGGAACTGCGCGTCGAGAGCCGTCAGCTGCTTCATGACCCTCCCGTGGTCAGGCGGAGAGGCGCTCACCCGACTCGGTGTCGAACACGTGCACGTGCTCGGGGTCGGTGGTCACGAACAGGGTCTCGCCCTTCTGGTGGTTCTTGCGGGCGTCGATGCGGATGATGACGTTGTCCGGCGTGCCCTCGGCACCGCTGGTGCCGTAGACGTAGGCGTCGGCGCCGAGCTCCTCGACGACGGTCACCTTGACCGGGATGCCCTCACCCTCACCGACGATCCGCCAGTTCTCCGGGCGCACGCCGACGGTGATGTCGCCGTGGCCGGCCGCGGCCGCGGTGCGGTCGATCGGCACCTCGACGTCGCCGAGCTTGGCGTGGCCGTCGACGTTGTGCGCGCGCAGCAGGTTCATCGCGGGCGAGCCGATGAAGCCGGCCACGAACAGGTTGGCGGGCTTGTCGTAGAGGTTCAGCGGGGTGTCGGCCTGCTGCAGCACGCCGTCCTTGAGCACCGCGACGCGGTCGCCCATCGTCATCGCCTCGACCTGGTCGTGGGTGACGTAGACGGTCGTGATGCCGAGCCGCTGCTGGAGCGCGGCGATCTGGGTGCGCGTGGAGACCCGCAGCTTGGCGTCGAGGTTCGACAGCGGCTCGTCCATGCAGAACACCTGCGGCTGGCGGACGATCGCGCGACCCATCGCGACGCGCTGGCGCTGACCGCCGGAGAGCGCCTTCGGCTTGCGCTCGAGGTACTGCTCGAGGTCCAGCAGCTTGGCGGCCTCCTTGACCCGCTGCATGCGCTCCTCCTTGGGCACCTTCGCCATCTTGAGGGAGAACGCCATGTTCTCGGCGACGCTCATGTGCGGGTAGAGCGCGTAGTTCTGGAACACCATCGCGATGTCGCGTTCCTTGGGCGGCAGGTGGGTGACGTCGCGGTCGCCGATGAAGATCTTGCCGCTGGTCACCTCCTCGAGCCCGGCGAGCATCCGGAGGCTGGTGGACTTGCCGCATCCGGAGGGGCCGACCAGGACCAGGAACTCGCCGTCGTTGATCTCGAGGTTGAAGTCGTTGACAGCGGGGCGGTCGGAGCCCGGGTAGAGGCGCTCGGCGTGGTCGTACTTGATGGAGGCCATGCGGAAACTTCCCTTCACCGGCAGGTACGTGCCGGACGATCCGTAGTAAAGGTGGGTGTGGCGGGCCTCACACTACATCAGCCGATATGGATCGAGCGCCCCGTCGTCTCGGGCACCGGACCGCGGGCGGCCCCGATCAGCCCGACCACCTCCGCGGGGAACGGCGTGGCGCGGCCGGCCCCCGCGTCCACGTGCACGCCCAGCACCTCCTCGGTGGCGCGCAGCCGCCCGCCGGCGTACATCTCGTGCCAGACGTGCAGCAGCTTGGCGGTCGACGCGACCACCCACGACCGCACCTCAAGCGTCGCGCCGGCCTCCACCTGGTCGAGGTAGCGGATGTGCGCCTCGACCGTGAACAGCGAGGCGTCGTTGGCCTCCCGGTACGCCGGGCCGAGGCCGACGCGGTCCATCACCGCGTCGGTGGCGTGCCCGAACACCAGCACGTAGTACGCCTCGGACAGGTGCCCGTTGTAGTCGATCCACTCGTCGCGGACCGGCTCGGAGTGCACGACGGGCGTGAACGTCATGCCTTGCCGAGCGCGCGCAGCACCGCGATGACGCCCCGGTCGCGCTCGGCGACCAGCTCGTCGATGGACCGCCCGGCCGCCTCCCGCTCGCAGCCCTCGACCATCGCGTCGCGCAGCTCGGGGGTGAGCTCGGCGGCGACCAGCCGGGTCCACGGCGACAGCAGCGACGGGCCGAAGTGGTCGAGCATGTGCGCCATGCCGCCCTGCCCACCGGCGAGGTGGAAGGTCAGGCACGGGCCCTGCACCGGCCAGCGCAGTCCCGGCCCGTCGGTGATCGCCTGGTCGATCTGCTCGACCGTCGCCTCGCCCTCCGCGACCATGTGCAGCGCCTCGCGCCAGAGCGCCTCCTGCAGCCGGTTCGCGATGAACCCCGGCACCTCGCGGTCCATGGTGATCACCGACTTGCCGGCGTGCCGGAAGAACTCCGAGGTCCAGGCGACCACCTCCGCCGAGGTGGAGGCGCCGCCGACCACCTCGACCAGCGGGATCAGGTACGGCGGGTTGAACGGGTGCCCGACCACCGTGCGCTCGGCGTGCACGCACTTCACCTGCATCTCGGTCATCCCGTAGCCGGACGTCGACGACGAGATGACCACGTGCGGCGCGGCCGCCTGGTCGATGTCGGCGAGCAGCTGCTGCTTGAGGTCGAGCTTCTCCGGCGCGCTCTCCTGCACGAAGTCGGTGCCGTCGACCGCCTGCGCCAGCGTCGCGGCGACCTCGAGGTTGTCGACGCCGGCGCCGTCGGCGAGCCCGATCTCGGTGAGCGCCGGCCAGGCCGCGTCGACGAGGTGCCGCAGCCGGGTCTCCGCGTCGGGCGCGGGGTCCCACGCCAGCACCCGGTAGCCGCGGGCCAGGAAGTAGGCCGCCCAGCCGCCGCCGATCACGCCGGCGCCGACACAGGTGACCGTCCGCACCTCGGAGGGGTGCACGCGCTCGGCCATCACGACCTCGGCTTCAGCTTCAGGATCTCGCGGCCCTCGTCGGGAGTGGCGACCTGCGCGCCCATCGCCTCGACGATGGTGCGCGCCCGCTCCACGAGCTGCGCGTTGGTCGCCTTGACCCCGCGGCTGAGGTACAGGTTGTCCTCGAGACCGACCCGCACGTGCCCGCCGAGCAGCACCGACTGCGCCACCCACGGCATCTGCATCCGGCCGAGCGCGAACGACGCCCACACGGCGTTGTCGGGGAGCTGGTCGACCATCGTGGCCAGCAGCTGCGGGTCGGCCGGGGCGCCGTACGGGATGTCCATGCAGAGCTGGAACATCGGCGGCTCGTCGATCAGGCCCTCCTCGACGAGCTGCCGGGCGAACCACAGGTGCCCGGTGTCGAAGATCTCCATCTCGACGCGGACACCGAGCTCCTGGATCTTCTTCGCGCCCTCGCGGAGCATGTCCGGAGTGCTGACGTAGACCAGGCTGCCCTCGCCGAAGTTGAGGCTGCCGCAGTCGAGCGTGCAGATCTCGGGGAGCAGCGCCTCGACGTGCTTGAGCCGCTCGACGCCGCTGACCAGGTCGGTGCCCTCGACGAACGACGTCGGGTGCTGCGGGTCGAGCATCAGGTCACCGCCCATGCCGGCGGTGGTGTTGACGATGACGTCGACGTCGGAGGCCCGGATGCGCTCGACCGCCTCACGGTAGAACGCCACCTCGCGCGATCCCTTCCCGGTCTCCGGGTCGCGCACGTGCACGTGCACGATCGTGGCGCCGGCGCGCGCCGCCTCGATGGCGCTGTTCGCGATCTGCTCCGGCGTCACCGGGACGTGCTCCGACCGGCCGACCGTGTCGCCCGCGCCCGTCAGCGCGCACGTGATCATCACCTTGCGGTTCATCACCCGTCTCATCCGATGTCCTCCCTGTTCGACGTGATCTCCTCGAGCCCGAGGTAGCTGAGGTCGCGCAGCTGCCGGTCGACGAGCCAGTCGTCGTACGGCCAGCGCGAGCTCTTGACGACGACCGTCGCGGTGCCGCGGTCGGCGAAGGCGAACTGGCCGCGGCTGCCGTCGGCGGTGACCCGGCGGCCGGCGTCGTCGACCGGCCACCAGTGGAAGCCGAAGCCCGCGTGCGTGGTGATGCTGCTGGGCAGCCGGCCGGGCCGCAGGAACGGCTGCGACGGCGTCGAGCCGGCCCGCACCCAGTCCTCGTCGAGCAGCCGGGTGCCGTCGGGCGCGGT
>JABFXA010000306.1 GCA_013361955.1 Nocardioidaceae bacterium
AGGCGGACCAGGCCGTCGACGACGTCGACCCGGACCCCGTCGAGCGGCCGGCCGTCGTACACGCAGCCGCCGCAGGTCTCGCTCATGCCATAGGTGGTGACCACGCGGACGCCGGCGCGGTCGGCGCGCTCGCGCAGCGCCGGGTCGAGGGCGGCCCCGCCGACGAGGACGGTGTCGAAGCGGGCCAGCGCCGGGTCGTCGACGAGCCGGTGCAGCTGGGTGGGCACCAGCGAGACGTAGGTCCGCCCCGCGGTCAGGTCGGCGGCCCGCTCGACCGGGTCGGTGCCGGCGCGCACCGACCGGAACAGCACCTGCAGCCCGGCGACGTACGTCGGGGGGAGCGTGGCGAGCCACTGGCCCGGGCCGCCGAGGCGCTCGTGGGTGGCGTCGGCGGACGCCCGCATCGCGGCCCGGGACAGCACCACCCGCTTCGGCCGGCCGGTCGATCCGGAGGTCTCCACCACCAATGGCGTCGGGTCGTCGGCGGCGTCCCAGGCGCGCAGTAGCGCGACGATCTCCGCGGCGGTGCCGCGGACGGGACGGAGGCTGGTCACGGGAAGGGAGGCTATGCCTGCCAGAATCCTCGACCATGGCGACCCCGGCGCAGTGGCTCGAAGGCGCGCGACCGCGCACGCTCCCGGCGGCGGTGTCCCCGGTGCTCGCCGGCACCGCGGTGGCGGTCTACGAGGACGGCGCGGTCTGGTGGAAGGCGCTGCTGGCCCTGGTGGTCGCTCTGGCGCTCCAGGTCGGCGTGAACTATGCCAACGACTACTCCGACGGCGTGCGCGGCACCGACGCCGACCGGGTCGGCCCGCTCCGCCTGGTCGGGTCGGGGGTGGCCGCGCCGGGCGCGGTGAAGGCGGCGGCGTTCGCGTCGTTCGGGGTGGCGATGGTGGCCGGGCTGGTGCTCTGCGCGACCACGTCGTGGTGGCTGGTCCTGGTGGGTGCGCTGGCGGTGGTCGCGGCGTGGTTCTACACCGGCGGCCGGGCGCCGTACGGGTACCACGGCCTCGGCGAGGTGATGGTGTTCGTGTTCTTCGGGCTGGTGGCGGTGGTCGGCACGACGTACGTGCAGACCGGGACGCTGCCGGCGGCCTCCTGGCTCGCCGCCGTCGGCATCGGCTCGATCGCCTGCGCGATCCTCGTCGCCAACAACCTGCGCGACATCCCGACCGACCGCGAGGTCGGCAAGCGCACCCTGGCGGTCCGGCTCGGAGACCGGCGGAGCCGGACCCTCTACGTGCTGCTGCTCGACGTCGCGGCGGTGGTGCTGGTGGCGGTCTGCCTGACCACCAGCTGGCTGGCGTTCGTGGCCGTGGTGTTCGCGATCCCGGCGGTGCCCGCGGCCCGGCTGGTGCTCTCCGGGGTCTCCGGCCGCGAGCTGGTCCCGGTGCTGCAGAGCACGGGTCTCGCCGAGCTGCTGTACGCCGCCGGGATGTTCGTCGGGCTGCTCTACACGATCTGAGGTCGCCTGACGTCAGCCGACGTCGGCGCGGAGGTGGTAGAGCTCCGTGCCGCCCGCCTCCTCTCCGTTGTCCGGGGCGGCCCAGAGGTCGATCGTGCCGTCGTGCGCGGCCAGCTTCACCGGGTTGCGGGTCATCACGTGGCCGGCCTCCGACCAGCGCTGGAACGGCACCTCGTGCAGGATCCGGTGGCTGTGCAGGTCGGTGAGCGCCAGCCCGCCGAGCTCGTAGACCGCGGAGGAGCCGCCGGCGCTCGCCGTCTGCGGCAGGTTGGTGACCCCGCCGCAGAGCATCTTGCCGGCGTCGACGTACTGGCAGTCCTGGGCGTCGACGTAGTGGTCGGCGTTCAGCCAGGTGTCCGTCTGCGTGCCGCCGAGGGTCCACTCGTAGAAGCGTCGCGAGCCCCAGGTGTTGCCGACCAGCCGGTTCGTGGTCTTGTCGAGCACGATGCCGCCGACGTGGTCGGGCACCCGGAGCTGCTCGTGCACCCGCAGCGACGTCGCGTCGACGCGGTAGATGATCGCGCTGCTGTTCGGCCGGTACTGCGCGACCGGCACCCAGATGTTGCGGCCGTCGTAGTCGATGCCGCCCGGGTGGTACATGTCGCCCTCGCCGAGCACGATGTCCTTCTGCAGGTGGCCCTGCCGGTCCATCACGAACAGGTGGCCGACGCCCTTGCCCGGCGTACGGTCGTGGCCGCCGACCGGCGACGGGTACTTCTGCGTCGGCTCGATGATCTCCACCGCGGACAGGAAGACGTGGTCCGGCGTGACCGCGAGCGCCTCGGTGTGGAAGGTCTGGAAGTCCAGGTGGGTGGCGCTCACCTGGGTCCACGTGGTGTTGCGGTCGACCTTGGCGAAGTCGTCGGCGAGGTCGCCGCCCGCGCTGCGCTGCGCGGCGACGGCGGTGCCGGTGCCGGCCAGCGCGAGGACGGCGGCGGCCGCGGCGGCCTTGCGAGTGGTGGGGCGGAGGGAGAGGCGCATGGGGTGCTCCGTTCCGAGAGACGGTGGCCTCCGGCAGCCTGGCGGGGCCGGGTGAACCGCGGCCGACTCCTGTCCGACGCGGGCGCGAACGCCTCGGGGTCAGCAGCCCGGCTCGGCCCACTCGCCGGTGTCGTAGAACTGCTCCAGCGTCTTCAGGTACGGCGTGATGTCCAGGCCCTGCGCGGCCAGCCAGGCGTCGTCGTAGTAGGTCGAGGCGTAGCGCTCGCCGCCATCGCACAGCAGGGTGACCACGCTCCCGGCCTCGCCGGCCTCGTGCATCCCGGCGACCAGCCGCAGCGCGCCCCACATCGCGGTGCCGGTCGACCCGCCGACCAGCCGGCCGGTCACCTGCGAGCACCAGCGGGCCGCGGCGACGGAGGCGGCGTCGGGCACCGAGACCATCGCGTCGACCACCGTGGGCAGGAACGACGGCTCCACGCGCGGCCGGCCGATGCCCTCGATGCGCGAGCCCCGGCCGGTCACGTGGTCGGGGTCGGCGTTCGCCCAGCCGTCGAAGAACGCGCTGTTCTCCGGGTCGACCACGCAGACCCGGGTGTCGTGGCGGCGGAACCGGACGTAGCGGCCGATCGTCGCCGAGGTGCCACCGGTGCCGGCGCCGACCACCACCCAGCGCGGCACCGGGTGCCGCTCCAGGGCGAGCTGCTGGAAGATCGACTCGGCGATGTTGTTGTTGCCGCGCCAGTCGGTGGCCCGCTCGGCGTAGGTGAACTGGTCCATGTAGTGCCCACCGGTCTCCGCGGCGAGCCGGCGCGCCTCGTCGTACATGGTGGCGGGGTCGTCGACGAGGTGGCAGCGGCCGCCCTGGAACTCGATCAGGTCGATCTTGCTCCGGGCCGTGGAGGACGGCATCACCGCGACGAACGGCAGCCCGAGCAGCCGGGCGAAGTACGCCTCGGAGACCGCGGTGGAGCCCGACGACGCCTCGATGACCGGGGTGCCCTCGGTGACCCAGCCGTTGCAGAGGGCGTAGAGGAACAGCGAGCGGGCCAGCCGGTGCTTGAGGGAGCCGGTCGGGTGCACCGACTCGTCCTTGAGGTACAGGTCGACGTCCCAGGCAGCCGGCAGCGGGAAGACGTGCAGGTGGGTGTCGGCGGAGCGGTTGCTGTCCGCCTCGACCCGGCGGATCGCCTCGTGCACCCAGGTCCGGTCGGCGGCTGCTCCGGCGTCGGCGACCCGGCAGCAGCCGTCCGCCCGGGCCTCCATCAGTCCTCGTCCTCCTTGGCGCGGGCCGCCTCGAAGCGCTCCGTCATCCGGCTCGCGCGCTCCTCGACCTTGGCCGCGAAGCGCTGCCGCGGGCCCTGGAGCAGGTAGTACGACGCCACCGCGGACACCACCGCGGCGAGCACCAGCGCCCACAGCACGGCGTAGCTGCCGACGAGGACCACCCAGAGGCCGAGGATCACCGCGAAGCTCGCCACGAACAGGCCGATCCGGGCAAGGGTGTAGACCCAGAACTCCTTCACCCCCACAGGGTAGACGCCGGGCTGCCGCATCTTGGCAGAGCCTTCTACCCTGGGGTCGTGGGTAAGTTCCTGCTCGTGGTGATCGTCTTCGCGGCGGTCGTCTACGCCTGTTTCTACCTGCTCGAGAAGGCCCGGGCCCGCCGGTCCGGACCCCCGTCGAGCCGGCCGCGGCCGAAGGCTCCGCCGCGGCGTACGGTCGCCCCCGACGACGACGACGACTTCCTCCGCGGGCTGAACCGCCGGCGCCGGAAGGGCGAGGGCACCCCGCCCAACGACTAGCCCCCGCCGCCGCTCCGATGTCGGATAGGTGTCAGTGACCCCTGGGTCACTCTCCCGACCCGATATCGGGTCGTCGGGTCAGCTGCCGGCGTAGGAGTGCATGCTGCCGCCGCCGGATCGGCAGAGAGTTGATGCCGACGATGGGCCGGTCTCAGTTGCCGGCGTAGGAGTGCATGCTGCCGCCGCCGAAGAAGTAGTTGATCCCGACGAAGTTGAACAGCAGCGAGGCGAAGCCGATCAGCGCGATGGTGGCCGCCAGCCGGCCCTTCCAGCCCGCGGTCGCGCGGGCGTGCAGGTAGGCGGCGTAGATCACCCAGGTGATGAACGCCCAGACCTCCTTGGGGTCCCAGTTCCAGTAGGAGCCCCAGGCGTACTCCGCCCAGATCGGCCCGGCGACCAGGGCCGCGAACGTCCAGATCGGGAAGCCGAAGGCGTGCACCCGGTAGGCGACCCGGTCCAGCACCGTGAGCTCGGGCAGCCGGGACAGGTAGCCGTTCTCGCGGAGGGTGCCGCGCTCGGTGGCCCGGTTCTTGACCAGGTACAGCAGCGACGCCAGCGCGCCGACGGCGAAGGCGCCCGAGGCGACCACCGCCGCGGCGACGTGGATCACCAGCCAGTACGAGTGCAGCGCGGGCACCAGCGGCCCGGCGGGCACGTACAGCACGAGTACGTCGAGCATCAGCACGACGACCAGGAACCCGGAGACCAGCACGCCCATCCAGCGCAGCTCGTAGCGCCGCATCAGCAGCAGGAACATCACGCTGACGCCGAAGGTGCCGGCCAGGGTGAACTCGTACATGTTGCCCCACGGCACCCGCACCGGGTCGGCGCCGAGCCCGCGGGTGACCAGCCCGAGGAAGTGCAGGCCGCAGGCGAGCACCATCAGCGCCACACCGATCCGGCCCCACTTCTCCACCCGCAGCTCGTGGTCCTGATCGGCCGAGTTGTCAGGTGCCGCGGGGGTCGAGACCCCCTCACCACCTGACAACTCGGCGGTGGCGGCCACCAGCTCACGCTCGGCAGCGGGGGCGGTGGCAGTGACGCTGACGGTGGCCGGGGTCTTGCGGGCGACGGCCCACTCCATGACGAAGGACAGGAACGCGAGCACGTAGACGATCGACGCGAACATCACGGCGTGGTTGCTGAAGGCGGCGAAGTCGGCCGTGGTCATGCCTTGCTCTCCTTGGTGGTGGCGATGCGGTCGTGCAGGTCGTCGACCTCGTCGGCGAGGTCACCCCCGGAGGAACGGTCCAGCCCGGCCAGCTCGACCACGGTACGCCCGTCGCGCCGGACCGCCCGCACCCAGACCCGTCGCGGCCGGATGAACAGCGAGCCCATCAGGCCGAGGATCCCGATCACCACGCCGCCGAGCGCCCAGCCCTTGCCCGGCTGGTGGCTGACCTGCAGCTTCACCCAGCGTCGTACGCCGTCGAAGCGGATCGACCCGTCGCCGTTCGGCAGCTGCACGGTCTGGCCGGGGGTGAGCTTGATCCGCGCGACCGGCCCGAGGCGTTTCGGGTCCTTGCTCGCGTACGGCGTGAGCTTGTCCTTGTCGAGCGAGTAGATCGACTGCGCCGCGCCCGTGTCGAGGCCGAGGTCGCCGTGGTACGGCACCAGCGACAGCGCCGGGTCGAGCGGGTCGGGGAACTGCGAGAACGGTCCCTGCTTCATCGTGAACCCGTACGTCGGCAGGAACAGCCCCTCGAACCCGAGCTGCGCCGGCTTCGCCCCCGGCACCTTGATGACCCCGAACGACGAGAACGAGCTGTCCTGCGGCAGGAAGACCACCGGGCCCTGGTAGGCGATGTCGCCGTTGCCGTCGCGGACCGTGACGGAGGGCGCGTAGCCGTGCCCGACCAGGAACACGCTGGTGCCGTCGACCTGCAGCGGGTGGTTCACCGCGAGGTCGTACTTCCTCGGCGCCGCGTCCGGCGTGGACCGGTAGGTGACGTCCGCGTCGAAGGACTCCGGCTGGCCCATCTCCGGGCCGCTGGTCAGGAACTTCACGTGGAAGTCGTCGACGTCGAAGCTCAGCGGGTCGAGGTCGTCGGGCGAGAACAGCGACCCGGGGTCGAAGTCGTCGTACTGGCTCAGCGAGTTCGAGAAGCCCTGCCCGACGACGGTGATGACGCCGCCCTTGTAGCCGAACAGCTGCCCGAACGCGAAGCCGACCAGCACCACGAGGACGGACAGGTGGAACAGCAGGTTCCCGGCCTCGCGCAGGTAGCCGCGCTCGGCGGACACCGCGCCGTCGCGCTCGACCACCCGGAACCGCCGCGAGCGGAGCACCTTCCGGGCCCGCGCGAGCACGACCTCCGGCTTCTCGTCGGTGTCGAAGGTGCGGGCCTCCGGCAGCCGGCCGAGGTGCCGCGGCGCCCGGGGCGGCTCGGCGCGCATCGCCCGCCAGTAGATCCGCAGCCGCGGCACGAAGCAGCCGACCAGCGAGACCATCAGCAGGATGTAGACGGCCGAGAACCACACCGAGCCGTAGACGTCGAACAGCCCGAGCTTGTCGTAGATCGGGGTGAGCTGCGGGTGCTGCTCCTGCCACTGGGAGACCTTGACCGCGTCGATGTTGCGCTGGGGTACGACGGACCCGGGGACCGCCGCGAGCGCGAGCAGGAACAACAGCACCAGGGCGGTGCGCATCGAGGTGAGCTGCCGCCAGGCCCAGCGAGCCAGCTCGACGGGGCTCAGCGCCGGAGGGGTCGAGGGCGGCGGGTCGCGGGGCTCGTCGAGCTTCTCGAGGCCGGTCGTCTGCGCCGTCATACGGCCACCGTGAAGGAGCCGGCCCAGGACCGCAGCTCGGCCACCCACAGGTCCCAGACGCCGGTGACCAGCAGCACGCCGACCACGATCAGCATCACGCCGCCGATCCGGGTCACCCAGACCTGGTGCACGCGCACCCAGCGCACGGCGCCGATCATCTTGCGGAACGCGATGCCGGCGAGCAGGAACGGCAGGCCGAGGCCGATCGAGTAGGCGAGCCCGAGCACCATCCCGCGCACCGCGGTGCCCTCGTTGAAGGCGAGCGTCTGCACGGCGGACAGGGTGGGCCCGATGCAGGGCGTCCAGCCGACCCCGAACAGCACCCCGAGCAGCGGGGCGGCGGCGAGGCCGACCGCGGGCACCCGGTGCACCCGGATGTCGCGCTGCAGCCACGGCACCAGGCCGACGAACGCCAGCCCGAGCAGGATGGTCAGGCTGCCGAGCACGATGTTGATCTGCCGGGTGTAGTCGATGAGCCACTCGCCGAGCCGGCCGAACAGCGCGCCGTACGCCACGAAGACCAGGGAGAAGCCGAGCACGAACAGCGCGCTGCCGAGCAGCATCCGGCCGCGCTTCGCGTCCTCGAGGTCGGCGCCGGAGAGGCCGGTGGCGTAGGACAGGTAGCCGGGCAGCAGGGGTACGACGCACGGCGAGAAGAACGACACCAGGCCGGCGACCGCCGCGATGGGCAGCGCGAGCAGCAGCGAGCCGGACAGCACCGTGTCCTGGAACCAGCCGCCGACGTCGAGGGGGGTCACGAGCCCGTCCCTCCGCGCGCGTCGTCGACGAGGTCGTCGAGGGTGGTCCGGCTGACCTGCCCGAGCACGCTGCCCGCGACCCGGCCCTGCGGGTCGATGACGATGGTGCTCGGGATGGAGTTGGGCGAGAGCGTGCCCCGGAACGCGAGCAGGGTCTTCCCGGACGGGTCGTAGATGCTCGGGTACGGGATCCGCTTCTCGCGCACGAACGCCTGCGCGGCGGCCTTGCTCGGGTCGCGGCTGTCGATGCCCAGGAACGCGACGTCCTGCTCGGCGAGGTCGCGGGCGGCCTGCCCGAGCATCGGCGCCTCGGCCCGGCACGGCGGGCACCAGGAGCCCCACACGTTGACCACCACGACCCGGCCGCGGAGGTCGGAGAGCGCGACCTGCTTGCCGTCGAGCGTGCTGCCCTCGACGGGCCCGGGCGTCTTGCGGTCGGCCGAGGCGACGCTGGTGATCACGCCCTTGCCGGCGACGTAGCCCTGGTCGCCGGAGCCGCCGACGTCGTTGCGCGAGCAGCCGGCCAGCAGACCGGCCGCCAGCAGCAGCACGAGGACGGGGCGCAGGGTCTTGCGGGTCATGCGGGTGGGCTCACCTCGTCGGGGGCGCCGCCGCTGGAGAAGGTCGCCCGGCGGTCCTTGACCGGGATCAGGTCCGCGGCCGGCTCGGAGTAGCGGAGCGTGGTGAGGGTGTCGTCCTCGAAGGTGAGCGAGGTGAGGCTGCACAGCGTGCACTGCCGGTTGCGCGGGTTGTGCAGGAAGGGACGGCCCTCGACGTGCAGCCTGGTGGTCCACACCGGGAGCTGGTGCGAGACCATCAGCGCCTCGTGGCCGCGGGCGGTGTCGCGGGCGTCGTACACCGCGGCCATCATCCGGGCGACGACCGCCTTGTACGGCTCGCCCCAGGAGGGCCGGAACGGGTTCCACAGGTACCGCCACGTGGACGGCCGCTTCAGGATGCCGTCGCCGACGCTGAACCGGCGGCCCTCGAACACGTTCGTCGACTCGATCACCCGGGCGTCGGTGACGATGTCCAGGCCGTGCGTCCTGGCGGTCGGCGTCGCGGTCTCCTGGGCCCGCTCGAGCGGGGACGCGACCACGTGCGTGATGTCGCGGTCGGCGACGGTCTCGGCGACCCGCTCGGCCATCGTCCGGCCGAGGTCGGAGAGGTGGTAGCCGGGCAGCCGTCCGTACAGGACGCCCTCGGGGTTGTGCACCTCGCCGTGCCGCAGCAGGTGCACCGTGGTGCGGACCGTCATTCAGCCGGCCTCCGGTACGTCGGCCGCGGCCCGCGCGGCGTGCGGAAGGGCGTCGACGACCCGGTCGAGCGCCCGGTCGTCGTGGGCGGCCGAGAGGAACCAGGCCTCGAACGCACTCGGTGGGAGGTAGACGCCCCGGTCGAGCATCGCGTGGAAGAACGCGCGGAACCGGTCGAGCCGCTGCGCGCTCGCACCCGCGAAGTCGAGGACCTCGGTGACGCCCGGATCGGTGAAGAAGACGCTGAACATGCTGCCGGCGTGCTGCACGACGTGCGGGACCCCGGCCTCGGTCAGCGCCGCGGAGGCGGCCTCGCTGAGCAGCCGCGCCGACTTGTCGAGGTGCGCGTAGACCTCGTCGGTGGCGAGCTCGAGGGTGGTGAGGCCGGCGGTGGTCGCGACCGGGTTCCCGGACAGCGTCCCCGCCTGGTAGACGGGGCCCTCGGGCGAGAGCATCGCCATCACGTCGGCGCGACCGCCGAACGCCGCGGCCGGGAAGCCGCCACCCATCACCTTGCCGAACGTCATCAGGTCGGGGGTCCAGCCCTCCACTGCGCCGTCGAGACCCCACTGGCCGGAGCGGCTGACCCGGAAGCCGGTCATCACCTCGTCGCTGACGAACAGCGCGCCGTGGCGGGCACAGGTCTCGGCCAGCAGCCGGTTGTAGCCGGGGGCCGGCGGGACCACACCCATGTTGCCGGCGGCCGCCTCGGTGATCACGCAGGCGATCTCGGAGCCGCGCTCGGCGAACACCGCGTCGACGGCGGCGGGGTCGTTGTAGGGCAGCACCACGGTGGCGGCGGTGGACGCCTCGGGGACGCCGGGCGTGCCGGGCACGGCGTGGGTGGCCAGGCCCGAGCCGGCCTGCGCGAGCAGCGAGTCCACGTGGCCGTGGTAGCAGCCGGCGAACTTCACCACGACCTCGCGGCCGGTGAACCCGCGGGCCAGCCGGATCGCGGACATCGTCGCCTCGGTGCCCGACGACACCAGCCGCACCTTGTCGACCGGGGTGCGGCCGACGATCGCCTCGGCGAGCTCCACCTCGGGCCGGGTGGGGGTGCCGTACGACGTGCCGCGGGCGACCGCGTCGCGGGCGGCCTCGACGACGCGGGGGTGCGCGTGGCCGAGCAGCATCGGGCCCCAGCTGGCCACCAGGTCGACGTACTCGTTGCCGTCGACGTCGTACAGGTACGGGCCCTGGGCGCGCTCGATGAACCGCGGGGTGCCGCCCACCGCGTTGAACGCCCGGACCGGGGAGTTGACCCCGCCGGGGGTCACTGTGTGCGCGCGCTCGAACAGGGCGGCGGACGCGTCGGTGGGACGGGTCGTCGGGTCGGCGGCGCTCACCTGGGCATTGTCCCCCGTGGGTGGCCGTGACCACGAACCCGGTGCCCGTGGGACCGGTGTGAGACGTGCAACGCCGGCCGGCACGCGGGCTGGCTACCGATGCGTAACCTTGTCGACAATTCCTCGTTGTCAGGTGTGAGAGAGGGAGGCTCCGGGAAATGATGTCCCGGGAGCACACCGTGGGATTGGGGAGAGACCACATGGCTCAACACCGTCTGAACCGATGGCAGAAGGCGTCGGCACTCGTGCCGCTCGCGCTGCTGTCCGGCGCCTGGACGGCGAACCTGACCGTTCCGTCGTCGGCCGACGACGGCAACGGACAGCTGCCGGACGGCACCACCGTGCCCGACCAGGCCATCAAGGCCCCGGCGAGCGTCTCGGGCCCGGGTGAGATCGCGCCGGGCGTGCCCGACGGCGCCGCCGACGAGGTGATCGCCGGCTCGTCGACCAGCGGCATCCCGGCCGCGGCGCTCGCGGCCTACCAGCGCGCCGCGCAGGTGATCGACGGCGCCGACCGGACCTGCCACATCAACTGGCCGCTGATCGCCGCGATCGGCCGCGTCGAGTCCGACCACGGCCGCTACGGCGGCAACCGGCTCGACTCGCAGGGGGTGGCGCGCCCCGGCATCTACGGCATCCCCCTCGACGGCAGCCACGGCACCTCTCAGGTCGCCGACACCGACGCCGGGCAGTTCGACAACGACCCGCAGAACGACCGGGCCGTGGGGCCGATGCAGTTCATCCCGTCCACCTGGTCGGTGGTCGGCGTGGACGGCGACGGCGACGGCAAGCGCAACCCGCAGGACATCGACGACGCCGCGCTGGCGACGGCGGTGTACCTCTGCTCCGGCAACGAGGACCTGTCCACGACGGCCGGGCAGCGGTCCGCGGTGTTCCGCTACAACCACAGCCAGGACTATGTGAACCTCGTGCTCGCGATCATGCGGGCCTACGCGAACGGCGACTTCTCGGCCGTGCCCACCAGCACGATGGGGTCCACGACGTTCACCCCCGACTACGGCGACTCGGTGTTCTCGATGGGCACCCGCGGCTGGCACAAGCCCGCGAAGAAGCCTGTCCGGCAGGGCGGCTCGTCGGCGAGCGGCGGCGGTGGCGGCTCCTCGTCGAGCGGCGGCGGCGGTGGCGGCACCGCGCCGAGCGCGCCCACCGGCGACGGCTCCGTGCCGACCGGTTCCGACCCGGGCGGCAGCGTCGGTGGCACCGTGAAGAAGGCCACCGACGGCGCGAAGAAGACCGTCCAGGACACGGTCACCCCGCTCGAGAAGGCCACCCAGTACTGCCAGAGCAACCTGACCGCCGCGCAGCTGAACGCCATCGGGCTCAGCAAGTGCACCAACGCCTACCTGAACGGCGGCGCCTCGGCGGTGCAGAACCTGCTGTCGAACCTCCTCAACGGCGGCGGGCTGCTTCCCTGAACCACTCGCAACTCCCAGGGCGAGCGGACGGGAGCCCCGGACCTTCACCGGTCCGGGGCTCCTGCTTTCTCGGCTAGAGCCGCGCCGCCACCTCGGCGGCCCAGTACGTGAGGATCACGTCGGCGCCGGCACGGCGGATGGAGGTGAGCGTCTCGAGGATCGCGGCGTCGCGGTCGATCCAGCCGTTCGCGGCGGCGGCCTCGACCATCGCGTACTCCCCCGAGATGTTGTACGCCGCGACCGGCACGTCGACCGTCTCACGGACCGCGCGGATCACGTCGAGGTAGGCCAGCGCGGGCTTGACCATCACCAGGTCGGCGCCCTCCTCGACGTCGAGCAGCGCCTCGCGGACGCCCTCGACGACGTTGCCGCCGTCCTGCTGGTAGGTGCGCCGGTCGCCCTGTAGCGACGACCCCACCGCCTCGCGGAACGGACCGTAGAAGGCCGAGGCGTACTTCACGGCGTAGGCCAGGATCACGACGTCCTGGTGGCCGGCGCCGTCGAGGGCCGCCCGGATCACGCCGACCTGGCCGTCCATCATCCCGCTCGGCCCGACCACGTCGGCCCCGGCGGCGGCCTGGGCGCGGGCCATCTCGGCGTACAGCTCGAGCGTGGCGTCGTTGTCGACGGCACCCGACGCGGTCAGCACGCCGCAGTGGCCGTGGTCGGTGAACTCGTCGAGGCACAGGTCGGCCATCACCGGCAGCGCGTCGCCGACCTCGGCCTTCACGTCGGCCAGCGCGACGTTGAGGATGCCGTCGGGGTCGACCGCCCCGCTGCCGCGGGCGTCCTTGTGCTCCGGGACGCCGAACAGCATGATCCCGCCCAGCCCGAGCTCGGCGGCCTGGGCGGCCGCCTTGCGCAGGGTGTCGCGGGTGTGCTGCACGACGCCGGGCATGCTCGAGATCGGCACCGGCTCGGAGGCACCCTCGCGCACGAACGCCGGCAGGATCAGCTGCCCGGCGTCGAGGTGGGTCTCCGCGACCAGCCTCCGCAGCGCCGGGGTACGGCGCAGCCGGCGCGGACGGGTCACGGGGAACGCCATCAGGTCGCCTTGCGACGCGCGGCCGGACGGCGCTCGGACGGCTTGGTCACCGGCTGCCCGGCCTCGATCATCGCCGCGCGGCGGGCGGCGCCGAAGCCGGCGAGCGCGTCGACCAGGGCCTCCACCGACGGCTGCGGCGCGAGGACGTCGACCCGCAGGCCGTGCTCCTCGGCGGTCTTCGCGGTGGCCGGGCCGATGCAGGCGATCACCGTCGAGGCGTGCGGCTTGCCGGCGATGCCGACCAGGTTGCGCACCGTCGAGGACGACGTGAACACGACCGCGTCGAACTTGCCGGTCTTGATCGCCTCGCGGGTCGGCGCCGGCGGCGGGGTGGCCCGCACCGTGCGGTACGCCGTCACGTCGTCGACCTCCCAGCCGAGCTCGAGCAGCCCGGCGACCAGGGTCTCCGTGGCGATGTCCGCGCGCGGCAGGAACACCCGGTTGATCGGGTCGAGCAGGTCGTCGTACGGCGGCCAGTCCTCGAGCAGGCCACGGGCGGACTGCTCGCCGGACGGCACCAGGTCGGCCCGCAGGCCCCACGCCTCGATCGCGCCGGCGGTCTTCTCGCCGACCGCGGCGATCTTCAGGCCGGAGAAGGCGCGGGCGTCGAGGCCGTACTCGTCGAACTTCTCGCGCACCGCCTTCACCGCGTTGACCGAGGTGAACGCGATCCACTCGTAGCGGCCCTCGACGAGCCCGCGGATCGCCTTGTCCATCTGCTGCGGGTTGCGCGGCGGCTCCACGGAGATGGTCGGCACCTCCTCGGGCACCGAGCCGTAGCCGCGCAGCCGCGCGGACAGCGAGCCGGCCTGCTCCTTGGTGCGCGGCACCAGCACCCGCCAGCCGAACAGCGGCTTGGTCTCGAACCAGGACAGCGCGGTGCGCAGGTCGACCACGTCACCGATCACGGTGACCGCCGGCGGCGCCATCCGGGCCGCGCGCGCGTCGGCGGCGATCCCGCCGAGGGTGGAGACCACGGTCTCCTGCTCGGTGGTGGTGCCGACCCGGGTCATCGCGACCGGGGTGTCCTCGCTGCGGCCGGCCGCGACCAGGGCGCTCGCCACGTCGCCGATGCAGCTGACCGCGGAGAGCAGCACGAGCGTGCGGTCGTCGGCGTACTGGCTCCAGTCGATCTTGGCCTCGGCGCAGTTGACCACCGCGACCTCGCGGTGCCGCTTGTCGGTCAGCGGCACCCCGGCGTACGCCGGGACCGCGGTCACCGACGAGACGCCCGGCACGATCTCGAAGCCGACCAGCGCCTTGACGCAGGCCTGCGCCTCCTCGGGGCCGGAGGCGTACACGAAGGGGTCGCCGGCCATCAGCCGGACCACGCGCTTGCCGGTCTTCGCGGCCTTGACCACGACCTTCCCGCGGCCCGCGTGGGTCAGCGGCTGGCCGTCCTGCCCGAAGCCGCCGTCGACGACCTCCGCCTCGGGCGCGAACGCCTCGACCAGCGCGGCGTGCTCGGGCGACTCGATCACCACCACCTCGGCCGACCGGAGCAGCTCGACGGCACGGACGGTGAGCAGCTCGGGGTCGCCGGGGCCGCTGCCCACGAAGGACACGAAGCCGACGGTGGTCTCGGGGGTCTGGGGAGTGTTCACGGTCTCCTCGGCGGCCGGCTTGGCGGCGGTCGTCTTCTTGGCGGTGCGCGGCTTCGCGACGGTCGCGGGCTTGCCGGTCTTGGTCGCGGTCTTGGTCGCGGTCTTGCTCACAGTCGCCTTCTTGCTCGTGGTGGTGGGCTGTGTCGTCTTCCTCGACGTCTTCGTCGAGGTCCTGCTCGCGGCCTTCTTCGTCGTCCTGCTCGTCGTCATCCGGCCGCCTCCTGCACGAGGGTGTCCGCACCCTCACCGAGCATCTCCTCGGCCAGCGTCCGGCCGAGCTTCTCGGCGTCCGCCGGCGACCCGGAGGCCGACCGTCGGATCGCCACGGCACCGTCGGGCGAGAGCGCCACGGCCCGCAGCCACAGCTCCTCGCCGTGGTCGCCCTCGGCCACCTCGCCGAGCGCCCCCACCGGCGCGGCGCAGCCGG
>JABFXA010000268.1 GCA_013361955.1 Nocardioidaceae bacterium
GGGCCGGTTCTCCCCCTGCGCGGCGGCGACGGCGGACCGGAGGGCGTCGTCGGCGTCACCGGCCTCGCGGCGCACCCGCGCACCGGCCTCGGCCAGCGAGCGCAGGAGCGGGTCGGCGCCGGCCAGCGCGGACTCGTCGTCGAGGCGGGAGTCGTCGAAGACGTCCACCTGCGGGGTCCTAGCCCTGCTCGGGTTGCCGGGCCTCGTCGACGAGCAGCACGGGGATGTCGTCACGGACCGGGTAGGCCAGTCCGCACGCCGTGCAGACCAGCTCGCTGTGCTCGTCGTCGACCGCCAGCGCGCCGCGGCACGCCGGGCTGACGATGATGTCCAGCAGGGCCTGGTCGAGGTTCATCGGGTCCTCCTGATCATCGCGAGTACGTCGTCCCGCACCCGGTCGAGCGTGGGCCGGTCGGACGCCTCGGCGTTCAGCCGCAGCAGCGGCTCGGTGTTGGACGCCCGGACATTGAACCACCAGCCGGGGTGGGACACGGTCAGCCCGTCCAGGTGGTCGACGTCGACGTCGTCGCGCCCGGCGTAGGCCTGCTCGATCTCGGCGAGCACCGCGTCCTGGTCGTCGACGGTGGAGTTGATCTCGCCGGTGGACTCGTAGCGGGAGAACTCCCGCAACAGGTCGGACAGCGGGGTCGGGCTCGCGGCCAGCGCGGCGAGCACGTGCAGCGCGGCCAGCATCCCGGAGTCGGCGCGCCAGAAGTCGCGGAAGTAGAAGTGCCCGGAGTGCTCGCCGCCGAAGACCGCGTCGGTCTCGGCCATCGTCGCCTTGATGAACGAGTGCCCGACCCGGGTCCGGACCGGCGTGCCGCCGAGCTCGGTGACCAGCTCGGGCACCGCGCGCGAGGTGATCAGGTTGTGGATCACGGTGGCGCCCGGCTCGCGCTCCAGCTCGCGCGAGGCGATCAGTGCGGTGACCGCGGAGGGGTCGACCGGCTCGCCGCGCTCGTCGACGAGGAAGCACCGGTCGGCGTCGCCGTCGAAGGTCAGCCCCACGTCGGCGCCGGTGCGGCACACCAGCGCCTGCAGGTCGGCGAGGTTGGCCGGGTCGATCGGGTTGGCCTCGTGGTGCGGGAAGGTGCCGTCGAGCTCGTAGTAGAGCGGGGTCACGTCGAGGTCGAGCCCGTCGAGGACAGCGGGAGCGGTGTGCCCGGCCATCCCGTTGCCGGCGTCGACGACCACCTTCAGCCGCCGGCCGCGCACCGGCGCGAGCGCACGCAGGTGCTCGCCGTACGCCGCCAGCACGTCGCGCTCGGTGACCCGGCCGGGGGTCTCGGCGACCGGGAGCCGGCCGGAGGCCACCAGGTCGCGGACCGCGGACAGGCCGGCGTCGCGGCCCAGCGGCACTGCGTGCGCGCGGCACATCTTGATGCCGTTGTAGCGGGCCGGGTTGTGGCTCGCGGTGAACATCGCGCCGGGCAGCCCGAGGTGGCCGGAGGCGAAGTAGAGCTGGTCGGTCGACGCCAGCCCGATCATCGTGACGTCGGCGCCGGCCGACGTCGCTCCGTCGGCGAACGCGCGGGCCATCCCCGGCGACGAGGGCCGCATGTCGTGGCCGACCACGACGCCGGCCGCCCCGGTCACCACCACGAACGCCGACCCGACGGCCCGTGCGAGGTGGTCGTCGACCTGGTCGGGGACGGTGCCGCGGACGTCGTACGCCTTGAAGACCGCGTCGAGGTTCGCGGCCGAGGTGGTCGACGACATGCGCCGACCCTATCGGCGGGTGGTCTCAGTCCTCGGGCGCGGGCAGCACCCGCAGGTGTCCGCGCCGACCGATCCCGCGGCCGTCGGGGACCGCCGCCATCGGCACGCCGTCGGGCGTGGCCACCGGGCGGGCCGCCTCGCGGACCGCGTCGGCGAGTGCCAGCAGGTCGTCGCTCGACGGGCCGAGCGCGTCGGGGTCGGGCGCGAGGCGCAGCACCTCCCAGCCGCGGGGCGCGCTGAGCCGGTCGCTGTGCGCGTCGCAGAGGTCGTACGCGTGCGGCTCGGCGAAGGTGGCGAGAGGCCCGAGCACCGCGGTCTGGTCGGAGTAGACGTAGGTGAGGGTGGCCACCGCGGCCCGCGCGCACGCGGTCCTCGAGCATCGGCGGGCTGGACTCACGGGGGTGACGGTACCCGGTGGCACGGCCCCTGCCGACTAGGCTCGCGGTGTGGATCCGAGGGCTGTCCCGACCGGTCGGCGCACCGGTCGCCGGCGGGACCGGCGCGGGCGTGGCATGCGCGGTCCGGGGCTGATGCCGGGGCCGCTCTCCCCCGGTGGCGTGCCGGCCGTGCGCAGCCCCAAGGCGGCGTTCGACGAGCTGGTCCTCGACGTCGTGCACGACCTCGAGGAGCGCTGGTACCGGGAGCTCGGGCTGGTGGAGTTCGCCGTCGAGGAGACCCCGATGGTCCCCGACGACTGGGACGCCGACACGGTGCCGCTGGCCTCGCTGGTGCGCGGCTCGGGCGGCCGGCCGACCCGGCTGGTGCTGTTCCGCCGGCCCATCGAGCTGCGGGCGGAGACCCGGGCCGACCTGTCCGCGATGGTGCTCACCGTGCTCGTCGAGCAGGTCTCGGAGCTGATCGGGCGGCCCCCGGAGGAGATCGACCCGCGCTACGACCCGGACGAGGAGTAAGGGCAGGCCCTGGCTAGCGGACCCCGGGACGCACGGCCGGTCGCTCCACGCGGATCGGGAGCTCGGTGAGCGGGACGGTCGCCACGTCGGTGCCGTCCTCGTAGGACACGGCCCCGGAGACCTTGGTGCCCGCGGACGGCGCGACGACGAGGTAGCCGCCGGCGCGGGTGGCGTTGGCGCTCGGCGACCAGGACAGCGTGCCGTTCGGCGGGACCCGCAGCGTGGTGCCGTCGAGCTTCCTCCCCCGCGCTGCGTACGCCGTCATCCGGGCGCGGCCACCGGTCGCCCCGGCCGTCAGCTGCACGGTGCTCGGCACCCCGGCCGGGAACGGCGCGGCCGCGGGGCCGGCGAGCGGCAGCACCGGCCCGGCGTACGCGTGGTCGGAGCGGGTCGAGGTCCGCATCGACGCGAGCACCGGCGTGCGGGAGGTGACCCGCAGCGCCACCGCCTCCTTGCCCGGCAGCGACGTCGTCAGGTCGACGGTCTGCACGGATCCGGGAGAGACCGTCAGCGGCTGCAGCCCGGTGGGAGTGAACGTCCCGCCGCGCCCGGCCACCTTCACGTCGACCACCGCCTCGAGGTCGCCGGGGTTGGCCACCTCGAGGGTGCGGTCACCCTTGGTCGGCACCCCGGAGAGGCGCACCACGCGGCTCGGCCGATCGGTGCCGGACAGCCACTCCTGGCCCTGCGCGGCACCGGCCTTCGCGGCGTACCGGTCGTCGACGGTGGCGACGACGCGGCCGCGGCTGGCGTGCACCTCGAGCGCGAGCTCGTCGGTCTGCGGGGCGATGTCGGACAGCGGGATGCTCTTGCGCGAGTCGGGCTGCAGGGTGATGCCCTTGGTGCCGACCGTCTCGACCGGTCCGTCGGGGCCGAGCACGGTGATGTCGAACACCGCCGGCCCGGGGTCGACGTTGACCAGGTCGAGGGTGGAGGCGTGGTCGAGCCCGGCCCCGCCGCCGGTGAACCACCACTGCGCCCGCGGCTCCGGGCACGCGGTCAGCCCGAGCGTGGACCCGCTCGCGTCGGACCGGAACCCGAACAGCCCGGCCGCGGCGTCGCCGCTGGCCTCGGCC
>JABFXA010000224.1 GCA_013361955.1 Nocardioidaceae bacterium
CTCGACCTCCGGCTTGCGACCAGGCGTGGGGAAGGGCCTGGCTCGACGTCACGAGTCTAGGTGCGGACCCGGAGGTTCCTCCGCCGGCGCGGCGGTCGGCGTGGCGGGCCTCACGGCGGTGCGCACCCGCTCAGCTGGGGTCCCAGCCGTGCCGGATGGCCCGGCGCAGGTACCGCACGTTGCGGACGTAGTGCTTCGTGGACCGGTACATGCCGTGCTCGCGGATCGACCCGAGACCCTGGTAGTACGAGCCGATCACCCGGCCGCCGGAGGTCATCTGCTTGAGCACCTTGACCACCAGCACGCCGGCGGTGACGTTGTCGTGCAGACCGTAGAGGTTCAGCGGTCGGCCGGCGTACGTCGAGATCCACCGCCCGGTCCCGGGCATCACCTGCATCGCGCCGACGGCGCCGGCGGAGGAGATTCGGCGCTGCTGCCAGCCCGACTCCTGCCAGGAGATCGCCAGCAGCAGGTGCGGGTGCAGGCCGTTGCGGCGGGCGGTGCGCACGATCGTCCGGCGCACAGCGGCCCGGCTGGCGTCGGCGTGCCGCCACGGGTGCCGGCTGCGCGTCTGGTGCACCGGCGCCTTCGAGCGGTGCGGCCGGGAGTGCCGGGCCCGGTGCCTCGGGTGGTCGCGCCGCCAGGCGGAGAGGACCACGGGGATCCGGACCAGCTCGCCGGTGTAGAGGTTCGCGTGCCGGCCGAGGTGGTTCAGCGAGCGCAGCTCGGCGGTCCAGGCGTGGAAGCGGACCGCCAGGCCGGTGGCCGTGTCGCCGCGCCTGACCCGGTGCAGGTAGATCTTGCGGTTCGGGTGCCCGGGCCAGACCCGCCACCGGCTCCGTCCGGCCATCGGCACGGCCGCGGTCGGCACCGAGGCCGAGACCGGCTTCGGGGGCGGCGGCGCCGGAGTGACGTCGCGGGGACCCGGTCCGTCGGCGAGCAGCAGGCTGCCGACGGCTCCGAGAACCACGGCGGTCCCCACTCGGCGTGCGTGGGTCCAGCTGGTCCGGCTCATCGCGGGGTCCCCCTGAGACCGTTGTGACGGTTGCGACTGGAGTTAAAGACTGTGACTGATGTGACGCAAATCGGTCAAGTCCGGGATACCCGCGACGGGCTCAGTCCGGGGTGCCGTCCCGCGCCGGCACCTCGGGGTGCCGGGTGCGCAGCGACGGGGGCAGCGGCCGCGAGCAGACCGGGCCCTTGCAGTTGCGCAGCAGGTCGAGCTGGTGCGCGAGCAGCCGGACCACGTGCCGCATCCGCGGCTCGTCGACGAGGTTGCGCACCTCGCGCGGGTCGGCGTGCAGGTCGTAGAGCTCGCGCTCCCGGCTGGCGTGCTCGACGTACAGGTAGTCGCCGGTGCGGACCCCCTGGGAGAACCGCAGCGGCGAGGGACCGTGCCGCGACACCAGGAAGTTGTCGCTCTCCTCGGTGTCGTCGCCGACCGCCCGCGGACCGGTCTCGGTGAGGATGCCGCGGCGCCAGCCACGGTCGCCGTGCTTGGCGACGTCGAGCAGGCTCACCCCGTCGACGGTGCGCGGGACCCGTACGCCGGCCGCGTCGAGGATGGTCGGCGCGAAGTCGATCATCGTGAACGGGTCGGTGCGCACCTGGCCCTTCGGGATGCCCGGGCCGCGGATCAGGAGCGGCACCCGCAGCGACGGCTCGTAGGGGAGGATCTTGCCCTGGCGCATCCGGTGCTCGCCGAGGAAGTAGCCGTTGTCGGAGGTGAACACCACGTAGGTGTCGTCGAGCTGGCCGGTCCGCCGCAGGGTGCGCATCATCGACGCCACCTGTCGGTCGACGAGCCACAGCGACTCGGCGCGCTGGCGGGCGTTCGCGAGCACCCCCTGCTCCTCGGCGGGGGTGAGCGGCGGCAGGTCGCGGATGAAGAACGGCTTGTCCGAGACGTCGTTCTCACCCCGGTAGCCCGGCGGGCGCCGCAGCACGTCGTCGAACCTGCCCCACACCCGGCGCGGCCGGGCCGGGTTGCGGAACACCTGCACGCTGCCGTCGCTGCGCATCACCGGCTTGGGGTCGTCGGCCTCGAGCGGGCCCCCGTGGTGCGGCGCGACGAACGACGTCCACGAGAAGAACGGCCGCGGCGAGCGGGCCTCCTCGCGGAAGCCCTCCGTGGTGGAGTCGCCGAGCAGCCGGGTCTGGTAGACGCCCGGGTGCGGGACCAGCCGGCCGTTGTCGTTGATCGTGGTGTCGAAGTAGCGGTAGGTGCCGCCGTCCAGCGCCGGGCCGGCGCTCCGGCCGTTGTCGACCGAGCCCTGCCAGTCGGTCCACCCCGGCGGCACGTAGCGCAGCGACGAGCCGCCGTCGGGCGCCGGCTGGGCGCCGTACCCGTTGAGGTACTTGCCGTAGAACTGGGTGTCGTAGCCCGCGCGGTTCAGCCACACCGGCAGCGTCGAGCTGTCGTCGAGCGCCTGGAAGCCGTACGGCGCGACGTGCGACCAGACGTGGTGGTTGTGGGAGTACTCCCCGGTGAGGAACGACGCGCGCGCCGGGCAGCACAGCGGCTGCGGGGAGAACGTGTTGGTGAACGTCACACCCTGGTCGCCGATCAGCCGGTGCACGTGCGGCATGAAGCGCAGGTCGTCGTAGCGCATGTCGTCGGTCATGAAGACCACGACGTTCGGCTGCGTCTTCTCGCCGGTGAGCGGGGCCACGGACACGGTGCCCGGCTTGTCCTTCTCGCGGTGCCGGTGGGCCGGTGCCGGTCCGACCGACTCGGTGGGGACGTACCGCTCCGGGCCGGACGGGGACGCCGGCAGCTCGATGGCCTCGGTGGCGCCCGTCGCGAGCACGGCGCCCGCCAGCAGCAACAGCGACAGCACGACCACGGCGGCCGGTCTGCGCGGCATGCGGAGCTCCTGTTCGCGGGGGTGCGTGCGGTCGGGGCCGGTGCGTCGCGGAGGTGGTGGACGCACCCTGAACTCTACGGGCGCGGCCATGGCAGAGTGGCGATGTGGAGAAGATCGACGACGAGACCTCGACCACGTCGGGACCTGCCGCCGGTGGGCTGCACGACCTGGTCGGTGACTGGCTCGACTGGGCGCAGGCGGGCGCGCTCCTCGGCGTCTCGGTGAGCAAGGTCCGCCAGCTGATCCGCGAGCACCAGCTCGCCGCCGCGGTCCCCGCCGAGGGGGCCGGCCAGCGGGTCCCGGCGGACTTGATCCTCGACGGCGACGTGGTCAAGGGCGTGCCCGGGGTGCTGACCGTCCTGCACGACGGCGGGTACGACGACCGCGAGGCGATCGCCTGGCTGTTCACCGCCGACGACTCGCTGCCGGGACGGCCCATCGACGCGCTCCGGGAGAACCGCGGCACCGAGGTGAAGCGTCGCGCCCAGGCGATGGCGTTCTAGGTGCGTCCTGGCTCTTCAACTGTGGCGAGGTCCGGGCTAGCCTCGAACCCGTGAAGGACTAGCGGGTGGTTCACCGGTGAGTCCTCACCGCTGCGCCGCTCCTGGTCGAGATCCGGACCCAGGGATGGCGAATGAGCGGACTTGCAGCACTCCTGGCGGGGCACACCCCGCCCGACCTCTACCAGTGGCACAGCGCGGCGCACGTGCCCGACGTCGAGCACGCCGTCGACCATGCCGGCTGGAGGTTCGTCTACCTCGACGGGTGGACCATCGAGGACAAGGGGTCGTTCCTCAAGGCGGCCGTGCACGCGTTCGACTTCGACGACGACCGCGGTTCCAGCTTCGACGCCCTCGGCGACTGCCTGGCCGACGTGACCGCGGGCGACCGCTCCGGCGTGGTGCTGCTCTGGGACGGGTGGAGTCCGCTGGCCCGCCACGACGAGCAGGCGTTCCACGTCGCGCTGAGCGTGCTCGGCGGCCGCTGCCACTCCGACCGCGGCTGCACGTTCGCCACCATCCTGCGCGGCGAGGGCCCACCCCTCGACCTTCCCGAGCTCCCGGTCAAGCACTGACCGGGCCGGCGGTCAGATCACCCGCTGGGTGGCGGCCGCCGCCAGCTCCCTGAGCACAGCGCGGGCCCGCGGGGTCACGTCGACCCCGTCGAGCGCCGTCAGCGCCTGCGTGGTCAGCACGCCGATGCGGCGCTCGACCTCCGCGTGCGCGCCGGAGTCGTCGATGACCCGGCGCAGTGCGTCGACCTCGGTGTCCGAGAGCGGTCGGCCGAGGGAGGAGTCGAGCCGCTCGGCGTCGGCCCCGGGAGCGGCCTCCAGGGCCAGCGCCACCAGCACGGTCCGCTTGCCCTCGGTCAGGTCGTCGCCCGCGGGCTTGCCGGTGACGGCCGGGTCGCCGAACACGCCGAGCAGGTCGTCGCGCAGCTGGAACGCCTCGCCCAGCGGCAGCCCGAACCCGGACAGCGCGTCCAGCACCGCGTCGTCCCCGCCGGCCAGCGACGCGCCGACGTGCAGCGGCCGCTCGACCGAGTACTTCGCGGACTTGTAGCGCAGCACCCGCATCGCCTGCTCGACGTCGGAGGCGCCGCGCGCCTGCACCGACACGTCGAGGAACTGGCCGGTGATCACCTCGCTGCGGGTGGTGTCGAACCGGTCGAGCGCGCGCCGTACGACGTCCGTGTCGAGGCCGCAGCGGCGCAGCAGCTCGTCGGACCAGCACAGCAGCAGGTCGCCGAGCAGGATCGCCGCGGCCGCGCCGTACTGCTCCGGGTCACCTCGCCAGCCCTGCTCGCGGTGCCGGGTCTCGAACGCCTTGTGGGTCGCCGGGTGGCCGCGCCGGGTGTCGGAGGCGTCCATCACGTCGTCGTGCACCAGCGCGCTGGCGTGCAGCAGCTCGTGCGCCGCGGCCGCACGCAGCAGCGCCGGCTCGTCCGGCACCTGCGCGGTCACCGCCTGGAACCCCCACCAGCAGAACGCCGCCCGGAACCGCTTGCCGCCGGACACGGCGGTGCGGGCCGCCTGGAGCAGCCGTGCGGCGTCCTCGCCGAGGGGCTCGAGCCGCGCCGCCTGCTCGTCGACGTACCCGTCGAGCGCGGCCTGGATCGAGGCCCGGAACGCCTCCACGTCCCAGTCCGCCGCTGCCGAAGTCACGAGCGGAACCCTACGTTCGCGGGCCGGACCGGCCGCCCCGGGGACCCCGGCGGTCTCTATCCTGTTGCGCATGACGCTCGGATCCCCGTCGCTCGACCCGGCCGGCCGCCCGACCATCCGCGAGCGGCTGACGGCGGGGGAGCGGTCCATCTCCTTCGAGTTCTTCCCGCCCAAGGACGAGGCCGGCGAGCGTCAGCTGTGGACCACGCTGCGCGAGCTCGAGGCGCTGCAGCCCACCTTCGTGTCGGTGACGTACGGCGCCGGCGGCTCGACCCGCGACCGCACCGTGCACATCACCCAGGGCATCGCCGAGCACACCACGCTCTCGCCGATGGCGCACCTGACCTGCGTCGGGCACAGCCGCGAGGAGCTGCGCACGGTGATCGGCTCGTACGCCGGCGCCGGGGTCCGCAACGTGCTCGCGCTCCGCGGCGACATGCCGGAGGGGCCGACCGCGCCGTGGCACCCGCACCCCGGGGGCCTGCGCAACGCGGTCGAGCTGGTCGAGATGGTCAAGGGGCTCGGCGACTTCAGCGTCGGCGTCGCGGCGTTCCCCGACGTGCACCCGGCGGCCGAGTCGGCGGAGTCCGACGCGCGCTACCTGGCCGCGAAGGCCAAGGCCGGCGCCGACTTCGCGATCACCCAGCTGTTCTTCCGGGTCGACGAGTACTTCGCGCTCGTCGACCGGGTGGCCGCCGCCGGCGCGGACATCCCGATCATCCCGGGCATCATGCCGATCACCAGCCTGCCGCAGATCACCCGGATGGCCGAGCTCTGCGGCGCCGCGCTGCCCGACGAGGTCGTCGAGCGGGTCTCCCGGTTCGACGGCGACCCGGCCGCGGTGCGGGCCGCGGGGGTGGCGCTGGCCACCGAGATGTGCGACGAGCTGCTGTCGCGCGGCGCCCCGGGCCTGCACTTCTACACGCTGAACCGGTCCCGGGCGACGCGCGAGATCTACGCGGGCCTGCGCAGCACCGTCAGCTAGGCCCGATCCGCTCGGCCACGGTGGCCGCCGACAGCCCGACGTACGGCAGCCCAGAGCCGGCCGCGACGTGGGCGCCGACGGCGTACAGGTTGGCGAACGGGGTCCGGCCGAGCTTGCGGTCGATGGTCGCGCGGCCCTGCCACAACGTGCCGTACGGCGACCCGCCGAGGTCGCGCACCTGGTCCGCCGGCGACCGGTCCACGCGGACCTCGACGTGCTCGCGGACGTCCAGCCCGGCTCGGGCGAGCGCGAGCAGCACGTCCTCGGCGATCCGCCCGCGCGCGAGCACGGTCCAGGCGGCGCCGCCCGGGGGAGCGGTGCCGTTGGTGCGCACCACGAGCAGCGGGTCGCCGTGCAGCACCACCTCGTGCGGCAGCTCCGGGACGTCGCCGGCCAGGCCCAGGTGGCAGAGCACGGGCGGGATCGCCGGCATGGTGCGCTCGACCGACGGGGCCAGCGCCGGGAGCGTGCGCAGGTCGACCGCGCACACGACGACGTCGGCGTCGACCGGGCCCGCCGCGGTCTCCACGCCCGTGACCCGGTCGCCCTCGGTGTGCAGGTCGGTCGCGGCGGTGCCGAGCCGCACGTCGACCCGACGCTCGGCGAGCCGCTTGGTCATCGCCTCGGCGAGCCGGCCCATCCCGCCGGGGACCGCCCAGGTGCCGAAGTTCTGCTCGACGTAGTCCCACAGGCCCTGCCAGGCCGGCACGTTGCGCGGGTCGTGCCCGTCGAGGCGGACCTGCAGCAGCGCGAGGTCGCGCAGCCGCTCGTCGCCGAACGCCTTGGTGACCGCCTTGTGAAGCGTGCGCCTGCTCCGCAGCAGTGCGGTCGCGGCCTTGTCGGTGGTGTCGGGCGACCAGGGCCGCTCGAGGTACACGCGGCGCAGCACGTCCCAGGTCTCGGCGTGCCCGTGCACCCAGTCCACCCACACCGTGCCGAGCCCCGGGCCGAGGGCGGCGTCGACCGCCTCCAGCTGCGCCGAGCGGCTTCCCGACGGCATCGCGAGCACCGTGCCGTCGGGCCAGCGGTGCTCGCGCATCGGCTGCACCGGCACCAGGTCCAGCTCTCGGTCGAGCGGCCGGCCGGACTTGCGGAACAGGTCGCGGACCACCGCGGGCAGCGCGGTCGAGGTCGGCCCGCTGTCCCAGCGGTACCCCTCGTGCTCGACGAACCCGACGGCACCGCCGAGCCGGTCGCGCTGCTCGAGGAGGACCACGGCGTGGCCGAGCTTGGCGAGCCGGGCGGCGGCCGCCGTACCCCCGAACCCGCCGCCGACCACGACCACCCGAGCCATGGCGCGGAGCCTACGGGGCGCGCACGTCGGGCGGTGCGGTCACCGGTCCGATCCGGGTGCCGAGCTCCGCGTCGAGGAACCGCATCAGCGCGGCGTTCAGCGCGCCCACGCGGACCCCGTCGATCTGGTCGGCGGGCACTGCCACCCGGCAGAAGGTGCCGGCCGGGTTGGGGCCGACCTCCACGCGCCACCCGGTCGGGTCCCAGGAGCGCTGCAGGTCGGCGCCGTCCCAGTGCACGTGTACGTCGAAGGGCTCGGCCGCCACCCGCACCGGCACCACCGCGATCGCCCGGCACACCCGGACGGCGTCCATCGCGGGCACCGCCCAGGCCTCGAGCTCGTCCGGGGCGACGCCGACGTCGCGCCCGTGCAGCAGGTTCAGCTGCAGCAGCGTGAAGAGCCCGGTGTCGACCTGCTTGGTCATGGCGGCCAGGCCGCCGGACAGCCGGGAGTTCAGCTCGGTCGGACGGAAGCCGTCGCGGGTGAGCACGCCGTCGATCCCGAACGCGCCCCGGTAGCCGACCAGCTTGCGCAGCTGCTCGCCGGTGCGGCTGACCAGCTCGCGCATCCAGGTCCGGTCGGAGGCGGGCGGGTCCCAGGTGGTGCCCTGCCCGCCGTACACGAAGCGGCGCTGCTCGCCGCGCAGGATCGCGAGCTCGACCGGGCGGAAGGCGGCGGTGCCGGTCGGCAGCACCATCCCGTGCACGCTGCACGGCACCCCGTCGAGGAACGGCATCACCCGCACCCGGTCGCAGCGCGGCCGGAAGAACCGCAGCGCCCGGTCCAGGTCGTCGTCGGTGACCACCCACCGCACGAAGTCGCCGCCGCCGTTGAACCCGTCGCGGGCGTCGCCGGTCAGCACCACGCCGGCGCCCTCGTCGAGCCCGTCCGCCGTCGCCCGCACGGACTCCCGGTCGACCGGGACGCTGCGGGACCCCGCCCGCGGGGCGCCCACGGTGTCCCAGAGCGCGTCGACCAGCAGCTTGTCCTCCAGGGCGGTCCACGCCGCCGGGCGGCCGCCGACCACCTCGCGGCCGAGCAGGGGAGCGGTGCCCATGAAGGGGCCGACCATCCACAGCGCCCGGCCATCGGGGTCGTAGCGCTCGACCGCCGCCACCACCTCGTCGGGCAGCCGGCGCGCGATGCCGTCCTGCGCCCGCAGCTCCTCGGTCATCGACTCCGACTGCGGGACGTCGAGGAACACCACCTCCGCCTCGTCGGCGCCCGGGACCGGCCCGGCGCCGACCCCGCTGGCCACCACCAGCGGCCGTTGCGCGCCGACCTCGGCCAGCAGCGTGACCCAGTCGGAGAACCCGGCCAGCGGCGCGATGCCGCAGATCACCTTCCGGTCCCGGAACAGGTCGCCGAGGTGCTGCCGCCACCGGGCGCGCGTGGCGTCGTCGGTCAGGTCCACGTGCGGAACCTACGAGGGACCGGCGCGGTCCGCGACGGACTTCGCGCCGCGTCCGCGCCACCGGCGCCAGCCGCGCCGGACCCGGCCGACCAGGAACACCACGAGCGAGACCCCGGCGACCAGCAGCACCAGGCAGACCGCCAGCGCCAGCCACGGGTGCGCCACCGCGAGCAGCAGCACCCCGATGACGGCGAGGTCCTCGAGGACGCTGGCCACGGTGTTGGACGCCGGCTCGGGCGAGGTGTTCACGGCCAGCCGGATGCCGGCCTTGACCGAGTGCGACGCCAGCGCGGTGCCGCCGCCCAGCACGGCGTACACCGCCTGCTCGAGGGTGTCCGCGTCGCCGGAGAGCAGCACCGCGACCACCGCGCCGACCGTCGGCCGGATCGCGGTGGAGACCGCGTCCCAGGTCGAGTCGACGTACGGGATCTTGTCGGCGACGAACTCCATGCCGTAGAGCACCGCGGCGACGACCAGCACGTCGGTGCGGCCGAGCACCTGCGGGATGCCGTCGACGCCGGCGCGGCCGGCGATGCCCAGCACCAGCACGACCAGGTAGGCGTTCACGCCGCTGGCCCAGCCGCTGGAGACCACCATCGGGAGCAGGTCCACGACGGGAGCGTACGTTTTGGACCATTGGTCTTTACACGGCCGGACCCGTGGGGAGAGGCTGTCCACCGTGCGCCGGAAATCCCAGGCGCCGTTCTCGGGAAGGGTCGTCGATGACGAACAGAAGGAAGTGGGCTGCCGCCACCACGGTCGCGGCGCTCGTCGGGAGCGGGTTCGCGGCGCTGGTCGCCCCGCAGGCCCAGGCCGCCGACTGGGGCCGCTGCCTCGCCGGTCCGGCCGACCGGCAGGCGGTCTTCGACCGCGCCGCGCAGGTGAGCGGGGTACCGGAGAAGGTGTTGCTCGCGGTGTCCTACATGGAGTCGCGCTGGGACGACCACGGCGCGAAGGTCAGCTCCGCCGGCGGGTACGGCGTGATGCACCTGACCCAGGACGCCGCCGTCCGGCACGCCGCGAAGGTGGCCCGGCTCAAGGGCGACGGCGCGGCGCCGGACACCACGGTCGAGGGCACGCTCACCCGTGCGGCCGACCTGACCGGCATCCCGGCCCGGCGGCTGCGCAGCGACGACGTCGCGAACGTCTGCGGCGGCGCGGCGGTGCTCGCCTCGTACCGCGACGGCTCGTCGTCGCGGCTCTCCGACTGGTCCGCTGCGGTGGGCCGCTACTCCGGGTCGCGCGACGCGACCGAGCAGCGGCAGTTCGCCGCGCAGGTGTTCCGGACGCTGCGCACCGGTGCCGCGCGCACCACCGACGACGGCCAGCGGGTCACGCTGGCGGCCACCCCGGGCGCGACGGCGGCCCCAGCGGCCCCGGTCACCACCGGCGACGACGTGGTCGACTGCCCGCCGACCCTGGCCTGCGAGCTGCTGCCGGCGCCGTACCAGCAGACCGGGTCGGACCCCGGCGACTACGGTAACCACGACCTGGCGGACCGGCCGGCCAACGAGTCGATCGACTACATCGTCATCCACGACACGGAGGCCGACTACCCGACCACGATCAAGCTGGTGCAGGACCCGACGTACCTCGGCTGGCACTACAGCATCCGCTCCGAGGACGGCCACGTCGCGCAGCACATCAACCCGAAGAACGTCGGCTGGCACGCCGGCAACTGGTACGTCAACGCGCACTCGATCGGCATCGAGCACGAGGGCTTCGCGGCCACTGGCGCGACCTGGTACACCGAGTCGATGTACCAGAGCTCGGCCACGCTGGTGCGCCACCTGGCCACGAAGTACGGCGTGCCACTCGACCGCGCGCACGTCATCGGCCACGACCAGGTGCCGGGCATCACGAGCGCGAACATCCCCGGCATGCACTGGGACCCGGGCCCGTACTGGAACTGGGAGCACTACATGGCGCTCCTCGGTGCGCCGCTGGGTCCCGACCGGCACACGCCGAGCGACGTGGTCACCGTCGCGCCCGGCTTCGCCGACAACCCGCAGCCGCTGACCAACTGCGCCTCGGGCGACGGCACCTCGTCCGACCCGTGCCGCACCCAGGGCACCAACTTCGTCTACCTGCGCACCGCGCCGTCCGACGACGCGCCGCTGGTCGAGGACCCGGGCCTGCACCAGGACGGCACCGCCTCCTCGACCGAGGTCTCCGACATCGGGCCGCGCCTGACGGCCGGCCAGAAGGTCGTGGTCGCGAAGCGGCAGGGCGGCTGGATCGCGACCTGGTGGCTGGGCGAGCTCGGCTGGTTCAAGGCCACCAACGCCGCCGGTGAGTCGGTGGTGAAGCCGTCCCAGGGCGTCGAGGTGAGCGCGGTCGGCACCGACCCGGTGCCCGTCTACGGCCGGGCCTACCCCGAGCAGGCGGCGTACGCCGGCACCGGTGTGCCGTACCAGGCCGTCTCGCCGCTGCTGTACCGGATCAAGCCGGGCCAGCGCTACGTCCTCGCCGACGCGGCCGTCCCGACCGACTACTACCGGGCCACCACCTACGACTGGTCGTCGCCGCGCGACGGCACCGCGATCGTGGGCGGCACCCGCTACTACGAGATCTGGTTCGGGCACCGGGTCGCGTTCGTCCAGGCCGAGGACGTCACGCTGCACTGACCCCGTCGGGCCCCGGCTCCGGCCGGGGCCCGGCTACGCCTGCTCGGCGGCGATGACGGCGGCGACCGACCCCGGGTCGCGGCCGACCACGGTGCTGCCGTCGTCGGCGGTGATGATCGGCCGCTGGATCAGCACCGGATGCGTCACCATCGCCGCCAGCCAGCGCTCGCGCGCGCCCGCCTCCTGGGGGTACGCCGCCAGCCCGATCTCGATCGCCACCGGCTCGCCGGTCCGCGCGACGTGCCAGGGCTCGAGGCCGAGCCGGTCGAGCACCGCCCGCAGCTCGTCGACCGTCGGCGGGTCGTCGAGGTAGCGGCGCACGGTGTACGCGACACCGGCCTCGTCGAGCGCCGACGTGGCCGCGCGGCACTTCGAGCAGGCGGGGTTGACCCAGATCTCCATCAGTCGACCTCGATCTCGGTGGCGCCGGTCATCGTCACCAGCTCCTCGAACGTCGAGGAGAACACCGCGGCGGGGTGACCCGCGGCGGCCCAGATCTCGTCGTACCGGCGCAGCCAGGGGTCGACGTACGTCGGCACGGGGACGGGGTGCGCGAACGGCGACACCCCGCCGATCACCTGGCCGGTGTGCTCGCGGACGAACTCCGGCGTGGCGCGGTGCAGCGCCGGGACGCCGATCGAGGCGGCCACCTTCGCGGTGTCCACGCGGTGCGCGCCGGAGGTGAGCACCAGGACGGGGGAGCCGTCGGCGTCGAAGAGCAGGCTGTTCGCGATCGCGCCGACCTCGCAGCCGAGCGCCGCGGCCGCCAGCGCGGCGGTGTGCACCGAGTCGGGCAGGACCACGATCCGGCCGGTGCCGCCGCGGGCCTCGAGCTCGGCGCGGAACTTCTCGATCGAGGGATGGGTCATGCGGCGACCCTAGAGGGGGCCGCCTCCCTGGTGCGCGTGAGGACCACCAGCACCAGCAGCCCGGCCACGACGTACCCGACACCCTGGACGGCCAGCACCGGCACGATGCCGACCGCGTCGCCGAGGAACCCGGCGGCGGTGGTGCCGACCACCGTCGCGAGCGACCGGGCCAGCATCACCAGCGCGAAGACCCGGCCGCGCTGGGCATCGGTGCTGTGCTGCTGGAACAGCGTCATCATCCCGGCGACCACGACCGCCCCCGGTAGCCCGACCACGACCATGCCGAGCACCGCCGGCCAGGCCTGCACGAGCACCAGCGGGTACAGGAAGATCGCCAGGTCCACCAGCCCGAACACCACCGCGCCCGCCCCGAGCATCCGCACCGGCGACCACCGCGCCCCGAACGTGGCCACCACCAGCCCGCCGACGATGCCGCCGACCGCCTGCGCGCTGGTGACGACGCCGAGGGTCTGCGCGCCGCTGTGCAGCACCGACCGCACGTACGGCGCGAACAGCGTGCCCATGATCCCCTCGCCCACCGACGTGATCAGGCAGAACACCAGCAGCACCCGCAGCGGCGTCGCGGCCCACGACGCGTGCAGCCCCTCCACCCACTCCTGCCGCAGCTGGGCCAGCCGTCCGGTCACGACCCGCTCCGGGTGGTCGAGCCGGTCGGCGTGCACCCGCCCCGGCGTCCGGATCCGCAGCAGCAGCACGGTGGCCACCAGGAACGTCGCCGCGTCGAGCACCGCCACCGCCGGGATGCCGCCGACCGCCGCCGCGACGCCGCCGAGGGCCGGGCCGAGCAGCCGGGCGAGGTTCTGGTTCTGGGAGTTCAGCGCGTTGGCGGTGACCAGCTCGCCGGTCTGCTGCTCGTCGACGACGCGCGGGAGCATCGCCTGCTCGGCCGGGGCGAAGAACACCTCGACGACCGACTCGAAGACCAGCACCAGGTAGACCACCCAGATCTGGTCGGCGTCGCGGACCAGCACCAGTGGCACCAGCCCGACGGCCAGCAGCAGGTTCGCCACGATCATCGTGCGCTTGCGGTCCCAACGGTCCACGAAGACGCCGGCGACCAGGCCGCCCAGCGTCTGCGGCACCAGCGCGGCCAGCAGCGTGACCGCCGAGGCGAGCGTGGAGCCGGTCAGCGCGTAGACCGAGAAGCTCAGCCCCACGCCGAGCAGCCAGTCGCCGGTCATCGAGACCAGCCCGGCGCCGAGCAGCAGGCGCAGGTCGCGCCGGTGTCGCAGCAGCCGCCACAGCCCACCCAGGTCCCGCCGTGCTGATGTCATGACGGCACCATAGTGACGTCTTGATGACACCGCAACGGTGTCATGGTGACGTCGCCGTGGTGAGCGATGTCGGTCCGGACCGGTAGACCGAGGGTTGACGGCCTGTCCGCGCACCGGTGTACCGTGAGGGTCGTTCGAACATATGTTCGAACGACCGGCGGCAGAGAGGCGGACAGCGATGCGACGCTACGACGACCCTGTGGAGGTGCGCCGGGGGCGCGTGGCCTGGGGTCGGGAGCAGGGTGGCGACACGATCACCACGGTCGAGGGCCCGGAGCAGTTCCTGTGGCGCGGGCGGCTCTGGCGGGTCTCCGAGGTGCTCGCGCACTGGGTGGAGACCGGGCCGTGGTGGCGCTCGCGCGGGGTGCACGCGGTGCTCGGCGCGGACGAGCCCGACCAGCCCGACCAGCCCCGGCTGCGGGTGCCCACCGACCTCACCGCCGAGCGCGACGTGTGGCGGGTGGAGGCCGACCGCGGGAGGGGCGCCGGCCAGGGGATCGACAAGGGCGTCTTCGACCTGACCTTCGACTGGACCGACGGCGGCTGGCGGCTGACCCGCTGCCAGGACTGACCGAGCGACCGCGCGAGAGGAGCACCTGATGAGCCACCCCTTCGACCTGCCGGCCGCGACCCACGCCTACCTGGAGCGAGCGGCGACCTCGCTCTCGGAGGCGATGACCGCCACCGAGGTGCCGGCCCGCTACGCCCATGCGCACGTCGCGGCCCTGCGGGCCACCGCGGCGCTGCTCGCCGCCCGGGCCACCCCGACCCTGCCGAACCGGCGCGGCCGGCAGCAGAAGAACGCCTGGGTGCTGCTCGCCGAGGTGGCCCCCGAGCTCGCCGAGTGGGCGACGTTCTTCTCCGCCGGGGCGGCCAAGCGGGCGGCCGCCGAGGCGGGGTCGCAACGGGCGGTCACCGAGCGCGAGGCCGACGACCTGGTCCGCGACGCCGACCGGTTCCTCGGCGTGGTCGAGGAGTCCCTCGGGATGACCCGGCACGTGCCGGTCCAGGAGCACCTGGCCCTCCCGGCGAAGAGGCGCTCCATTGCCTGACCCGTTCGTCCACCTGCACGTCGCGTCCGGCTACTCCCTGCAGTACGGCGCCTCGCACCCGCACGTGCTCGTCGAGCGGGCCGTCGAGCACGAGATGGACACCCTCGCGCTGACCGACCGCGACGGCACCTACGGCGCGGTCCGGTTCGCCAAGGCCTGCCTGCAGGGCGGGGTGCGGCCGGTGCTCGGCGTCGACCTGGCGGTGGCGCCGCTGCAC